>CAIQEI010000031.1 GCA_903870815.1 uncultured Verrucomicrobia subdivision 3 bacterium
ACAACCTGTTAAATGACATTTTATTACTATACATATCTTGCTTATTATAAATTAGTTATGATTTTATTTATGGAAAACAAAAATGGAATTACCAAGTGACTTGTGATTGTAACGCAGCCCGCATTGCTGTAACAATTGTAACCGAAATGTGACATGACAATGTATTCATCAGTTTGTCAACATTCCTACCATGAAAACAACGTGTAAAATGTTATTCGCGCCAGGGTTTGGTCTGGTTCTGGCTTTCGCTTTCATTCCGGTTTCCCTGTGGGCCGCTGAGGAATTCACTTTGGAATCCGCGCGGACGGCGGCGGCTCATGGCGACCCCGGCGCGGAATATTTTCTCGGCCAGCATTACGCGCGCGGCCAGGGCGTTCCCCGGGATTATGTCAAGGCGGCCGAGTATTATCGGCAGGCGGCGGCGCAGGGTTTCGCCTTCGCCCAAAATGATCTGGGGGCGTTTTATGCCAAAGGCTTGGGAGTAAAACAGGATTTTGAAGCATCCGCCGGTTGGTACCGGCAGGCGGCCGTGCAGGGTGATTCGCTGGCTCAATACAGTCTGGGGCGGATTTATTTTTTGGGACGTGGTGTTCCCAAAGATTTACCGGAAGCGTTAAAATGGTATCGCCAGTCGGCGGAACAGAATCAACCTGATGCGCTGGTGGCGCTGGGTGATCTTTTTATGTTCGGTGATGTTGGCGTTAAAGTAAACTACCCGGAAGCATTCAAATGCTACACCAACGCCGTGGCTCAAGGCCGTTCGGATTGTCTCAATTCCTTGGGCTTGATCTATGAGCTGGGTTATGTGGGCGAGGCGCAGCCCGAACTGGCTGTTCGCTGCTATCGTCAGGCCGCTGAAGCCGGTAACGGCAAGGCCCAGGTAAATCTTGGTCGGATGTATCAGAGCGGCATGGGGGTGGAAAAGGACCCGGCGGAAGCGTACAAATGGTTCACTCTGGCTTTAAGAAATGGAACGGCCGTGGCTGGGCACTACTTGGAAGTGTTGAATGGCAGCAATTCGCTGGTGACTGCCAGTTTAACGCCCGACCAGAGGACTGAAGGCGTTCGGCGGGCCAATGACTACACTAAATCCCACCTGAAACCGCCAGCTGGAGCCAATCCACCTTTGTCTTCATCGGCTCCGGCTGAGCCAACCAATTCCCCTGCGGCCCTGAGTCCATAATCCGGTTCCATGCAGTTCAACCGCGGATGGGCATGGATTAACACGGATCTGGAAAGGGAAACGGCTGGTTGAATCAAAGGCAATCAAACCCGCTGTCTGGTGAGGTCGGGTTGTCTTGGCCCCCCCCATTGCTGATCCGTGTTTATCAGTGTTTATCCGTGGTTAATATGTTTTCAACGAATGGATTCGGATAATAGCCGTTTAATGGATTCTACGGCGAAATAACCCCGGCATTTTCTTGAGCTGCCATTTCATATTCCATGAAGGCTTTTCCACCCAGCCAGGCACGTAGTTGGCTGTCCATTTCCGGTTGTGCCTTTTTCCAGCGCTCAAGATAACCAGGGTCGGAGACATCCTGGTTTGCCCCGCCAATCTCTTCCACAAACTGCTGCTGTATCTCCGCCACCGCCTCTTTTTGTGCGTCGGTCAATCCCAAGGCCACGGTGTCGACATTTTGAAACACCAGTGGGTACGAGACGTCGGCCGCCTTTTTATTCAAATGTTGTTTTGCAACGGACATTGCCTCTACCTCAGCCGGCAACGCGTCTCCCAGCAGGCGCGCGACCAGTATTCTTTCCGCCGTTTGCGACCAGGAACCGGTTCCGCTGCCATCCAAGTTGAGCTGCCTGCGCTTAAAATTAAATGCCCGGTCAGCATCTCCCTGGACGATGTCACGGATCGTTGGTTCGGGGCAACCCGCCGCACGCAGTTTGGCCACATAAGCAAAATAGCTGTTGGGTGATTCCAACTGACTCCAGCGGAAGGGTTCCGCCGATTTTTTGGGCGATGATTCCAGAGTTGCCTCCGCCGCCGGCGATTTTGCCGGTGGCGGGGTTTTCGGGGAGGAAAGCTCTTTATTCTCAGATGTCAGCCGAAACACTAGGACGCCTCCCAGAATAAAGTTGAATAAAATCGAAATTGTGAAAATTCGCCTCATTGCAGCGCCTGTTTGATTTTCCGCCGTTAAGTCAAAAACCGGCGTGAGCTTTTGCCCACGCCGGTCTCGAATTACCATTTTGATTAGTTGTGCGTCGGGTCGGCGGCCGCACCGCTCTTCGAGGCCACCATGTCGCTGTACGTAAACGCATGGATATGGTCGATGTTCGCCGGAACGGCGGTCAACAACAAGGTGTACACACTGCCACCGCCGGTGGACAGGTTGTTTTTGGACTTGTAAAGGTACTCATTACCCCAATAAGAGTATGTACCATTTTCAATATTGGCAGCCGTCTCGGCAACGCCGTTGTAAGTCAACGGAATCGCCGGACCGTTCGGCGTGGCGATAACCTCTCCAGCTTGGATACCAAAAGCCACATCGGCGTCATACAATCCGGCATAACCAATGGCATAAAAGCCGCTGTTTTGAACGCCGCTGGCGGCAAAATAAACCGCATCACCATTCGTGGCACTGCCGGTGATGGTCATCTGCGTCACCAAGGTACCACCGCTGTTATAGCCACCAACATTCGCGCCTTTGCCGGAAAAGAGCGCTCCACCAAGGATATGCGCCACACCGGTGGGATTCTGGTCAATTTCAACCTGGCTCGGGGAGTTCGCCAATCCAAACTGGGTTCCCAGCATGGTGTTGACGAAGGTGCCGGACTGGTTGTCACGACCGCAGATATAAGCCCAGTTCGTGTCCGCCGGATTGGCGGTGAACAGGGCCATCGGTGAGCCGCCCGCCAGAGCCGTGCGGAGTTGGGCATCAGTCACGTTGTTCAAACGCGCCCAGTCCGCCGGAGGCGTCGTATTGAGGGCGTTGGTTTGCGCATTCTTCATCCAGACAAACGGAACAATACCCAGTGCCGTGCCGGTCAGCGTCGGGCTTTTGGTCAAAGAAACGCCCTGTTCATTGTCCGCGAACGCAAGGTCCACGGTATGACTGTCGGTCGCGGAGAGCGTGGCCGTGTTGGTTTGGCCGGCCAAACCCGTGTCCAGAAAGGATTCCTTCTTGTTGCCCGCTGTCGTGGTTACATCAATGATGCCGGCTTCGGAACCGGACCACGCGCATTTGATGACGTAGGGATTGCCGGAGATGTTGCCAACGAACATCATCTGGCCGGCGGTGTGTGCATCCGGTGTTCCCACAGTCGAGACTTTGCCGGCGGTCACCAGCGGAGCCGGGGAGAACAGGCTGTAAAGGGCGTCATAGGAAGACGGACGGAACGCCGTGGATCCGCTGATGTACACGAAGTTTGTGGTCGTCGCGCCGGCGACGCCAGCCAGACCCACTGTCAAGGCACCGATTGCCAGGATGGATTTAAGTTTCATAGTTCTTGTAATGGTGTGTTTTATTGTTGTTGTGTTGATGGCTTCAGCTTTGTGATTTAACCGATGCCAAATTTTTTATTTGTGTGGTTATTGGTTGGATTAGGCGATGCGGGCAAATTTACGGCGCAAGGCAAGCAAAAGCAGGCCGCCGCTGGAAAGCAGATAGTAGGAGGAAGGTTCCGGAACCGGATCAATCCCGAAGCTCAAAATCGTGGCCCCGCCGTAATTGCCCAGCGTGAAAGCGTTTGCATTCAGCGTTTGCGTGACCGACGGGCTGTATCCCGAGGCATAAAAGTCTTCGCTGTACAGCGCCCCGGGGCTGGAGATGTTGAACGTGGTTTGGTTGTTCGGATTTCCATAGTTGTTCAACCAGGTGCCCGTTCCGCCGACGCTCGTTCCGCCGTTCCAGCTGAGATCGCCCGCGGCTGAGGCCGCCGGCGTGGCGTAGCCCGAGCTCAGGGTGATCAACGTGCCAATTCCATTGGCGGAGGTCTTGACGGTGTTATATCCGGACAAATTATGAACGATTGCCGGCGTTCCGCCCGTGTCCACGGTCGAGTACACCAGATTCGGTGTTGAAGCTGAAACTCCGATCACGCCCCAGGACAGACTGGTCGCGCCGGCGAGGTTGCCCACCATAAGGCCGGACAAATTCCACGCACTGTTGGCGGTCAGGGCTGAAGCCAGACCGAGGTTTACGATCAAGTCATTGCCGCTGGCCGTGGTGAAGCCAGCCAGCAGATCACCCTGCTGGTATGCGCCAGCCAGCGACTGATACGTGTATGCTGCTTGGGCGGAACTGACCACCGACGTCGCCGCCGCCGCGATCAGAACGCCTTGGATTGTTGATTTCAATGTTTTTTTCATGTGCTGTTTTTTGAGTTTCTGGTTTGTTTTATCGCGCTTCGCAATTTTACTTTTATTTGCGCTTGAAGAATGTATCAGGTCGAGGGTGATAAAACATCAAGTCGCCGGACATCGATCAAAAGGTTTTGGACATGCAAAAATAATACGCAAGTGACTGAATAACAGATTGATAATAATTTATTGTTCCACTTATCCGGACTTGTGCGTCCGGCGTCACTAAATAGTAACTTTGGTTTTTTTTCTATTTGCTGCAAACGCCACCGGAAGGGTGTAAATTCAAGCTTCGAAATATCGATCCTGAAAATGATTCCGGTGAAATCAACTACATTTTTTTGGCCCCTTCTGCTGCTCTTTGTCGGCGGCGTGTCATCCTGTTGGGGTGGTGCCGTGGTTGCCTGGGGTGCGGGAACCAATTTCGTCTCGGATTTGCGGAACTATGGCCAATCGATCGTTCCCGTGAACCTGACCAATGTGGCGCAAGTGGCTGGCGGTGGTTGGCACAGTTTGGCGCTGCTGACCAACGGAACGGTCCGTGGTTGGGGTGATGATACCGTCGGGGAGATTGATTTTATTCCTGCCGGAGCCAGTAATTATGTAGCGGTCGCGTGTGGATTTCATCACAGTTTGGCACTCCGCACCGACGGCAAAGTGGTGGGTGCGGGTGACAATAGTTTTAGTCAAACCACTGTGCCGGCCGGCCTGACTAATGTGGTCGCAATCGCGTGCGGGTTTTACCACAGCCTGGCGCTGAAAACCGACGGCACTCTGGCTGCGTGGGGTGGGACCGGTGCGGAAAACTTTGGCCAGGGAACGGTTCCGCCCGGCTTGTCTAATGTGGTGGCCATTGCCGCCGGAAGTTTTCACAATCTGGTTCTTCAATCCGACGGACATCTGCTGGCGTGGGGATCAAATGCTTCCGGCCAGACCAATATTCCAGCTGGCTTGGGCAATGTCGTGGCGGTAGCCGCCGGTGCGAAACACAATGTTGTGCTTTTATCGGATGGAACCTTACGGGCTTGGGGTGCGAATGATTATGGCCAGACCAATGTTCCTTCAGGTTTAAGCAACGTGGTGGCAATTGCCGCCGGTGGCTGGCATACGTTGGCACTCAAGGCGGACGGAACCGTCGTTGCTTGGGGCGCTGGGGTCGGCACGCTCACCAATGATTTTGGACAATCCAGCGTTCCGGCCAATCTGACCAGCGTCGTGCAGGTGGCGGCCGGTGCCTGGCACAGCCTGGCGCTCTTGGGGAACGCTCCGCCGGTCACCCAGGCCGAATCAATCCATCCCCGCCTCGGAACCAACGGATTCAGCCTTTGGCTGCCCACTCAAAATGGCCGCGTCTTTCAACTCGAATTCGAAAACTCCCTGCAGACTCCCGCCTGGCAGACCCTGCCGCTGGCGGCCGGCACCGGTGGCGGCCAATGGTTCACGGATCCCTCGCCGTCTTCGCCCGCCCGATTCTACCGGGTTCAACGCTGGTGACGGCCTCGGTTGGAAAGAGCTTTTAGATTCGTTTTGGTTTTCTCCACCCGCCGCGGCTGCTTGCTTGTAACCTATTTGTAACTAATACGTCATGCGTTCGTTTCTTTGCATTTGCATCATTTCGCCAATGCGAATTCTTAAAATTGGCCGGCGAGCAGAACGGATGAGGTGTATCCTGTCGGTCCTTGCCGTACTGGCCGCGCGCGGTTCATGGTGTGCTGATTCCACGTCTGACGCGAACGATGTGTTGTTGAATTTATTTGTCGAAAAGGGATATGTCAGCAAGCAGGAGGCGGATTCGGTCAAGGCCGAGGCGGCCAAACGCCAGGCTGAGTTGGACCAATATAAGGCTGCGGCGGCCGCTCTCCAGACCGAGACCGACGATCTCAAAGCCCAAGTGGCCGAGCTCAAGGCGGCCCAGGCGGATTTGAGCCAGACGAACAATATGCCGGAATTGATGAGGTCGCCGATCGGTAATGTCCTCCAGAAAGTCGTTCTCTTTGGCGATATCCGATTGCGCTACGAATCCCGCGAGGCGCAGGATTCCCAGAACGGCACCATCAAGTTGGATCGGGAGCGTTACAGCATCCGTTTGGGCGTTCGCGGGGATTTGGCGGATGATTTCAGCTACGGCCTCAGGTTGGAAACCTCTTCCAATCCGCGTTCTACCTGGGTGTCCATGGGCACCTCGGCAAGCGGCACGCCGTATCAGGGTCCCTTCGGCAAATCTACCGCCGGCATCAACGTCGGTCAGGCTTTTATTGACTGGCATCACGATGACTGGGTGGACATCAAAATCGGTAAGATGCCCAATCCCCTGTACACTACGACGTTGGTCTGGAGCGGCAGCATCAATCCCGAGGGCGCCGCGGAAACCTTCAAACATACGGTTGGCGATGCGGATTTCTTTGCCACCTTCGGTCAGTTTGTTTATCAGGATACCAATCCGAATCAGGCCTCATCCGGTTATTTCGGCCTGCCTGGAGGCAATAACAATCTTTATTCAGGCAATGGCACCCCGGTCTTTTTGCTGGCTTGGCAGGCGGGTCTTAATTATCACATCACCAAAAACATCTCACTTAAGGCGGCCCCGGTATTATATTATTACTCGGGAAATGGGGCGAATAACAATCAGACTGTGAGCGGGGCATCCCCCGGCTTCAACAACACCTACGTCGGACAAGGTTCAACCGGCGGCGCTGCTGGATTTAGCGGATATCCTTTGGGCTATTATGATGGGTTTACCGCCAATCAAACAGGCATTAATGATTTGCAGGTACTTGAAATCCCGGTCGAACTGAATGTCTCGCTTGCCAAATTGCACCTGCGCTTTTTTGGGGATTATGCCTATAATATCAATGGTCAGGACCGGGCCAATGCGGCTTACACGGCTTCCAAGGCTGGCCAGACTGTGCCGGGTGGATCGCAGACTTATTCAATTCAGCCGATTTCATCGCCCCAGACGCAGGATGTAAAAGCCTATCAGATAGGTTTTGGCATTGGCAGCACCAACTTCTTGGCGGGCCCGATGCAGGGCGTGGTTTATGGCACCAGCTCCAGCCGAAATGCCTGGGAGCTGCGGACTTACTGGCAGCACATCGAACAATACTCCCTCGATCCCAATCTGATTGACACGGACTTCTTCAATGGCTGCGAAAACATGCAGGGCATTTTTGCCGCCGTGGCCTATGGCCTGTCCGACAACGTCATCGCCACTTTTCGCTACGGCAATGCCCAGCGGATCAATGCCAATTTGGGCACTGGTGGCAGCGGTCAGGATATCCCGCAGATGAATCCGATCAGCCGCTATAACCTGTTTCAAGTCGACCTAGGCGTCAGGTTTTAATGCGGTGGTTGTGCTTTGAACGCCAACCCTCCGTTGTGCCCGCCCGCGTCCTGACGTCAGAACCATTAAACGAAATTAATTAAAAATACATGATCACTAGTATCCAACCCATCCTGGCCAATGCGGCCGTCTATGCAATCAAGAATGCGACCACCGAGGGCAAGATCACCGTCATCGTTCTGCTGCTGCTGTCGCTGTTCAGTTGGACCATCATCATCTCCAAGTTCCGCCAGTTGACCATCGCCCGCAAGGCTACGAAGAAGTTCCTGGCCGCCTACGCCTCTACCCGCGACCCGTTGGATATCAAGAAGCGCGGTGAGGAGTTTGACGGCGCGCCCGCCTATGCGCTTTACGAACGCGGCGCGGAGGAAGTGCTCTATCACCTCAAGAACAATCCGGTGGAGATGAAAGCCATATCGCCGATCGTCAGCGTTGGCGAGGGCAACACCGACCACTTGGCGCGCGCCAACACCACCAAAATCACCAACGCTGCCTTCGAGGCCGTCAAGGTAGTGTTGGAAGAGGCGGCGTCGGCGCAGGCGATGTCCCTGGAAAAGGGCATGATTGTCTTGTCCACGGCCGTGGCAGGGGGGCCATTCATCGGCCTGCTCGGCACGGTCTGGGGCGTCATGTCCACGTTCGCCGGCATCGCCGAGTCGAACTCGGCGAGCCTCACGGCAATGGCGCCCGGCGTGGCCGCCGCGCTGGTGGCCACGGTCACCGGCCTGCTCGTCGCCATCCCGGCGATGTTCGGCTACAACTTCATGGTGACCACCATCCGCCACATCACGCAGGAACTGGATGGCTTCGCCACGCGCTATGCCAACCAGATCGAGCACGCCTATGTGGACAACCGCGATATCGAGGACAAGATCGCCGGCGCCTTGAAACGCCATGAATCCTCAGATCCGGCGCAGCCCTAGGAATGGATTCATGAAAAAGTGTTCGCATAGCGCGCACGAATCGCTGTCAGAGCTGAACATCACGCCGATGCTCGATCTGGCGTTTGTGTTGCTGGTGATCTTCATCATCTCGACCATCCCGCCGGTCAAAAAAATGGATCTGACCCTGCCCGTCGCGTCCAAGCACCAGAAAGACCCGCCGCACAAG
>CAIQEI010000032.1 GCA_903870815.1 uncultured Verrucomicrobia subdivision 3 bacterium
CCACTGACCCGCTGAACCTTCGACGCGGTTTCGTCCAACCCGGGAATGCAATTAACCTGAAGTGAAGCGGCGGAACATCCTCACTTATACCATATCTCGCTCCGCTTCACTTCAGGTTAACTACATTCCTTCTGCTGTTAGACAGCGTGGTTAGTGACATTCTCATCACGTCTTCAATTCTCTCCGTCTCCGCAACTCAGCCGCAAAAGCTCTGGCCTCGGCAAAAAGCTCGTCGGTGTGCTTCCCCGGATTCCACTCAAACTCGGCAACGGTGCGAACACGTGCCTGCTTTAGTGAAAACGATCTGAAACACGACAACGCTCGCTCCGATACAACCAACTGCTTGTCTCGCAAGCCAAAATCATCTCGCTCCGCTTCGCCCGTAATTTGTAGCCAACGAAATGACGGTAGCTTACGGTTTGGAAATAGCTCACGAAATTGTGAGGAGCAACTGACCTCAACGTCTGTCAGCTCAAAACCTGAAAAACTCTCTGCCTGCAATGCTGCGGCGACCTGCTCCGTGCAAATATAAACAGGATGAGTCGTGAGCAAATCATCACCTAACCAACCATCGAACTGATAATGTAGATGCTTAATCCGCAACGGCTCTACCGAACGGTCAACAGCGATGTTGTCGCCCCAACCGCCTGCAACTTCTGGTTCTATGACATGAAATTGCATGACGTGTGAACGGTGTCTAACATTCATATTCACCGGAACTCAGCCACTCCGGCTTTAGGCTAGATTTCTGTTGGCTCATGTAGCCATCTTTATCCTGACCCGTCAGCGTGTCAAACTCATTTTCAACGGGTTACGCCTCTAGCCAGACGGTGCAAAACCCATTTCCATGCGGCATTTCTTCGTTGTATAACAGTCCGACAAAAGCCGAACTGAGTTCGGCTTTAGCCAGACTATTAAATGGCGACATCCTCACCATCGCCGCGCTCAAAACTGTCGCCGCAGTTTTCGTCAACCCCGCCTCCTATCGGTGATGCGCCGAAACTCAAGCCGGCACGGATGACGTCGGCGGCGGCGGCGTTGACTTCAGTTTGTTCTCGTAATCTTCCAGCGATGGCGCGATGACGATGGCTTTCCGGGCGTAGGCGTGATGAATGGCGGTGCTACTGTGCCCCAGCGCGGCCTGCGCAAAGCGTTCGGGCACCCCCGGAAGCTTGCGGATACGTTTGCCGTGGATCCCAATGACAAGAGCCGCACGGTGCACGTCGGCCCGTGGGGCGAGTTGATTAGCCGCAACATCATCCTCGAACGGCCGGCGGAACTGGTGACGGCCGAAGCAACCACTTTGGGGCCAGAAACTTGGACGTTCAAGGGCATGAAACCCGAGGCCGTCAATCTTTTGTTGGCCAAAGCGGGTCTCAACCCCCAGCAAATCACCAGTTTGTTCAAGCCGGGGTCGGTCCAGGAGGATGGCGCCAACACGGTTCTCAAACCCTCCCCCGAATTTGTCGAGTCGCTGGATGCCCGAACGCGCCTCCAATTTTACACGGGCTTGGCTGGCTTGGGCGTGAACGAGCATTTGGATTCCCCCCTGTTTTTCCCGGCCAAAACCATTGAGTCCATCTACACGGATGAAAAGCTGCCACCGGAGGACGTCGCGAGTTTGAGGAAACTGGTTTATCAGAATGGCGAGGTTACCCTGCTGGCGAACTACCAGACGCTGATGGAACTGATGCCCACGGCTAAGCGGCGCGTGGACATGGCGCGGGCGCTTTCGCGGCAGCCGGCGGTATTTGCCGGACTGAGCATCAAGCCGGAGACAGACATTGATAAGATTGCTGCCTACTGGGGAAGGCTGGACGGCGTGCGCTTCAATGACATCCGTCCGATGCTGGAGGCCCTCGCCCGATTGCCCGAAGGCGGGAACATCAGCCTGTTTTACCTGCTGCCCAAATTTGCCCGCGACCGTCTTTACACCTTCCCGCTGCCGCCCCAGCCGGGTGATCCCTACATGGACTGCAATTGGACCACCTATAATTTCCTGAATGAAGCAACCAACGGAAAACTGGCCAACGCCACCAACCTGGTTGATTTTCTGAATCAAAATTTTTATGCCGTCCAAACCCCTTCCGTTTGCGGCGATATCCTGCTCGTGATGAATGACGAGCAAACCCAGATCCTGCACTCGGCGGTTTTTCTGGCTGATGACCTCGTTTTCACTAAAAACGGCGGGGGCATTAACCAGCCCTGGATGATAATGCACATACCCGACCTGCTGGACGTTTATCATGGCACCAAGCCGGTCAAGGTGGTTTACATGCGCGAGAAGACAAATTGAACCCTCCTTGCGCCGAGGGATCAGTTGT
The DNA here is from genome assembly GCA_903870815.1 of uncultured Verrucomicrobia subdivision 3 bacterium. Lineage (GTDB taxonomy): Bacteria > Verrucomicrobiota > Verrucomicrobiia > Limisphaerales > UBA11358 > UBA11358. The sequence goes on from CAIQEI010000032.1 coordinate 2,325, forward strand.
ACTACGCGATTGACATATTTGAGCCAGCTTGGCTTCATGAAAAAAGTTCAGCCGCAACCGCCGTCAAAATTTATTCTCCTGAGGACAAAATATGGCATTTTTAATATCGTTATTGGCAACCGGGGGGTTGATTATCTGGGCCATCCGGACTAAAAAATATTGTCAGGCGTTGTTTGTCTTTGTGGCGTTAATTGGCATCGTTTCGTTCCTGGCGGGCACATGGTATTTTAGCAATAACGACGCTTTTCCGGGGGCGCTGCTTATGGCGATCGGCGTCATGGCATTGCTGGGAACCGCCGTGGCCGTGAAACTATTATACTTCCGGACCGACAAGCCGGCCGCCTAGCTTTTTGCCTCGCAATAAAATTTCCAAAACGGCCAGTCTTTTCTCGCCGGCCCGGTAGCCTCATTCACGTCTAATTTCCTTTTCTTCAACCGTATTGCCGTTATGCTGTCGCGCTCTGATTTATTGATTAAATGGACGCCGCACACATACGCAATTTCAGCATCATCGCCCACATTGACCACGGCAAGACGACGCTTTCCGACCGGCTGCTGCACATGACCGGCACCATCGCCACGCGCGACATGTCGGATCAACTGCTCGACGCGATGGATTTGGAGCGCGAGCGCGGCATCACCATCAAGGCGCATCCGGTCACGATGCTTTACACCGCCAAGAACGGCGAGACCTACGAGCTGAACCTTATCGACACGCCCGGCCATGTGGATTTTGCCTATGAAGTGTCGCGCAGCCTGAGCGCATGTGAAGGCGCGCTGCTCGTAATTGACGCGGCGCAGGGGGTTGAGGCGCAGACGGTGGCGAATTATCATCTCGCGGCGAAGTTGAACCTCACGATCATCCCTGTCATCAACAAGATTGACCTCGGCCACGCGGATGTGCCCCAGGCGAAACGGCAGCTGGAGGATGTGCTGGCCATTCCCGCCGAGTGGGCCATTCCTTGCAGCGCCAAGCAGGGCATCGGCATCCAGGACATCCTGGAGGCCATCATCGAGCGCGTGCCGCCGCCGAAGCCGACGGGCGAACAAAGCTTGCAGGCGCTGGCGTTCGATTCATATTTCGACACCTATAAGGGCGTGGTGACGCACGTACGCGTCTTCAACGGGGAATTGAAAGCCGGCCAGCAGGTGAAGCTTTTGCATTCCGGCAAAAACGTCGAGGTCAAGGAAGTTGGCAGTTTCAATCCGAAACCTTACATCCGCGAGAAGCTGGAAGTCGGCGAGACGGGTTATTTTACAGCGAACATCAAGTCCGCGTCCGAGGTGAAGATGGGCGACACCATCACCGATGCGCGCAATCCTTCCAGCGTGCTGCCGGGCTTCAAGGAGATTCATCCGATGGTGTTCAGCGGGATTTATCCCATCAACACGGCGGACTACGAGCAGTTGAAGCAGTCCATGGGCAAGCTCAAACTCAACGATTCCGCCTTCGTCTATTCGTCCGAAACATCCGTCGCGCTGGGCTTCGGCTTCCGCTGCGGCTTCCTGGGCCTTTTGCATCTGGAGATTGTGCAGGAGCGGCTGCGGCGCGAATACGACATGGACATCATCGCCACCTATCCGAGCGTGGTCTACAAGGTCTATCTGTCCGACGGCACAATGAAGGAAATTGACAACCCCGCCTTCCTGCCGGACGTCACCTATATCGCCCGGATCGAGGAGCCGATGGTGAAGGCCTTCGTCATCTGCCCGAACGAAAACATCGGCGACATGATGGCGCTGATTTCCGAGAAGCGCGGCAGCGTGGACCACACCGAAACTTTGGATTCCCGGCGCGTCATGCTCACGTCGCTGATTCCGCTGAACGAGATCCTCATTGATTTCCATGACCGCATCAAGAGCATCACGCGCGGTTTCGGTTCCATGGATTACGAGCCGGATAAATACGCCGAGAGCGACATGGTGAAGCTGGATTTGCTGGTGAACACCGAACCGATGGATGCCTTTTCGTGCATCGTGCACCGGACGAAGGCGGAGGGCAGGGGACGGGTGCTGGCTGAGAAGCTCAAGGAAGTCATCCCGCGCCAGCAGTTCCAGGTGAAGATCCAGGCCGCCATCGGCGGCAAGATTGTCGCGTCCGAGGTCATCAGCGCCTTCCGCAAGGACGTGACGGCGAAATGCTACGGCGGCGACGTCTCGCGCAAGCGCAAGCTTCTGGAAAAGCAGAAGGAAGGCAAAAAACGCATGAAATCCATCGGCAATGTGAACATCCCGCAGGAAGCCTTCATCGAAGTGCTGAAAGCCTGACCCCTCCTCATTATGACCAAGAACAAATGGTATCGGGCACTGGGATTTGTGATGGTTCCGCTGGGACTCTTCCTGACCGTCGCCGCCTTCATGGCCCAAGGCAAGCCCGTCAACGGAATTCCTTGGGTCAAAATCGGACCCGTGGGTCTGATGTTGATCATCGGCGGCATCGGCCTCCTGTTTCTCCCGAACAAGATCAAATTCAAGTAAACGGACTGAAACCGGACTGATTGATTTTTTGCAGTTGGTTCAACCTCGACTCACTTGATTTACCCGGCCGCTTGGGCCGCGCAAGCAGGGCAGGGGGCCAGTTATTTCGCCGTGCTTCAGACTGTGTCCTATCCGCATGATTAAGCGTTGTTTCAGCGGACCCGGCGGCCGGTCGCACAATGGGCACGGCAACGGATATTTTGAAAACTAAACTTGATTTCACTATTCCCAATGAACCATTTAGGTGGAATCTTGTCTTTTATTCGATATTTGAAATTCGTATTTTGAAATCAACAACATGAGATTACGCTGGTTCATTTCCAAGACCGTTCGCGAGGCGTGCGCGGTGAAAAAACATTACCGCCGGCTGCTCCAGGCGCAGCGCGACTTGCTTTCGCCGCCGGCCATCGCGGCGGTGCAGTTGAAACTGGACGAGCTTGAGACGGTCCTGGGCGAGGGGGACACGGGCAAAATTCGCGTCAAGGCGGAGGAATTGCAGTCCGCCGCCGAGAAATGGATCAAACCGTATCCGAATGCCGCCTGGCGCGAAAACGTGGAGGTGTTGCTCGTGGCACTGGCCGTGGCGATGGCCATCCGGACTTTTTTCCTCCAGCCTTTCAAGATTCCCACCGGCTCGATGCAGCCGACGCTGTTTGGGGTCACGTCGGTGCCGGATTTCACCAAGATCAATTACTGGCAGGAGGACAAGCTGAAGGAGCGCTCGGAGCTTTTTGAGCAGATTAAATTGCGCGATGCCATCCAGATTCCGACCGGCTGGGCGCGGGTGAAGGAGTGGCTGCACGGAAATTCCTACATCCGCGTTGTTGCGCAGGCGGATGGGATGGTTGATTCCGTCAGTCCACCGGTCAAATTTCTGATCTTCAACATCAAGCAAAGCCTCACCATCGGTGGGGTGGAGCATACCCTCTGGTTTCCGCCGGATTTTGGTGAGCAAGCGCTGGTAAAGCGCGCCGGATTGGATCCGACCCGCGTTTATCATGCCGGCGACGAGGTGCTGAAGATGAAGGTCAGCGCCGGGGACCATCTGTTTGTGGACCGGCTGGCGTTCAATTTCCGTAAGCCGAAGCGGGGCGAAATTGTGGTGTTTGAGACCAAAGGCATTGATCATCCTCAGATGCCGCAGGACCAGTTTTACATCAAACGGCTGGTGGTTTTGCCAAATGAAAAGGTTCAGATCGGCGATGACCGGCACCTGATCATTAACGGTGAGCGGCTTGACGCCGGAACGCCGCACTTCGAGCGGGTTTATGGGTTCGATCCCAGCCAGCCGCCGCACGAAAGCCAATTCTCCGGTCATGTGAACGGCACGGTGGCCACGAAGTTCGGGCTTTACCCGAATCTCGCCCCGAATTTCCCCGACGCCGCGACCGTCTATGACAACGACGGCGAACGCTATATGGTGATGGGCGACAACACCTGCAACAGTTTCGATTCGCGTGCGTGGGGCAGTTTTCCCGCACAGAACGTCATCGGAAAATCATTTTTTGTTTATTGGCCATTGACCGATCGGTTTGGCTGGGGCAACCGGTGATCTATTGCTAAATTGGAAATGAAAGAGACGGTTTTCATCACGGGCGCATCCTCCGGCATTGGGCTGGAGCTGGCTAGGTGTTTTGCCGCGGAAAAGTCCACCCTCATCCTTGTTGCGCGCAGCGCGGCGGCGTTGGAAGCGCTCGCCGCCGAACTCCGCGGCCAACACCAAATTGAAGTCCACGTTATCACGGCGGATTTGGCGCAGCCGGAGTCGCCGCAGCGGGTTGTGGACGAATTGAAGGGCAGGGGAATCATGGTGGACGTGCTAGTCAACAACGCCGGTTTCGGATTGCATGGAAGCTTCGCGGAACTTCCCCTCGCCCGTCAGCTGGAAATCATCCAGGTCAATGTCGCGTCGCTCGTCGCGCTGACCGGCCTTTTTTTGCCGGCCATGGTCGAGCGCCGGCGCGGTGGCATACTAAACGTCGGTTCCGTGGCGGGATTTCTGCCCGGACCCAACATGGCGATTTATTATGCCAGCAAGGCCTTCGTCCAGTCGTTCAGCGAGGCGCTTTTCGAGGAGTTGCGCGGCACGGGCGTCAGCGTCACCAATCTTTGCCCCGGACCGACGGAATCGAATTTTTTCAAAGTTGCCCGCGGCCATCGCAGCCGGGAATTGCAGATCGCCAAGATGTCCACGGATGAAGTTGCCCGCGCTGGTCACCGCGCCTTCCGTACCGGGCAATGCGTAAAGGTGCCCGGGACCAAAAACCGGCTATTGGTGCAATTACCTAGAATCCTTCCCCGAATGGTCGTCCGACGATCCGTAGCCAAATACAACAAGTTAAAATGACTTAAACCGCCTAAACGACAATTTTAAATGCTATTAAATATAGATGCACAATGTTTGTTATATTTAATCAATTTCCCTTGTCTCACGCTACAATCGCCGGCTTGCAGCATTTCTCGTAAACGTTCAGATAATTATGAACGGTCTGGTCCCAGGAAAAATCAGCTTTCATCGCGTTGCGCCGGCAGATTTGGAACAACTTCGCCTGACCATACAAAACCAGCGCCTTGCGAATCGCCTTGGCCAGCGAGCGCGAGGTGTATTCAAAAAACTTGATGCCGGTTGCCAGCCGGGGGTTTTGCGTCCAATCGATGACGCTGTCGTCGAGTCCACCGGTGGCGCGGACAATCGGAATGGTCCCATACCGGAGGCTGTACATCTGGTTCAGGCCGCACGGCTCGAATCGCGACGGCATCAGGAAGAAATCACAACCGGCCTCAATCCGGTGCGCCAGCGTCTCATCGTATCCAAAATGAACGGCGACTTTTCCGGGAAATTGCCGGGCTAGGTCACGATAGCCGCGCTCGTATTCCGGCGAGCCGCTGCCCAGCAGCACAAACTGCAGGTTGCCATTCAGCATTTCCGACAATGCGCCAAGCTGGATGTCCACGCCTTTTTGTTCCGCCAAGCGGGAAATGGTGCCAAAGAGCGGGATGGATTCATTGACGGGCAATCCGAGATCTTTTTGCAGCTTCCGCTTGTTGAAGTTTTTTCCCGCCATGCGCCCGATGGTATACGGCTTGGGCAGGTGCGGATTCCGGTTGGTGTTCCATTCGCCGTAGTCAACGCCGTTCAGAATGCCGATCAGGTTCTTTTGCCGCTGGCGCAATAAACCGTCGAGTCCGCAGCCGAGTTCCTCGGTGGTGATTTCGCGGGCGTAGCGTGGGCTGACAGTGGTGATAACATCCGCGTAAGCGATGCCGGCTTTCAGGCAGTTTAACAGACCGAAAAACTCCACCCCCTCGGTGTGGAACAGGTGTTCCGGCAGGTTGGTCAAGGCGAACGCCGCTTCCGGGAACACGCCCTGATAGGCCAGGTTGTGGATGGTCAGGCAGGTTGGCGGTGGATTCCCCCACCCTTCCGTTTTCTGCTGCAAGATCAGGGCCGGCACGAGGCCCACCTGCCAATCGTGTACGTGGACGACGTCCGGCCGCCATGGCAGATAGCGCGCCAGATGGGCGACGCATTTGGAGAAAAAGATAAAGCGCTCAGCGTTGTCCGCGTAGCTGAAATGGTTCTCCTGGTAAATTCCGGCGCGGTCAAAATATCCGGGCTGATCCACAAAATAGATCTTCAGCCCCCGCGCCACATCCAGTTCCCATAATTCCGCCTGAATGTGCTCCAGGCCCATTGGCAGGTCGAACTGCCAGTCGACCTTGCGCAGTGCCGGAAACTTCTCGCGAATGCCGCGGTAAAGCGGGGTGACGACCCGCGCCTCGTGTCCAGCGTTCGCCAGTGCCACCGCCAGTGCGCCGACCATGTCCGCCAGGCCGCCCGTCTTCGAATACGGATAGACTTCGCCGCTGGCGAGAAGAATATTCATTTTGTTAAGTGGTTGAATCGATGCTCAGTGCCGATTTAACCAATCTCAATTCAACCTTTCAACGAATCACGTCCGTTTTCAAATACGGCTGCAGCGCCTCGGGTACCTTTACGCTCCCGTCGGTCTGCTGGTGGGTTTCGATGAGCGCCACAAACAGCCGCGCCAGCGCCGTGCCGCTGCCGTTAAGAATATGCGGGAATTTATTTTCGCCGGTCTCGGTCTTGAAACGTAAATTCATCCGGCGCGATTGAAAATCTTCGCAGTTGGAGCAGCTCGAAACTTCGAGATAGCTCCCCTGCCCCGGCGCCCAGACCTCGATGTCGTAGGTCTTGGCGCTCCCGAAACCCATGTCGCCGGTGCAAAGCAGGATGACGCGGTAATGCAAGCCGAGCAGTTGCAGAACTTTTTCGGCGTTCGCCACCATCTGCTCCAGTTCGTCATAGCCATGCTCCGGCTTGACGATTTTGATCAATTCCACCTTGTCGAACTGGTGGACCCGGATCATGCCGCGCGTGCCGACGCCCGCCGCGCCCGCCTCGCCGCGGAAACACGGCGTGTAGGCGCAATATTTCACCGGCAACTGTTTCTCTGGCAGGATTTCCTCGCGATGAATATTCGCCACCGGCGTCTCCGCCGTGGGGATGAGATACAATTTGCCCAGCTCCTCCGCCCGGCCGCCTTCGGCCACGCCGTAATACTGGTCCTTGAATTTGGGGAACTGCCCCACGCCGACCATGCACTGTTCGCCGACCATGAACGGCGGCGAGACTTCCGTGTAGCCGTGCTGGGAGTTGTGCAAATCGAGCAGGAAGGAGATCAACGCCCGCTCCAGCCGCGCGCCCCAGTTGGTGTAGAGCAGGAACCCGCTGCCCGAAAGCTTTGCCGCCCGCGCGAAATCCACCAGCTTGAGCGACTCGCACAATTCCACGTGCGATTTGGGTTTGAAGGCGTAACTCGCCTTCTCGCCATGGGTTCGGATCTCCGGGTTTTCCTCCGCGCTTTTTCCCAACACCACCGATTCGTGGGGGAGATTTGGCAATTGCAGCATCAGTTCGTCGCGCGCCGCCTCGGCCGCCGCCGCCGCCTTGTCGAGCGTGGCGATCTGGTCGCCCAAATCCTTAGTCTCGGCTTTCTTGGCTTCGGCCTCCGCGAGCTTCTTCTGGCCCATCAGCGCGCCAATCTCCTTGGAGACGCGGTTGCGCTGGGATTTCAACGTCTCCACTTCGGCCAGGGATTTCCGGCGCTGTTCGTCGAGCTTGAGGATTTCATCAATTTTCGTCTCGTCCCCGGCCCCGCGCGTAGCGAGGCGTTCGCGGACAAACCCGGTCTTTTCGCGGATCAATTTGATATCGAGCACGGCCTACTTTAAGAAACGGGCTTTATCGCGGCAAGCCGATTGGGTCTAATATCCGCGGATGAAATTGCCGGAAAAGCTCAAATCGATCTTCCGCGCCCCGCGGCTGACCAAGGCCCGGATGATCGTGGCCATGGCCATGGCCATGGCGGCGGACGGATTGCAACTTCTCCTCGGGCCACTCGGCTGGGTCGTCATTGACCAGGCCATTGATTGCGTGGCCATGGTTTTGATCACGTGGGTCATCGGTTTCCACATTCTTCTTCTGCCGACATTTGTGGTGGAACTCATTCCCGTTCTGGAAGACCTGCCGACCTGGACCGCCTGCACGGCGGCGGTCATCGCCCTCCGCAAACGCGAGCAGCGAATTCAACCACCGCCGCCGCCGTCCAAGCCAGCCATTGATGTTTGATTTTAGCAGAAATCCAGAGCGTTGATCATTAAAACCGTCCAATTGGAATGCGCCCGACTCCACCGGCAGATTGATCCGCGCAAATCTGATTGAAATGCCGCCCTGCACGCGGCACATTGTTCTGGCTATGCAATCTGTTTTTACCGGCCCGGTTTATGTCGTGCGCGACAACATTGACACCGACCAGATCATCTCCGCGCAATTCCTGAACCTCGTGCCCACCATCCCCGAGGAATACGAGAAGCTCGGCAGCTACGCCCTCGACGGTTTGCCCAAATCCCTGTATCCCGTCCGCTACGTCAAGGAAGGCCAGCTCGACAGCGATTATCCCATCGTCGTCGGCGGGAAGAATTTCGGCTGCGGCAGCTCGCGCGAACACGCACCCATCGCCATGGGCTCAGCCAACTGCGAGCTCGTGCTCGCAGAAAGCTTCGCCCGCATCTTCTTCCGCAACTGCGTCGCCACCGGCGAACTCTATCCGTGCGAAATCACAGAGCGCCTCTGCGACGTCCTAAAGACCGGCGACATCGTGACCGTGGATCTCGACGCCGCGACGGTCACCGCGAAGGCCACGGGCAAGGTTTATCATTTCAAGCCGCTCGGCGACGTGCGCCCGGTGGTGGATGCCGGCGGCATTTTCAATTACGCCCGCCAGAGCGGAATGATCGCGGCGAAGTAAACCTTCCGCCACTTTGGGGCTGCGCCTTGGCCTAGTCTGGTGCGGGATTGGTACCGACGGACAGTGCAGGCTAGCGGAATTGATTATGGGCGAAATAAAAATACCGGGCATCATCCATCAAGAACCATTATTGGTGGCCGCCGGCGTATCCAAACTTTCCAAGGTTGAGTTTGCCAGGATTCCCGGATCGGCGCTGCTGAAAGAACCGCAGAATTTCTGGGATGAGAACTTTATTGCGAATGAAGCCCGCATGCTGGCGGGCGCCACGCATCCCCGGATCCGGCAAATAATGGCTTATGACGCCGCTTCGCATCATCTCTTTCTGAGATATATCGAGGCCTTGACTCTGAATGAGTTGGTGCTGGCGGGGGTCACCCGAAAGGAACCCGGCCGAACCCTTAAAATCCTGCAATGCGTGGCGGAGACGGTGGCGGATATTCACGCCGGCATCCTTTGCGAGCAGCCAATCGTCCATAATGACTTGAAGAGCATGAACGTGCTGGTGCCCGCTGCCCGGCCGGCGGAAGCGATCCTGATCGATTTTTCACACTCTTATTTTTCCGGTCAACTGCCGCCCTTCATTGCGGACAAGAACCAAAACCCGGTCGGCACGGCCAAATATATGTCGCCCGAAAAATGGGCGGGCGATTACACGAATGGTTTCAAAAGCGATGTCTTCGCCTTCGGTGTCATGGCCTATTATGCTCACACCGGCCGGCATCCCTTTGACGGCGACAACGCCCGGCTCGAACAACAAATTCGGGAAGTGACGCCGCCCTCGCCGATTCAGGCGGGATTCGATGTCCCCCGCATCATCTCCGCCGCCATCATGGCGTGCCTGGAGAAAAAACCGGAAAAACGGCCCGCCATGGAAAACGTCGCCTGGTCATACGCGGAAGCCGCCAGCCTGGGTTCATAGGGAAATACGCTGCCGTCTTCGCCTTGCCTGGACTAATCCGCCGCCGGATTGGCGGCCGCAACCGTCGCCAGCTTGGGGCGATGCAGCACCATCACGTTGCCAACGCGCATGATTAAATGGCTGGCCGTTTTCTCCGCCAGCAGGGGCGCGAGGGTTTTCTTCTCCTCCTTGAATTCGGCGAACTTGATTTTTACCAGTTCGTGCCGGTCCAGTTCGTCGGCAACCGTGCGGACAAAGCCGTCGCTCAGACCGGCCTTGCCGACTTTGAGACTGGGTTCCATCAGCTGCGCCGCCGCTTTGAATTTGCGGATTTGCGGATTGGTCAGGGGTTCAAGCATGCGTGCCCAGTCTAAATTCTCCCCGCCAAAACGCCAGCACAACGGCGGTCAATCAGCCGTTGCTCCACGCGGCCAGTTCCTCGCGGAGTTGCTCCACGGGCAGGCCCACGACGTTGCTGTAGGAGCCGGAGATTTCGGAGATGATGAATTCGCCGCGATCCTGAATCGCGTAGGCACCCGCCTTGTCCAGCGGCTGGATGTGCGCCAGATAGTCGCGGATCTGAGGCGCAGTTAGCGGATGAAACAACACGTCGGTGCTAGCCGCAAAAATCCGCTCGCGATGGCGGCGAAGATGGATCAGGCAGACACCGGTCACGACCTGATGATGGCGGCCCTGCAGCCGCGCCAGCATCCGGCGCGCTTCGGCGAGGTTGCGCGGTTTGCCGAGGATTTCATTGTCGAGAAACACCAGCGTGTCCGCGCCGACCACGAGCGCGTCGGGAATTTTCTTGGCGACCGCCCGGGCCTTGCGATGGGCGTTGAGCTGGCAGATTTCCAGCGGTGAAAGGTGTTCGTGGGCGACTTCGGGCGCGTCCGCGGGCAGTACCTGGAACTTCACCGGCAGCAGCTTCAACAGCGCCGCGCGGCGGGGTGAGGCCGATGCCAGAATGAGCGGCGGCAATTTCACGTTGTCATTCTAGCGGAATGCGCCGGTTTGTCGAGCGCGGGAAAATGGGCGTGCGTTGGCCGCTCTTTTCGGCTAATTCATCGCCATGGAAATTCACCGGCGACCGGTCAATCTTGCGCTCATCGGCTTCATGGGCACGGGCAAAACCTCCGTGGGCCGGCACGCCGCCGAACTGCTCGGCTTCGAATTTCTGGACACCGACGAACTCATCCAGGCGCGCACCGGCCGCACCATTGGGGACATTTTTGCCAAGGATGGCGAACCCGCGTTCCGGGCGCTGGAGCGGCAGGTGGTCCAGGAGCTTTCCGCGCGTGAAAAGACGATGATCGCCACCGGCGGTGGGCTGCCGACGCACCCGGAAAATCTCGCGGCCTTGAAATCCTTCGCCCTCGTCATCTGCCTCTGGGCGTCGCCGGAAAAAATCTGGGAGCGCGTCCGCAACCAGTCCCACCGTCCCCTGCTCCACGATGCCGACCCACAGAAAAAAATCCGCGAGTTGCTGGCCGCGCGCGAACCGTTTTACAAGCAGGCGGATGTGTTGATCAACACCGATCTCCGCTCCGTCCGCGAGGCCGCGCAGCAGGTGGTTTTGCAGTTCAAGCTCGCCACCCGTCACCGACGATGAAAGCCGCCCTCCGTCAGCGCGCGGCGGAGCTGGGCTTTGACGACTGCCGCTTCACCACCGCCGCCCCGCCCGCAAGCGCGGAAAAGTTCTCCGGCTGGCTGGCCGAAAAACACCACGGGGAAATGAACTGGCTGGAGCGCAACGCCGATAAGCGGATGGACCCACAAAAAGTTCTACCCGGCGCCAATAGCGTCATTGCACTGGCGGTCAGTTATCAAACCGAAAACCCATCTGCTATCTGCCATCTGCCATCTGCCGGCATCATCGCCCGCTACGCCCGTTATACCGATTATCACGACGTGCTCGGCGAGCGGCTGAAAAAGCTCACGCAATTTGTGAATGAACTGGGCGGTGCAGAGACGAGATCGCTCTGGTATGTGGATACCGGGCCGGTGCTGGAACGCGACTTCTCCCAGCGCGCCGGTCTGGGCTTCGTAGGCAAGCATACCAACGTCATCAGCCGCCGGCTGGGCAACTGGATTTTTCTCGCCGAAATACTGACCACGCTCGAACTCGAACCGGACGCGCCGGAGAAAAATCATTGCGGCAGTTGTGCCCGCTGCCTTACCGCCTGCCCCACGCAGGCCATCACCGCGCCCTTCCAACTGGATGCGCGCAAGTGCATTTCCTACCTCACCATTGAATTGAAAGGATCCATCCCGGTTGAATTTCGGCCGGCCATCGGCAACCGCATCTACGGCTGCGATGACTGCCTGGCGGTTTGCCCTTGGAACCGGTTCGCCCGCGAAGGAAATTTGATGAAGCCGCACGGGCGCGCGGATTTGGCTGCCCCAGACCTGATTGATTTGTTGCAACTGGACGACGCCGGGTTCAAGGCACGCTTTGCCGGCACGCCGATGCTGCGGACGAAACGTCGCGGCCTGTTGCGCAACGTCTGCGTGGCCCTTGGCAACGTCGGTGATGCCACCGCCCTGCCCGCCTTGGAAAAAGCCGCACGCGACCCCGAGCCGCTGATCGCCGAACACGCGCGCTGGGCCATCGGGCAAATTCGGCTCTGAAACATCACTCGAATTCCTGGCATTTTGTTGGATAAAGCAGCGATAATTTACTGGCAAAGACTTGGGGCAGTTGATTAATATTCCCTTGTCAGATGGAATTTAAAAACCCTATTTGCTTCATGCGCAGGAACATTTTATTCACGGCGGCGATTCCGGTCTTTTCCCTGGTCTTGCTGGCTCCGCTTTCCGGCTGCAAAAAGGCGGAGGCACCGGTCGCCGGGCCGCCCACTGTGCAGGTCACTCCGATTGTGCAACAGGATGTGCCGATTTATGGCGAGTCGGTCGGCACGTTGCAGGCGGATGTGAACGCGACGATTTCCGCGCAGGTGAGCGGTTATCTGGTCAGCCGCAATTATGTGGAAGGCAGTTCGGTGACGAACGGTCAGGTGCTGTTCCAGATTGATGACCGCACCTACAAGGCGGCGCTGGATCAGGCGGAGGCCAAGGTTGCCAAGACCTCGATGGACGTCGAACGTTACACGCCGCTGGCCAAGACGCAGGCCATCAGCCAGCAGGAACTCGACGACGCTATCCAGTCCAACGCTGCCGCCATGGCAGCCGCCGAAGCGGCGCGGCTCAATTATCAATTCTGCCAAATCCTTTCGCCGGTGGATGGCGTGGCTGGCCTGGCGCAGGCGCAGGTCGGCAATCTGGTCGGGCCCGGTTCCGGCGCGCTGACCACGGTGCAATCGGTGGATCCCATCCGGGTCTATTTTTCCGTGTCCCAGCAACTGATGTCACAGCTCATGGAGCAGCGTATCGCGGCGGGCGGGAGAATTAATTCGCCCAGCGGAGCCGCGCTGGAGCTAACCCTGGCGTCCGGCACGGTTTATCCCCGTCAGGGAAAAGTTCGTTTTGCGGATAATCAAGTGGACGTGAAAACCGGCACCATCCGCGTGGTCGGCGAATTTGAAAATCCCGACCGGCTGCTCGTGCCCGGCATGTTCGTGCGCGTGCGCGCGCTGGTGGGCGTCGAAAAAAACGCCCTGCTCGTGCCGCAGCGCGCCGTGGCGGACCTGCAGGGCCGCAATCTCGTCGCCATCGTCGGCGCGGACAACAAGGTCAGCATCCGGCCGGTGATTACGGGCGCACGCGTGGGTGAGTTGTGGGTCGTCACCGGGAACGTGCGCGCCGGTGACCAGGTGGTGGCCGAGGGCATCCAGAAATTGCGCGAAGGCGTGGAAGTTCACCCGACTCCCTATGAGGCCGCCGGTGGCGCGAACGGGTCCACCGCCGCCGAATGAGCCGTCACCACGGTTTTTAAGTCATGTCGAAATTTTTCATCAACCGGCCCATCGTCGCGATGGTGATTTCCATTTTGATGGTGATCATCGGCCTGGTGGCGATGTCCGGTTTACCCATCGCGCAATTTCCCAATATCGCCGATCCGCAGGTGCAGGTGAAGGCGACGTATCCCGGCGCCGACGCGCGCACCGTGGACCAGTCCGTCGCGACGCCCATCGAGCAGCAGATGTCCGGCGTGGACAACATGGAATACATGTATTCGCTCAACGCGAATAACGGCCAGTCCACGTTGACGGTGGATTTCAACATCAAGACCGATCCCAACACCGACCAGATTCTGGCGCAGATGCGGTCCAGCCAGGCGAACTCGCAATTGCCCAGCGCCGTGATCAACCAGGGCGTCACCGTGCAGAAATCCACCGCCGCGCCGCTGATCATGTTCGCGCTCTACTCGCCGGGCAACACCTACGACGGCGTCTTTCTCGCCAACTACGCGGTCATCAACATCAACGACCAGATGACGCGCGTGCCGGGCATCGCCAGCGTGTCGGTTTTCGGCGCTGGCAACTATGCCATCCGCCTGTGGATTCGCCCGGACCGCCTCGCCCAAATGGGCGTGACCGTGCCCGAAATCATCAACGCCATCCAGGCGCAGAACACGGTGAATCCGGCCGGCCAGATCGGCGGCGAACCGGTGCCGCCCGGACAGTCGTTCACCTATGCAGTGCGTTCGCAAGGGCGCTTGGAGACGCCGGAGCAATTTGGCGACATCGTGCTGCGCGCGGCGCCCGGCGGCTCGATTTTGCGGGTGAAAGATGTCGCGCGCATCGAGCTGGGCGCGCAAAATTATAACATGAAGGCGCGGCTGAACGGCCGGCCTTCCGCGCTCATCGCCCTCTATCAGCTGCCCGATTCCAACGCCGTGGACGCCGCCAACAAGGCCAAGGCGCTCATGGCGAAGTTGAAGGCGGATTTCCCGCCGGACATGGATTACGTCGTGGCGCTCGACACGACCCTCGCCGTGACGGCGGGTATGAAGGAAATTGAGCACACGCTCGTCGAGGCCATCATCCTCGTCATCATCGTCGTCTTCATTTTCCTGCAAGGCTGGCGCGCGACGTTGATTCCGCTGCTGGCGGTGCCCGTGTCTCTCGTCGGCACGTTCGCGCTGTTTCCGTTGTTCGGGTTTTCCATCAACACGCTGTCGCTCTTCGGTCTCGTCCTGGCCATCGGCTTGGTCGTGGACGACGCCATTGTCGTCGTCGAAGCCGTGGAACATCACATCGAAAAAGGCCTGTCGCCCAGGGATGCGGCGTTAAAGGCGATGTTCGAGGTCTCCGGCCCGGTCATGGCCATCGCCATCATTCTCGCCGCGGTGTTCGTGCCGACGGCGTTCATTCCCGGCATCACGGGCCGGCTCTATCAGCAATTCGCGGTCACCATTGCGGTATCGGTGGTCATCTCGGCCTTCAATGCGCTGACGCTCTCGCCGGCGCTGGCGGCGCTGCTGCTCCGCCCCAAAGTTCGCGGCACCGGCCCGGTGCAAAAGTTTTACGACTGGTTCAATAAATGGTTTGGCCGCGCCACGGATGGTTATGTCGGCATCTGCCGCGTACTCATCCGGAAAAGTTCCGTGTCGCTCCTGATTTTGCTTGGCATGACGGTGCTGGCCGGCCTGTTTGGCAAATGGATTCCGACCAGTTTCCTGCCCAATGAAGATCAGGGCTACATTTATGCCGGCGTCCAATTGCCGGATGCCGCGTCCGCCCAGCGCACAGACGCCGTGATGCGGCAGGCGGAGGACATCCTGAAAAACACCCCGGGCGTGAAATATTATTCCTCGGTGATCGGCTACAGCATGTTGAGCGGCGTGCAGAACACCTACAGCGGCTTTTTTTTCATCACTCTCGAAGACTGGGACAAGCGCACCGCCCCGGCGGAGAAATTGCGGGCCATCATGATGCGCCTCAACCGGGAGATGGCCCAAATCCCCGGCGCCGTCGGCTTTGCCTTTTTGCCGCCGGCCATTCCCGGGGTCGGCACCTCGGGCGGGGCGACTTTTATCTTGGAAGATCGCGTCGGTAAAGGCGGGTCATTTCTGGCCGACAACCTGCAAAAATTCCTCGCGGCCGCGCGCCGGCGGCCGGAGTTGACGGGCATTTTCACCACCGCCCTGCCCTCCGTGCCGCAGGTTTATGTGGATGTGGACCGCGACCAGGTGCTCCAGCAGGGCGTGAAATTGCAGGACGTTTACCAGACCATGCAATGTTTCATGGGCGGCGCCTTCGTGAATTATTTCAACCGGTTCGGCCGCCAGTGGCAGGTGTATGTGCAGGCCGAGGGCGACTACCGCAATAACGCCCAGAATCTCGGCCAGTTTTATGTGCTGAACAACACCAACCAGATGGTCCCCCTAGGCGCGGTCACGCGCGTGCGCTCGACCACGGGACCGGAATTCACCATGCGCTACAATCTGCACGAAGCCGCGCAGATCAACGCCTCGGCCAAGCCCGGGTACAGCTCCGCGCAGGCGATGAAGGCGCTGGAGGAAGTCTTCACCGAAACCATGCCGCCGGGCATGGGCTACGATTACCTCGGCATGAGCTACCAGGAAAAGAAGGCGCAGCAGGGCGTCTCGCCGATGGTTATTTTCGGCTTCTCGCTCTTGTGCGTGTTCCTGATTCTGGCGGCGCAATACGAAAGCTGGACCCTGCCGTTCAGTGTGCTGCTCGGCACCCCCATCGCCGTCTTCGGCGCCTTTGCCGCGCTGCTGGTCGCGCATTTTGAAAACAATGTCTATGCCCAGATCGGGCTGGTGATGCTCATCGGGCTCTCGGCCAAGAACGCCATTCTCATCGTCGAATTCGCCAAGATGAGCTACGAGCAGGGCCAGCCGCTGATGGAAGCCGCGCTGGCCGGCGCCAAACTGCGCCTGCGGCCGATTTTGATGACCAGTTTTGCGTTCATCCTCGGCTGCGTGCCGCTGGCGCGCGCGAGCGGTGCGGGGGCGATGTCGCGCCGGGTCATGGGCTTTGCGGTGATCGGCGGCATGGCGGCGGCGAGTTTTATTGCCATCTTTCTGATTCCGGTCACGTTTTATGTCGTTGAGAAAATCGGCGGCAAAAAACCCGCGCCGGCGGCCCCGCCCGAAACAAAGCCCGCCGCCGGTACGGCGCCGTCGGAAAACCACTGAACATGAACGCGCGTTTAATCTTTCGCCGCTGGACCTGGATGCTGGCGCTGCCGCTGGTCGTCGCCGGCTGCGCCGTGGGGCCGAATTATCAGCGCCCCGCCGTGATGACGCCGGCGACCTTTCGTTTCGCGGACGGATCGGCCACCAATTCCTTCGGCGATTTATCGTGGTGGCAGGTGTTCAAAGATCCCTGCCTGCAAAATCTCATCGGCACCGCGCTCACGAACAACTACGACCTCCAGCAGGCTGTCGCGCGCGTCGAACTGGCGCGTAACCAGTCCGCCGCCGGCAACTCGGCGTTTTTCCCGCAGATCGGCTACAGCGGCGATATCGGCCGCGGCCAAAACGCGGTTTACAATACCCCAACCAGCCTGAATGGGCGCACGACCAGTTCCGCCCAGCTCACCCTGGGCGTCGCCTGGGAAATTGATTTCTGGGGCCGTATCCGCCGTTCCAGCGAGGCTTCCCGCGCGCAATTTCTCGCCACGGATGCCGCCCGCCGCGGCGTCACCATCACGCTGGTGAGCCAGGTGGCCGCGACTTATTTTCAATTGCTCGAACTTGATCAGGAACTGGCCATCCAGCGCGCCGCCACCAACGCCTACGCCGGCAGCTACCGGATTTTCCACGACCGCCTGGTCAACGGCGTCGCCTCCAAGCTGGAGACCGATCGCGCCGCCGCCGCGCTGGCCAATGCCGCCGCCATCATCCCGCAACTGGAAATTCAGATTGCCACGGCGGAAAACCAGTTGAGCGTTTTGCTCGGTCAAAATCCCGGTCCGATCCTCCGCGGTACGCTGGCCAACCCGCCGCAACCCGCGGCCGAAATTCCCGCCGGTCTGCCCAGTGATTTGTTGCGCCGCCGGCCGGACGTGGTCGCCGCCGAGGAATCCCTGATCGCCGCCAACGCGAACATCGGCGTGAGCGTCGCAAATTTCTTCCCGCAGATCGGGCTCACCACGTTGCTCGGCCGGGCCAGCCCGGAACTCTCCCAATTCACCGGCGGCTCGGGAAATTTGTGGGACCTCGGCGGCACGCTGTCCGGCCCCGTCTTTCAAGGCGGCAAATTGCGCGCCCAATATCGCGGGGCCCAGGCGCAGTTTGTTGAGGCTCGGGCCGCCTATCAGCAGAGCGTGCTGACGGCGTTTGCGGAAGTGGCCAACGCCCTGATCACGCGGCAGCAGCTGGCCGAGGAATTTGTCTATGACGGGCAGGCCGTGGTGGCGCTGGAATCCTCGGTGGATTTGGCCACGCAGCGTTACCTGAACGGCAAATCAAGTTACTACGAAGTCCTGCAGGCCCAGCAGGAGCTTTATCCCACCCAGCGCGCCCTGGTCCAGACCCAAGTGGGCGAATTCATCGCCGTCGTCCAGCTCTACCAAGCCCTTGGCGGCGGCTGGCAAACCGCCCCGAAATAAACCGGATTGCAAAACCTTCCACCGGCTTCACCGCACGCCTAAAGCGATTGATTTGATCTTCCATCGGAGGGACGAGTTCCACGAGTCCCCATTCATAATAAACGTCTTTCCGAATCCAAACAGGTCATAATTTAACCCGGCTGCGTCCATCCACAATGCGGACATAGCTTGGAATCCGCGGGAATACGCCGACTGCACGAACAGCACAGAATTCCAGCCTCCGCAACCATCTCTCCAGTCACTAGCGGATGCGCTCGCTCTGAAGCATCTGCTAAACGTTCGTGTGCCCGCATCGCTCGCCAGCCGACAATCATCCAAAAAATGCCCGATGCTACTCCAAACAATCCGAGTAATACGGCAAAGACTTCTAATCCTGGGCCATTGCTTGTTGTTATGTGCATAAATTGTATGGTGCAAGGTGGCCTAGCAAAAACCGCCACCAACACGCGACATTAACTGTGGAACTGCCAGCGCCAATGGCGGTTCCGGCGGCGGATATTGTTTCGTGGCTTGATGTTTTTCAAAGCTTGTTGTCTCTATTTTCCAAAGTTCTGGCGATTCGTTCCAACGCGCTGACAATGCGACTTAAAAGGTGGAAGAAATAAAATGTAAGAACAATCAAGCCACCGTAAATGAGGAAAACAAATAAAACCCCGATAATGCCACCCGATGTCATAATATATACCTTTTTGTTGTGTGTTGTGGTTTAGTTATGTGCGTGCGCTTGCTGTCTAATAGAGAAGTCACCTTTGACCTGCGGCGTGAACCGCGACAGCGAGAATGACCGCACCAATGATGATTCTGCCGTTGGCCTGATGGGTTCATTGGCTCGACTTTATTGCCGGGGTTTATCGGATTCAAGGCTTATTTGACCGGCGCCGTAAGTCAGCCCGTCTTCGCCCAATAGGCGGTCTGTCTGTCGACCGGTATCGCGCTTTTTCTCATTTTTCAGCTACCGCTTCCCGAAGTTATTGTTTCCTGGTACTTCTCTTTACCAGCCGCCCCCTCCTCCGCCACCGCCTCCGCCGCCTGATGAGCCGCCGCCGCCGCCCCCACCGCCGCCGCCGCCCCCACCGGAACTCGAACCCGGCGCGGTCGAGGCCGAGGAAATGGCCCCGGCCAGCGAACTGCTGAACGCCGTGGCGAAACCCGCCGTGGTCGCATGATTCCAGGAATCACCGGAATACCATGCCGGAGTATAATGGCTTTGGCCGGGCGCGGTTCCGGCCGCCGCGAGCACGCCCGCAAATTGTTCCGACCATTTTTGTTCGACGCTGAGCGCCAGCGCATAGGGCAGGAACATTTCAAACAACTGTGGCGTGCGTTCCGGCGGGTTTTCCAGGTTGAGCCGGTCTTTTTCCGCCACGCTGAGATACATTTTGAAACCCTCGATTTCGTCCATGATTTTCCGCCCATCGGGCGTGTAGGCCTTTAGCAGAAAATGAAAGATGCCGGCGAGAGCGCCCAAGGCCAGTGGCAGGCAGACCAGCAAAACGGGCAATTGAAAATATCTCATCGCCGCGCCGGCGGCAAACAAGGCAACCCCGCCCAGCAACACCCGTAACACCCAATGCATCCGGTGGCCGAGGGCGATGAATAGCAGTGGCGCGAAAAAACAAATGCCGGCGAGAATTGCCATCGGTACAGGCTGGGCTGAATCCAGAAACATCGCCGCGAGGCTGGCGATGCCGAGAAGGATCCCGAAACAGCTGTAAGCGAAATTGTGCTTGAAGAACCGGCCTTGGATTTGCTCGGCCAGTGACTCGCGCAGTTTATTCTGCGCGGATTGCAATGTGGCGTAATCCTCCTGCCGCAAGGTGAGCGGCAATCCGTCGCCGACCAGCTCGCGGCGGACGCTGTCCTCGGCGGCGGAGATTTCCGCGTGTGCCTGCGGCACCGGCAGCAGGGTGTAAGTCCGCTTGCTGAAAATCCCCCCTTTGCGCTCAATGATCTTGATCGCGCCTTTGACGGCCAGGTTCATGACCGTGGCGGTGAAGGTTTTGTTGTCGTAGCCCATGCGCCAGAGATAGCGGACGGCCGCCGGTGAAAAATCCGCTGGCGGCGCGTAGCGCGGAATGATGACACCCCGGCGCGGATCTCGCCCGACCATTTTCCACGCCGTTAAGTAATAGAGCAGGACCACCAGGCAACCGGCGGCGCAAAGCGCCAGGCCGCGATTGTCTTTCAGTATGTTCAGCAGCTTCGTGAAAGCCGGGGGTGGCGTGACAAATCCCTTCGGCCATTCTACGACGATAGTCAGACCCTCCGCGGGCCAGAGCCGTCGCGTGGTGGCGAAACTGGCGCGGTCATTCAGGTTGGTGACGGTAAAGTCGCGGCCGCGGGCGCCTTGCGGGCCCGTGTAGGCCGTCAGGTTTTTGACCGTCGCGCCGGCTGGTAAAATCACCGTGGCGTTTACGCGGTTCATCGGAAAATTCCAGCCGTTGCCGGTCACGTTCCAGTAGAGCTCGTCGTGGTCGGAAAAAAATCCGAGCTGCCGGTCTGTCGTGTAGGTCAATTGATAAGTATGGACGCCGGGATTGACCTCTGCGGCGGCCGAGCCGATGTAAACGCGCGTGCCGTTCTCGCGGTCGGCGAGGTGATAATCCTCGGGCTGGCCGTCACAAATAACCTGCTGCACCGCAAAACCGGTCTTGATCCGCAGTCCGCCGGTCGATGCGTAGAGCTGCGGAAAATCGCGATAGATGCCGTGTCGGATCTGGACGCCTCCGGCCTGCACCTGGATGGTTTCCGTGACGCTCAAGGCGCCGTTGGCCCGTATCTCGATCCGGCTATCGAACTGGTAAATTTGCTCCGGCTCATCCGCGCGACCGGCCGCCGCGACGAGCAAAACCAGGGTGGTGAACAGGCGCTTCATAGTTTCACCTCCGGCGCGTTGCGTTCGGTGGCGGTTTCAATTTCAAAAAATTCCGCCGGGTGGAATTTGAAACCGCGCGCCACCAACAAGCTGGGGAAGGTTTGGACGAGGTTGTTCAAGTCGCGTGCGGAGCCGTTGTAATAGCGGCGGGCGAACTGGATGTCGTTTTCCACCTCCACCAGCGTGGCGCTCAATTGCCGGAAGTTTTGGTCGGCCTTGAGGTCGGGGTACCCCTCAGCCACCGCAAACAGGGAGCGTAGATTTTGCGTCAGGCCATTTTCCGCAGCGGCGGTGCCGGGAATTCCCTGCGCCGTTTGCGCCGCGCTGCGCTCGCGGGCTACGGCTTCCAGGACGTTTTGCTCATGGCTGCGATAGCCTTTGACGCATTCGACCAGGTTGGGAATCAGGTCATGCCGGCGTTTCAACTGCACATCCACACCGCTCCACGCCTCGCGCAACTGGTTTTGGAGCGCTACCAGCCGGTTATAAACCCAGCCTGCATAAATCAGCGCCAATGCCAGAACCCCGCCAATGCCGGCGACCAGCATCAATCCCTCGCGTGAATTCATCCGTGGATTAAAGGAAAAACCATCCGACAATTCAAGCTTCAAACTTTGATGGCTCGTTGTGAAGAAGTACACCCAGGCTCTCTTCAAAAGCGCTTGTTCATCCGAGTGCCTTTCGTTTTATTATTGCAAGCGGATTGAACAAGACTAAAATCACGAAATGAGCCTGTTGCCATTCTTCAGGCCAGCATATTTTGCCATAAACTGCGCAGGCCTTACGAACCCGCCGTCAATACCAGTACAGACGCTATGTAGGCGTATTAACGGAACTACCTGGATGCAAATAATTGAAAAACTATGAACCGGCTTCTGGCTATATTCTTAGCTTTATCTTTAGCTCTTTCAGCGGACGGGTATTCCACCCCTCCTATTCAACATAATCCTTGGACGACTAATTCAGCAGCAAATCTACCCGCCCCATCAACTGTACTCACCGCTGGCCAAATAGCTAGAGTGGATACCAGTTTGTTTGCCAGCAATAACATAAACTTGCAGGCTATGATTAATTCCCTTCCAGCGGCGACAAAAACCCCGCTCCCTGGAGGTGGTACGATTGAGCTGGGCAAAGGTGTTTTCTATACCTCCTCAGGCAACCTGTTTACCGGCAGTGGCGGTCAGGCGTTACGCATCATCGGCCAAGGAATCAACCAGACTTATTTGGTGTTCACAAACCCGGGCGACGGTTTAACGGTAAATGGCACTCTTCCCTACAACACGTCGCTTGAATTAAAAGACATCACCGTAGCCGCGAGTTACGATACCGCCAATTTCTTGATAGTAAACCACAGCACATCGGTCACGACTTTTAAAGAGGCGTGCTTCGCCTACTGGCCAGCTTTGTTGTGTCAAAGCCTTCCTTTGAATGTATGTGCCTACGGTAGCGCCGCAGCCACACTGTTGTGTGGTGTTAATTTGGCAGACTCAGAAGGATTGCTTGACACCTTTGAGGACTGCTATTTCACCTCGTTAGGTGCGGGTGTAAGGGTGAACAATGACCATTTGCGAATGATAAACTGCCAATTCACGGCCGTCGGGGTCGCGCAGGACGCAATGTATTTTTATACAGGCGGTTATGGCGGCGCTTTACCGCCAGACCCCAGAGCTGCCAGTTTGCTCACCAACAACTGGGTGACTGTCGGAATACCAGACCTTAATGCCAGAGCCTGCATTACGGTGACGGGAGGGTTTGATGATGATGAGTTTTACGGTTGCTACTTTGTATTTTCTCACGCAATTATCCTGCTTGACCGCTCCCCCATCACTTCGGGTTACATGGGGCATGAGGTCTTCGCCGGTGGGCACATTGAAGGGTTGGTTTATCGCACCATTGTCGCCAGCAACACTCCCAATTGTCCCGCAAGTTTATCGGGCGGTACAATTCAGTTCGTTAATTGCGACAATTTTAATTATTCGGCTTATGGCGCGGACGCTGACCAGATTGCGACTTGGGGTCAAATAACCGGCGGTGGGAAGGTTGCATATTCCACTGCCACCGCACCCAATGTGTTTGAACAAAACAGTAAAAACAATCTGTCATACGATTTTTATGCTGGTGGCACTAAAGTGCTGTCGCTATCCAACAACACTGTGGTCATACCAAACCTCGTTGCAAATGAAATCAATATAAATGCTCCTACATCTTCCCCTCCAGCTTCAATTTCATCTTTTAAGGGTGGTATAACTATCACAAACAACGGCGTGGTTTATCACATTCCGATATATTAAATGCCACACTTCCCCACAATCCTTCCGCATTTAGCTTTCTGCTGGTGGCAATAATGGTGCTGGCTATGGGACTGCGGATGAATCTTGATTGTGAGAATGCGAATGGTTAGCATTGGCGCATCTTCGAACTGACTGCATTTCTGTTCTTAACTACCGACGGTCTCAAGAAATTCTTGCCGTAAAGGGTCCGTCAATGCACTCACTTCATGCCTGCCAAAGCAACCTCGTCCTCTTTCCAGTTCTGCCAAGTCGGGTTACCGAAACTGCTTAGCATGTGCGAATCGTAAATGCAGGTTTCCAAACGAGCTTGAAATTTGAAGACTAGAGGCGAATAATTGCCCAGAGAATCCGATTTATCGCCTTCCAACTCTGCGTCTCTGCGTTTGATGCCGTGTCTGCTTGAATGCCGGCTATTCCGGCATTTTCAGCAACTGCAGCCCGCTCATCGGCTGTGGGCTCGCGCCGAGACCGGCCCTTACTTTTTTAACATCGTCGCCTGTCACCGGGCCGGCGTTGTTGCCCCAACTGCTTCGGATGTAGGTCAGCGTGGCGGCCAGATCTTCATCCGGCAACGCTGCCCCCATCGCGGCCATCGCCAGTCCCCAGTCCTGGCCTTTGACCCGGATAGGCCCGTTGAGGCCAGCCAGCGGTATGTGGATCAGCCGGTTGACGCCCGCGCAATTAACCATTTCTGACCCCGCCAGCGGCGGTGCCTGCCCGGGTTTGCCCAAACCATCGGTCCCGTGGCAGATGCCGCAAACGGCTTCGTAAGTCCTCTTTCCGCGCGCCAGCGCCGCCGCCGCCCCGGACTGCGGCTGGTAGGCGTCCAATTTTTCCGCGCTATAATAGGGCGAATAAACCTTGGCGTTGAACCAGCCGCCGTGCAGGTCGAAATAATAGCCGCCGAGAAAAAGCAGCAGGAGCGTGGTGACGATGATCCACATCGGCGCGGCCGAACGCGTGGCGGTCGGTTCACCGGTAGTCGGGAGGGAACAGGCTTTGGTTTCGTCGCTCATCGCTTATTTCGTGGCCGCGAGCGGGGTGAACGGCGCTTCGTAAAGCGGCACGTTGGCCTTGAGGCTCAATAGATAGGCGGCAAGTTCCTTCGCCTCCGGCTTCGGCACCACTTCGTAGCCGGCTTCGGCGGCAAATTCCTTGGGCAGCGTCAAAGCCTCGGGCGAGGCTTCACCGTTGATCTTCGGGCGGACTTCAAAGAGAAACTTGAAGGACGGCATGGTCGACCCCGGCGTGATGGATTTCGGCGCGTAAAGATGCTGCAACTGCCAGCGGGCATCTGGCGCGCGGACGCCGATGTTCGCGAGGTCAGGTCCCGCGCGCAGGCTGCCGAGCTGAACCGGCTGGTCGTAAAGATAATCCGCTGCGACGCTCAGGCGCGAACCCCAGCCGCGCGTGATATCCGGGCCAGTGGCGACGATCCGCGTCTCGGAATTGACGCCGGCGGCCTTAAGGCGGTCGCCCATCTCCGAGGCGATGTCCTTGTCGGTGCAAACCAGCAGCGCCTTGGGCACTCCTCCGTTCCAGCCCTTGAGATTGTCGCTCATGGCGTTGGTGTAATCTGCCAGTTCCGGCAGCACAAACAGCGATTTGGCGAAAGCCGTGAATTCATCCGGCTTGTGCGTGCCCAGGTCGGTCAAGGTGACTTCAAAGGCCGCCCCGTCCTGGCGGACCTGTTCCGTGTGGCACGCGGCGCAGCCATAGGCCCGATACACCTGCAAGCCGAGCGTGGCGGCGCCGGTGCGCTGCAGCGGCCAGTTGTCGGTGGATTGCAGAACCACGGTCTGCTTTGCGCCGCCGAGCTGCAGCGTGGGCGCGAGCACAAATCCGCACCACGAAGCGCCGAGCGCTACCAGGGTGGCGATAAAGATTGAGATGCCGCTTTTCATGATTTCACCTCCCCTGCTCCGCTCCGGAGTGTCACCGGGGCCGTCTCAAGCGGCGACTTGATATAGGCAATGACCGTCTTGGCCAGACCGAGCTTCCACTGAATGGTCATGATCAGTATGTTCGCGGCGAACAGCAGCGCGCCGAGCAGGATCAATAGCTGGCCGGTGGTGCTGATGCGCAGAAATTTCAAGGCCGCGGAATTGACCTCGGCGAAGGGAACCGTAGCATCCGCTAGCTTCCCGCCTTGCGCCATGCCGGCGAGCACCAGCGGCACGACCAGCAGCAGCACGCCGGCGGTGCCCAGCCAGGAATGCAGCCGTACGGCTTTTGGCAGCGGCAGCGGCTTGCCCATCACCGCCGGCAGCAGCTCATAAACCGCGCCGAACAGGATCATCGCCGTGAACCCGAGCAGTTGCAGTTGCGTCTGGGCGGTGCCGAACCAGGTGAACTCCAGGATGCGGCTGTATTGCGGACACGCGGCCGAGACGTAAAGAACGCCCGAAATGATGAAGCACAGCACGCCAAACCTGATGAAGCAGAATGGCCCGCCTTTGCATGCAACGCCGGCCCCGCAAACTGTCTTCCAGGTGACGATCGTGATCGCCAGCAATGGCAACAGCGTCAGCGCCGCCGCTACGCTGCTCAACACCGGCAGCCACGCCGGCACCGGCGCGCTTTGCGGTATTCCGCACCAGGTGCCGAAGAAAATAAGCGTGAGAAAGGCGAACAGCACGTAACCCGAATTGGCGAGCGGCCGGCCGGCGATTTTCGGCAGGAAGTAAAATGCGGTTCCGATGCCCATCAGCGCCAGCCACACAAAGACCAGGTTGTTCGCAAACCACCAGGCGATGATCGGCTGCACCACGCCGCGCGGCACTTGATTGGAATTCAAAAAAAGATTGGCCGTCGAATAGATCCACGGGAACCAGAGCAACGCCGCCAGCAGGAACCAGTGCGAGGGATACAGCGGGTTTTCCTTGCGCCAGCCAAACGTGGCCGCCGCCGAAACCGCGATCAGCAGGAACGCCGCGAAGAGGAGTACCGCCGCCGCCCGCGGATATTCCAGCCAGGTGTGACCGGTGCTATCGCCCAGCAGAATGCCGGCCGTGCCCACGAAGACGCCGAGATGCCAGAGGTTCGCCGCGACCACCGGTACGAGCGGCAGCGCGAGCGGTGACCGGCTCAACCGCGCAAATATCCACAGTGCCACGCCCAGCGCCGCCGGGATGCAGAATCCGTAGAGCACGGCGTCATTCGCCGCCGGTGCCACGCGGCCGTAGGTGAACAGCGGACAGCCGCCCAGAAAATCCGGCGCGTGAAATTTGATGCCGGCGATGAGGCCGAGCCCCAGCCCGACCACCAGCCAGACCGCCGCGCCGCCAAACAGCGCCAGCAGCGGCACGCGCAACGAGGCTTCAAGTTCGTTCGGGCGGGAAGTTGTGTTCTCGGTCGGGTTCATTCGAAAGATTCGGCCTTCACCGGCGCCAGCGATTTCTCCACGCGCTCATTTAAGTCGGCGCGCGCGGCGGCGGGATTCCGCCCTCTCTGCGCCGCCAGTTGCATCGCGGTTTCGATCGGCAGCCGCACGATGCCGCGCTGGGCGTCAATGATCGCCGGCCGGTTCAGGCAATTTTCCTCCTCCGCGAGGATTTCAGCCAGCGCCTTGGTGCGCGCGGCGGCGGGATCGGCGTCAATGGCTGGAACGGGCAAGGTCAGCTTCACGGCGACGGTCACCGCGGCGAACAGCACGCTGGCAATGAGCAGCCCGATCGCTGCCCCGGACGCGCGGTTGATGGTTTGATAATTCATCGGGCACCTCCGGCGTTGGCTTCTGTCAGGTCGCGCACGGTGTTTTGACTCACGCCCATCGCTTCCAGCAGGCGCGGGTCGCGCTGCGGATACGGCGGATGCGCGTTGAACTTCTTCAGAAAAACCTTTGCCAGCAGTCCGCCCATGAACATCAGGCAGCCGATGGGCAGCCAGACCCACTTGAAATGATAGCCATAGGGATGCAGCGCCGGGAAAATGTTGAAGCCCAGGTCCAGCGCGTGCATCAGCCCGATCCACAGGCAGACGGGTATGATGACCTTGAAATTCATCTTCACTTTCTCCGGCAGCAGCACGAAGAACGGGATGAAGAAATGGCCGAAAATCAAAACCAGGCTCAAGCCCCACCAGTTGCCGCGTTCCCGGATGAGATACCAGAAGGTCTCCTCCGGCATGTTGGCGTTCCATACCACAAAGTATTGGGCGAACTCTGTGTAAGCAGAGAACAGCGTGAACCCGAGCAGCAGCACGCCGAGGAAATAAAAATAGTTCCGCTTCATGACCGGCGCGATGATGCGCTGGCGAACCAAAACCGCCGCGATGACGTAGACCGTGGCCAGTCCGATCCACGCGCAATCGGAGAAGAAATAAACGCCGTAGATGCAGGAAAACCACTGGTAAGACGTCGCGTTCATCCACAATACGCCGGAATACGTCAGCGTCAGCGCATACGCCACGATCCCCCAGCCGGAATAGAACCGCAGCTTGCGCGTGCAGTCAGCCGCTCCGGTTTCATCCTGTTTCAGCGACCAGCGGCTCAACTGTGATGAGAGCAGCCACCAGATCCCGAAGAATAGCGCCGAGGCTGCCCAGAAACCGGCGGTGGTGAACACCGGCAGCTTGGCCGCCACTAGATTGTTCGTGGCGGAATCCAGCGTCATCCACTGGTAAATCTTCGGCCCGAGCAGGCCGATCGGCAAGAACAAAATGGCCAACCACGGGAACAATAACGTCGCAAGGTGCTCGCAAAACCGGCGGATACCGACCGACCAGCCGGCGTCCGTCAGATGATGCACCATCACCAGAAACAACGCGCCCAGGGCGAGGCTGTAATAGAACATGAACGCCAGCAGCCAGGAAAAACCGAATTCATGCAGGTCGTTCCGCTGGTAACTCAGCGCCGCGCCGATGGCGCACAAAATGCCACCGACGACCATCAGGCGGGCCGGCAGCTTCCGCCAGCGGGACAGGTCCAGCGGCGGCGGCAGATGAGTGGTGTCGTGACTCATATTATTTCAGGGCGGCGGACTGCTCCGCCGTCAAATCGTTGGTCGTTCCCAGCCAGCTTAATTGCAGCGCGCGCAGATAGGCGATCACCGCCCAGCGGTCCTCCGTCGGCAGCAGCGGGCCGGCGGCGCCCATCAGGCCCTTGCCGTAGCTGACCGTGTTGAAGATCTCGCCGTCCGTCATCTCGACGATGCGCTGGTCGTGCAGGTTCGCCACCGCCGCCATGACGCCGATTTTCTTCGTGATGCCGTTGCCGTTGCCCAGCCGTCCGTGGCATGGCGCGCAATAAATATCAAACCGTTCGCGTCCGCGCTGGAGCAACGCTTCGTTCACGGCCAGCGGGTTCGTCTCAATAAAGTTGGTCATGCCGGCAACCCGGCCCGTGTTCACCGGCGAATCTTCAAAGCGGTAAACGCTGCCATTCGCCGTCTCGATCGGCTGGCTGCGCGCTACTGTGCCGGCGGGGGGCAACTGTGAGCTGAGGCCGTTCGTGAAAAAACGGAACGGCTCCTGCGGCCGCAATTTCGCCTGGCGGTCCATGTCGGGAAACAGCTCAAACGGCGGCTGGCGCATCATCCGGCCCTGCAAACCGAGCATCCCGAACAACGCCGCGCCGATGGCTGCGCCAATCAATAAAATGGAGACGTAATAGCGCATTAGTCGTGGTCCTCCACCAGGGCGACGTGTGCGCCGCCGATCCCTTCCAGCAATTTCCGGGTCTCCGTGGCGCAAAACTTTTCATCCTGCGCGCCGATGACCAGTATGAACTTGTCGCGCGAGACGAGGTCAAACCGCTTGTGGTCCAAGAGCGGATGATGCAGGCGCGGGAGCTGGTTGAGGCCGAGCATTCCCACGAGCGCGCCGATCGCCCCGCCCATTATGAGCATGATGTAGGACGGCACAAACGTCATCGGCACGCTGAACATCGGCTTGCCGCCCACGATGAGCGGATAATCAAACGCGTTCGTGAACCAGAGCAGGCCGACCACCGAGGCAAAAGCGCCCGCGCCCATCGCGAGCGAGACCCAGCCCACCAGCGAATTGCCCAGTTGCATCACCTGGTCCATGCCGTGAACCGGGAACGGCGTGAATGCGTCCCAGCGGCGGTACCCGGCGTCGCGGACTTTTTTCGCCGCGCGCAAAATGGCCGCGGGCGAATCAAATTCCGCGCTGATCCCGTAAAGCTTTTCACTCATGGCCGGCCCCCTTTGTTGCGCCGCCCAGCGGATGATGCGGGTCGGCTTCGGGCATGACCCCCTTCACTTCGGAGATGGCGATGACCGGCAGGAATTTCACGAACAGCAGATAGAGCATGAAAAACGCACCCAGCGTGCCGACGTATAGGCCGATGTCCCAGATCGTCGGCATGTATTTTCCCCAGTTCGCCGGCAGAAAATCCTGGTACAGCGAGCCGACCACGATCACAAAGCGTTCGCTCCACATGCCGATGTTGATCAGCAGGCCGATCACAAAGAGCGCCCACAGATTGGACCGGATTTTTTTGAACCAGAGCAGTTGCGTCACGCAGACGTTGATGCCGATCAAAATCCAGCCCATCACCATGTAGGTATGCCCGAAGAGCCGGTGCCCGAACACCCAGCGTTCATACGGGTCGCCGCTGTACCAGGCGATGAAAAACTCCATCATGTAGATGTAGTCAATGATCAGGCCGCTGACCAAAGCCAGCTTCGCCACCGTGGCGATGTGGCTTTTGGTGATGATGTTTTCGAGGTTACACAGCTTGCGCAGCGGAATCAGCAGCACCAGCATCATGCCGAAGCCGCAGAACACCGCGCCGATGACGAAGTAGAGCGGGAATATCGTCGCGTGCCAGCCCGCAATCTGCGCGGTGCAGAAGTCGAGACCGACGATGGAACTCACCGTGAACACCAGCAGCGTGCACAGGCCGCACAGCACCACGTAGGCCTTTTCATAGTTATGCCACTGCCGCGCCGAACCCGTCCAGCCCATCGCAAGAAAAGTGAAAATGGTTTTGCGGATGCGCGTGGTCGAGCGGTCGCGCAGGACGGCAAAATCCGGAATCATCCCCATGAACCAAAACAGAGACGAGACCACGAGATAAGTGTTCACTGCAAACACGTCCCACATCAGCGGCGATTTGAATTGCGGCCATAGGCCGTTTGAATTCGGCACCGGAAACATGAACCAGTCGAACCAGGCGCGGCCGACGTGAATGGCCGGATACAATCCCGCCATCATCACGGAAAAAACCGTCATCGCCTCGGCCATGCGGCCGATGGTGGTGCGCCAGTGCTGTTTGGTCAGAAATAGCAGCGCCGAGATCAGCGTGCCCGCGTGCGCGACGCCAACCCACCAGATGAAGTTGACGATATCCAGGCCCCACATCACTGGATGGTTATTTCCCCAGACGCCGACGCCTGTGAACACCTGATAAAACAGACAGACCGGGAAAATGACCGTGGCCGCAAAGGCCGCCGGCAGAAATACAATCCACCACCAGAGCGGCGTCTTCGCCTCGGCAAACGCGGACAACTTGTCCGTCAGCCAGCCAAGTCCCTGGTTGCCTTCAACCACGGGTGCGCGACCCAGCTCCGCCGGCGGCGCGAGCCGTTTCAATTCTTCAAGATTGGTCACGGAGTCAGCCATTAGCTGGTTCCTTTCTTGGTCAGGCTGCCGTTTTCATATTCCTCGGTGCTGAAGGGATCATGATAATCCGGCATATGCGGATTCGGATTGCGGATCCGCGCCAGGTACGTCGTGCGCGGCTTAGTGAGCAAATCCGCGAGCACGGAATAATTCTGCGGCAGCAATTTCAATTTCGACACCGAGCTGTCGGGGTCGCTGACATCGCCAAAAGTGATCGCTCCCGCCGGACACGCCTGCTGGCACGCGGTCTTCGGCACCGTTCCCGCCGCCTCTGATAGCCGCACGTGGTCGCTCGCGCCCGCCTTCGCTTTCTGCGCAATCTTCGCGTGCTCGATGCGCTGCGTGCAATAGGTGCACTTCTCCATGACGCCGCGCATGCGCACCGTTACGTCGGGATTCTTTGAGAGCTTAATCAGGTCCCATTCGTCTTCCGAGCGCATCCCGCTGTTCGGATCCTTCCACCAGCGCAGCAAATCCCATTCGCCATCCGTCTTGTGCGTTAGCGTGGTTGAATAGATCGTCCCCTTCAGCTCGGTCAATGGCCGCTTGTTGAAATCTAGATAATTGAAGCGCCGGACCTTGTACGGGCAGTTGTTTGAGCAATAGCGCGTGCCGATGCAACGGTTATACGCCATGACGTTCAAACCTTCCTGGTCATGGACGGTCGCGTTCACGGGGCAGACGCTTTCGCACGGCGCCGCTTCGCATTGCTGGCACAGCATTGGCTGGTTGACTGCCTGCACGTCGTCAATCCATTCCGCAAACTGCTGCTTCTCGTCGGTCTGGTTTTCGTCCGACCGGGGATCAAAGATGCTTGGATTATTTTTCCGCTTCGGATCGCTGGTGTAATAGCGGTCAATGCGCATCCAATGCATCTCCCGGCCGCGCTTCACCTGGTCTTTTCCGACGATCGGAATGTTGTTCTCGCTCTGGCACGCGACCACGCAGGTCCCGCACCCGACACAGGCGTTCAAGTCCACGGTCATGCCCCACTGGTGCAATGCCGTCTTCTTCGCCTCGTCGAGCGGGTTCGGATACAGCGACTGAACCACCGGCGGTTCGACGCCATGAAATTTTTCCTGGGCGAACGTCGGTTCCTTGATGAACTCGTCGAGGTTCGCCTCGCGCACCGCCGGCCGGCCTTCCATACTCCAATGATGCTGCGTGCAGGCAAGTGTATAAGTCTCGCCGGTCTTTTTGATCGTCGCGCCGGTCTCGATATATTTGCCGAAAAAAATCTTGTAGGCGTTGAAGCCGACGCCAGTGCCGACGCGTCCGGCTTTCTCGCGACCGTAACCCAGCGCGAGGCCGAGCGAATAATCCGCCATGCCCGGCTGCGTCCAGATCGGACCGGAAACGGTTTTGCCGTTCAAAGAAATTTCGACGATGTCGCCATTCGCCACGCCAATATCACGCGCCGTCTTGCGGCTGATGAGCACGGCGTTATCCCACGTCATCTTCGTGATCGGATCCGGCAACTCCTGCATCCAGCCGTTGTTTGCGTAACGCCCGTCGTCCAACTTCGCGTCGCGATAGAAAATTACTTCAAAGCCATTCGCTGAAGGTGGGGAATAGCTTTTAATGAATGGAGCCTCGATGGCCTTTCCATTATCATTCGTCGGCACGGCCTTTGCTGATTGCACATAACCAGCAAACAAAAACTTCTTCCAGTTTTCATCCGTGTCGCCAAAACCCGAACGGACAATTTCGTAGGCGCTGGTTTGTGATTCACCAGCAATGCGCGCGATAAATTCAAGTTCGTTTAAGCCGCCAAAGAGCGGTTGGATAAGCGGCTGCACCGGAACCATCGATCCATCGCTCGTGATTGCATCGCCCCATGATTCTAAATAGTGCGTTGCTGGAAAATTCCATTTGGATTTTTCCGTTGTTTCGTCCTCATAGTAACCGAGGCGAACAACGGATTTTGCTTTCGATGACCAGTTCAGATTATAAGCTGGGTTGCCGCCAAGAATGATCAGCGTATCAATTGAATCGCTGTCGAGATTCTTCAAATCCGCGCCTGCAATTTCCGCCGGTTGAGACAAATAGACGCTTCCATTAGCATTGAGCGAACTCGGCATCAGGTCGATTGTATTACCAAAAGCACCGAGTGCTGAATTAATTGCCAATGCGAGTAAATGAACTTCAAGCGGTTGACGCTGGCCGGTAACGACCAAGGCATTTCCGGGATTTGCAGCTAAATCTTTAGCGCATTCGGAAATCCATTTTGCATCCAGACCGGCTGGCACGGTGACTGGTGCTGATTTAGCTTGCGGAAGTGTCAACCCAAAGACCTCAAGAGAAATTGCTTGTGCAATCTGGCCAATCAAACTTGCGGCAACACGCAGCCGGTGATCCGCGCTCGCGCCGGTGAGCGTGAACAACGATTCCACCGCGTAAAGCCGGCTCATCCCCTCGCCTGCCTTGCGGCCGGCGGCAAATTTGCGGATGTGATTATGGCTGTCATCCTCGCCGCCGAGAAAATCGCAGTCCAGCGACAGAATGACCTTTGCCTTGTCGAAATGGAACACCGGCTTCACCGGCCGGCCGAACGCCTGCGTCGCCGCGCGCTGGTGGATGCCGGAATCAATCGCATCGTAGGTGAACCATTGCGACTTCGGGAATTTGTCCGCAATGATTTTTTGCAGCCGCGCGCGAGATGGCGAAGTGCTGCTTTCGGCGAGGAAAGCCAGTCCTTCGCCGGATTTCGCCGCAAACTTCTTCGATAGCTCGTCAAGGAACCCCAAGGCTTCTTCGCGCGAAACGACTTTGCCATCATGCTTGAAATGCCGCGCGCGGTCGGGATCGTAAAGGTCCAGGATCGATGCCTGCGCGTAGCGGTCGGTGCTCCCGTTGCTGCCGGGATAAAGTGAATTGCCTTCGATTTTGACCGGCCGGCCTTCGTAAGATTTGACAACCAATGGAATCGCGCCGGTGCGCGTGGGCATGGCGGTCGCAAAATACTGCGCGTCGCCATACGTATAATTCTCCGGCTGCTTGCCGTAAGGTTCGAGCTTCTCTTCCGGCCGGCGGCAGCCTGCGCCGAGCGTCGCGATGCCGGCAAAGGCAAACGACGCCGACATGATTTTCAGGAAATTGCGGCGGCTCTGGCCGTCCTCCACCATCTCGCTGGCGCCGACGGGAAATTCGCGATGCAGCCAGTCCTTGAACTCCGGCGTATCCGCCAGTTCATCCAAGCTCCGCCAGTAGCGCTTGCCAGTTGCTGAATTTGATGTTGGCGAATGGTTCATGCTAGGGCGGCAGCGGAAAATTTACGATTTACGATATACGATTTACGAGCCACAAAAGAATCCACGCAGCGTCCGGCAAGGGACAGCTCTCGTAAATCGTATATCGTATATCGTAAATACATATGCATGTGGTTAGCGATGGCACGCCGAGCAGCTTTGCAGTGATTCAACTTTCCAGTCGTGCACAAACTTTTTCCCGTTCACCTCCTGCAAATGTTCGGCTTCGGCGGCGTTCGTGCTCCACTGCCAGCCGAGATCCGTGACTTTGCTTGGTGGACGAATATTGGCCGCGGGATCGCGATGGCAATCCAGGCAGAAACTCATGCTCATGGACTTGACCTCGCGCACTTCGTCCATCTGGTCCACGCGCCCGTGGCAGGCCACGCAACTGATGCCGCGCGTGACATGGACCGAGTGGTTGAAATAAACGTAGTCCGGCACGATATGCACCTGCACCCACGGCACTGGCGTGTTGTTCGCCGCGCTGTCGCGGATGATTTGCAGCCGCGGATCATCCTTCAGCACCTGGTTATGGCAGTTCATGCAGGTGGACGCGCCGGGAAGATTCGAGAACCAGGATTTTTCCACCCCGTTGTGGCAATAGCGGCAGTCCACGCCGAGCTGGCCCGCATGGATTTTGTGCGAAAACGGCACCGGCTGCACCGGCTGGTAGCCGGCGCGGGTGTACTTGGGCGTGAGATAATACGTCACGCCCGCCGCCACGCCGCCGCCGGCCAGGCCCGCTCCGATCAAGAGCACCAGCGGCAAACTGTTTGTCCACTTCGGAAAAATCACTGCGTTCTTAAAATTAAATCCGCTACCAGTTAAAAGTCGTTCGGCTAACCGCGAAATTGAGGCCGTGTTTTAACAACTGCCCGCCGCCTTCGCAAGAATAGTTTGTGAAATATTTCACGTGGAAACACGCCGGAAGGTCACGGATAGAACGGAAAAGCCAAACTTGTCGTTGCAAGCGGAAGAATTCCCCAGGTGCAGGAATTCCAGCTTGGGTTTGTGTCAGGTAGGTGCCAGGTAAACAAGCCAAAACACGAAAACCCAAACAAAAGGTGGTCGGAGCGACAGGATTCGAACCTGCGACTTCGTGGACCCAAACCACGCGCTCTAGCCAGGCTGAGCTACGCTCCGATACAGTAACGGGAACCCTGCGTCCCGCATGGTGCGGTCAGTTGACGGTTGCCATCGCTCGGAGCAATTCAGGCCGCCACAAACCGTGGATCATGATTTTGCCCGGTTCCATTTGAAGGGCAAGCTGATTTGATGGAATCCCGATATCGTACTTTACACTATTCTGGAGCGGCTTCGATCCGTTGCCCGCAGACGCTTTGAAGACGCTTGCGCATCGCGGCGGACTTGGCACCATCGTGGACGCTGAAGGTGGCGATTTCTAAACGTCTTGAACCGCCAACCTGACCGCCAAACACAGGAACATTAACCCGTATGTCATCCACTCTGAAACCACTCACCCGCCGTCCCGCCTGGAAAGCCCTGGCAGTTCACCAGAAAAAAATCAAGGGACGACATCTCCGCGAACTGTTTGCCGCCGATCCTAAACGCGGCGAACGCCTGACCGCCGAGGCCGCCGGACTGTTTCTCGATTACTCAAAAAACCGGGTTTCCGCCGAAACGCTCAAGTTGCTCCAGCGTCTGGCGACAGAGTCCGGCCTGCGCCAGCGCATCGATGCGATGTTTGCCGGCGATAAAATCAATATCACCGAAAATCGTGCGGTGCTGCACGTCGCGCTGCGCGCCCCCAAAGGCGCGACGATTCTCGTGGACGGCAAGAATGTGGTGCCGGAGGTTCATGCCGTGCTCGACAAGATGGTGGCGTTTGCCGACCGGGTTCGCAGCGGCCGATGGCTGGGCCACACCGGCAAACGCATCCGCAACGTCGTCAATATCGGCATCGGCGGCTCGGATCTCGGGCCGGTGATGGCTTACGAGGCTTTGAAGTTTTACAGCGACCGCAATCTGACCTTCCGTTTCGTGTCCAATGTGGACGGTGCGGACTTCGTGGAGGCAGTCCACGACCTCAACCCGGCGGAAACACTGTTCATCGTTTCATCCAAAACCTTCACCACGCAGGAGACCATGACCAACGCCCAAAGCGCGCGTGGCTGGCTGCTGAAGGGCCTCGGCGGAAGCACCAAGGCGGTGGCGAAACATTTCGTGGCGGTCTCGACGAATGCGGAAAAAGTGTCCGCTTTCGGCATTGATACGGCGAACATGTTCGGCTTCTGGGATTGGGTCGGCGGGCGCTACTCGATGGATTCGGCCATCGGACTTTCTACCATGCTGGCGGTCGGCCCGAAAAGTTTTCGCGCGATGCTGGCCGGTTTCCACGCGATGGACGAGCATTTCCGGACCGCGCCGTTTGCGAAAAATCTGCCGGTGCTCATGGCGCTGCTCTCGGTCTGGAACAACAATTTCCTCGGCGCGGAAACCGTGGCGGTGCTGCCTTACGAAAATTATCTCAAACGTTTTCCCGCATACCTCCAGCAATTGACCATGGAAAGCAACGGCAAGCACGTGACGCTCGCCGGCAAAGCGGTGGATTACCAAACTAGCCCGATTTATTGGGGGGAGCCGGGCACGAACGGCCAGCATTCGTTCTACCAACTTATTCATCAAGGGACACGACTCATCCCGTGCGACTTCATCGCTTTTGCGCACGCGCTCACGCCGTTGGGACGGCATCACGACATTTTGCTGGCGAATGTATTCGCGCAGGCCGAGGCGCTCGCGTTCGGCAAGACCCCCGCCGAAGTGAAGGCCGAAGGCACGGCGGATTGGCTAGTGCCGCACCGCGTGTTCGAGGGCAACCGGCCCTCGAACACGATTCTCGCCGAACGGCTCACCCCGGAAATTCTCGGGGCGCTCGTGGCCCTTTACGAACACATCGTATTCACCCAGGGCGCGATCTGGGACGTGAATCCGTTCGATCAATGGGGAGTGGAATTGGGCAAGGCGCTGGCGCAGCGGATTGTTCCCGAACTCGAGAGCCGGTCGTCGCCCAACCTTAAGCACGACAGCTCCACCAACCATCTCATCCGGCGCTACCGGAAAATGAAGTCATCGCGCTAATTTGCCATCAACTAAAGAGCCCCATGAAGTGTGAAGTATTTGCCGATGCGGCGGCGGTGGCCAGGGCGGCGGCTGGCATCATTGCGGTGGAAGCGCGCGCGTCGGTCGCGGCGCGCGGGCGATTTGTCATCGCCGTCAGCGGCGGCAAAACCCCGTGGCAGATGCTGCGAGCACTCGCAAATGAGGAAGTGCCATGGGAAAATGTCCACGTGGTGCAGGTGGACGAACGTGTTGCGCCCGCCGGCGATCCCGAACGTAATCTGACACATCTGCGCGAGAGCCTGTTGTCCCACGCGCCGCTAACTCCCGGCCAGATCTATGCGATGCCGGTGGAAGACCCGGATCTGGAAACCGCCGCCGCGAATTACACCCGCACCTTGCAGTCCATCGCCGGTTTGCCGCCCATCCTGGATTTGGCGCACCTTGGCCTGGGCCCGGATGGGCATACGGCTTCGTTGATTCCGAACGACCCGGTATTGAACGTCACCGACCGGGATGTCGCCCTGACCGGCATTTATCAAAATCGGCGACGGATGACGCTGACGTATCCCCTGCTCAACCGCTCCCGACGGATCCTGTGGCTGGTAACTGGCTCGGAAAAAGTTGAAATGCTGGCCCGGCTCCGCCGCGGTGATGTTTCAATTCCTGCCGGACGGATCCGTCAGGACGTTGCTCTCGTTCTGGCCGACCGGCCGGCGGCGGGAAAATAATATCCGCCGAACGCGGCTCAGTTTCTCGACCCAAATCCTACTCGACGCCTCCGCCATTCACGGTTAGTTTTCCGTCATGTCAATGGAATCGCTCGGAACGCCAGCGGATAATCCGCGCAAGAAAATCAACCTCCGCCGGCCCGATGTCATGGAGGCCGTGCAGGCGCAGGTGCTGTCGCATTACCGCAGTGAAATTGTCGAAAGCATCCGCGCCAACGGCGGCGTTCTTACCGCCGATGGCCTGACCGTGAAGCTCGCGAAGGAATTTGGCTTCTGCTACGGCGTCGAGCGCGCCATCGATCTCGCCTACGCTGCGCGCAAGTATTTCTCCGATGTCGCGCCGCATATCCCGATTTATCTGCTCGGCGAAATTATCCACAACCCGGAGGTCAACGACCAGATCCGCAACATGGGGATCAAGATCATTTCGCCCAAGCCGACCGATGAGGAGCTGTCGCTCCTGCAATCCGGCGATGTCGTCATCATTCCGGCCTTCGGCACCGAGGTCGGCACGCGCAAAAAGCTGGAGGCCATCGGCTGCGAAATGGTGGACACCACCTGCGGCGACGTGATGAGCGTCTGGAAACGCGTCCGCCAATACTCCAAGGAGCACGTCACCAGCATCATCCACGGCAAAGCCAAGCACGAGGAGACCAAGGCGACCACGTCGCAGGCACGCGCTTACGGCAGCGGCCATTATCTGGTCGTGTTCAACCTTGCGGAAACCGATTACGTCTGCAACTACATCCTGCACGGCGGCGACAAGCACGAGTTTTTGAAAAAGTTTGACGGCGCGTATTCCGCCGGATTCGACCCCGATCTGCATCTGCAGGCGGTCGGCGTGGCCAACCAGACCACGATGCTCCGCGGCGAAACCGAGGAAGTGCAGCGCCGGTTCAAGGCCGTCATGGAAAAGAAATATGGCGCGGACAAGATCGCCCAGCATTTCCGCTTCTTCGACACCATTTGCGGCGCGACCCAGGACCGGCAGGACGCCCTGGAAAAAATGCTGCTGACGCCGCCGAACCTGCTCATCGTCATCGGCGGGTACAATTCCTCCAACACCTCGCATTTGGCGGAGATGGGCGAATCCAAGCTGCCGACCTACTTCATCAAGAACGCCGCCATGATGGAATCCACCTCGGTCATCCGGCATTACGACCAACATAAAAAGCAGGAAGTGGTGACGCAGGCGTGGCTGCCCTCCGGCAACCTCACCGTCGGCATCACCGCCGGCGCGAGCTGCCCGAACAATCTGATTGAGGACACCATCCGCCGCCTGTTCGAACTGCGCGGCATCTCCGTGCAGGAGCTGCTGAAGAAGTAATTCGTTTCCGTCATGCCGCGCACCCGTCAGGAACTCGAACTACTCGAACGCCAGTCGCTCGCGCCGTACGCCCAATTCAGCGCCGACACGCGCGGCCGCAAACACGACGAGCCGCCCCCCGTCTGGCGCACGGAATACCAGCGCGACCGCGACCGCGTCATCCACTCGCGCGCCTTCCGCCGGCTGGAGTACAAGACGCAGGTATTTCTCAACGGCACTGGCGACCACCTTCGCACCCGTCTCACGCACACCATTGAAGTTGCCGCCGGCGCCCGTAATATCTCCAGTGCCCTCCGCCTCAACACCGACCTGGCCGAATCCATCGCGCTGGCCCACGACCTGGGTCATTCACCCTTCGGCCACAAGGGCGAGACCGTGCTGGCCCGCCTGATGCGGGGCCACGGCGGGTTCGAGCATAATCTTCACAGCCTCCGGATCGTCGAGGAACTGGAGGAAAAATATCCCGGCTTTCCCGGCTTGAATCTTTCGTGGGAAGTGCTCGAAGGCCTGGCGAAACACCAGACCGCCTACGATCACCCCGACCGGCGCAAGGGTTTTGACGCCAAGAACACTTCCCTCGAAGCGCAAGTTGCTAACCTGGCGGATGAAATCGCCTATTACAGCCACGACCTTGATGACGGCCTCGACTCCGGTCTGCTCCAGGAAAGTCAACTGGCCAAGAACGTCGAGGTTTGGGCGCAAGCCGCGCATACGGTAAAAAAGGATCACCGGGTGCTGCCGGAAGAATGCCGGCGGTATTACACGATCCGCACCATCATTGATTTGCAGATCCGCGACGTGGTGGAAAACAGTGAGCAACTGATCCAAGCCGCCGGCGTCAAGTCCGCCGACGACGTGCGGCGTCACCCCGGGGCCTTGATTCAATACAGCCCCGCGCGCCGCAAGCTGAACCTGCAACTGCGCGATTACCTTTACAAAAACCTTTATTACAACCCCATCGTGCACCGGCCGAACGTACGCGCGGTGAAAATGCTCAAGCTGCTGTTCAAACATTTTCTCGCGCACCCGAAGGAGATCGGCGACAGCTCCCGGCGGCGCCTGAAAAAGACCGGCCTGCACCGCGCCGTCTGCGATTACCTCGCCGGCATGACCGACCGTTACGTCATGCTCGAATACGCGCGCATCTTCGGCAAAAATATTGAAGTTTGAATTATGCGTCACTCCTCCATCAGCCTTTGCCTTATGGCCACCATGCTCTTCACTGCAGCCGAGGCCAGCGGGAAACCCACGACACTCGCGAAATTCCAAAAGTCCGCCGCCAAATTTGGTTCCGTCGTCACCATCCCGACGTTTGAGACCACCACGAACGGAGTCGTCGCCACCGTGGCCCAGACCATCGCCGAAGGCAACGCCGCGCTCGACCGCATCGGCCGGCTGACGGCGGCTCAGGT
This sequence comes from uncultured Verrucomicrobia subdivision 3 bacterium, assembly GCA_903870815.1. Classification (GTDB taxonomy): domain Bacteria; phylum Verrucomicrobiota; class Verrucomicrobiia; order Limisphaerales; family UBA11358; genus UBA11358. The sequence continues at coordinate 43,072 of CAIQEI010000032.1, forward strand.
GAATTTCACCAACACCTTCATCGCGCTGGACGATGTCAATTTCCATATCGGCCGGGCCTCCGACCGGCTGGGGCTGATTGAGCAGACCAGCACCAATGCCGACGTGCGCGACGCCGCCACCGACGCCATCAAGCAGCTATCCGAATGGGCGGTTGGCATTGACTATCGCGCGGACGTCTATCTCGCGCTGAAAACGTTTGCCGCCACGCAGCCGCCGTTGACCGGCGAAGACAAGAAACTGCTCGACGACACCCTGCGCGATTATCGCCGGGCCGGATTGGATTTGCCCCAGGAGCAGCGCGATGCCGTGGAAAAGCTCCGCAAAGAACTGACCGCGCTCGAAACGGATTTTGAGAACAACGTCACCAAGGCCACTCAGCCGCTGAAATTCACCAAAGCGGAATTGGCTGGCGTCCCGGACGCCTTTCTCACCCAGCAAGGCATCAAGACCGGCGACGACGAATACACCCTCAAGGCCAACATCACGTTCCATTACATCATGGTCGAAGACAACGCCAGTCTCGAGGCCACGCGCCGGCGCATGATGACCGCGCAATGCAATCTCGCCCGCACGGCGAACATTCCCCTGCTCCAGAAAATCCTCGTCCGCCGCGATGAACTTGCCCACCAGCTCGGCTACGCCAGCTACGCCGATTACGCCACCGAGACGCGCATGGTCAAGAACGCGGCGACGGCTATCAACTTCCTGCAAAACCTCAAAACCGGCTTGCAGCCCAAATACGACCTCGAACTGAAGGAATTCCGGGATTTGAAAATCGCCGAGACCGGCGACACCAACGCCATCATCAACGCCTGGGACTGGCGCTATTACGCCAACCAGCTCAAGAAGACGAAATACAACGTGGACGCCGAGCAGCTGCGCGTTTATTTCCCATATCAAAACGTGCTGGAAGGGATGTTCAAGATCTATCAGCGCATCTTCGGGCTGAAATTCGAGCGCGTCGAGCCGCCCTATAAATGGATCGACGACCTCCAGCTTTACACCGTTTCCGACGCCAAGACCGGCGAACCGATGGGCCTGTTCTATCTCGACATGTTCCCGCGCGACGGCAAATACAATCACTTCGCCCAGTTCGGCATCATCGAGGGCAAACTGCTGCCGGACGGCCGGTACCAGCGCCCCGTCTGCTGCCTCGTCTGCAATTTCCCGCCGCCCCAGCCGGGCAAACCCTCCCTGCTTTCGCACGACGAGGTCGAGACCATCTTCCACGAGTTCGGCCACGCCATGCACACCATCCTGACGCGCGCCAAATACTCGCGCTTCGCCGGCACCAGCGTCCCGCAGGATTTTGTCGAGGCGCCGTCCCAGATGCTGGAGAACTGGCCGTGGGACAAGAAAGTGTTGGACAGCTTCGCCGCCGATTACCGCGACCCCAAGAAGAAGATTCCGGCGGATGTCCTCGCCCAGTTGAAGACTGCGCGATTTGCGACCGAGGCCACCCGCTATCGCCGGCAGCTTTCCTTCGGCCTGATGGATCTCACCCTGCACACGCAAATCCACGCGACCAACGCCGACGACGTGGTGCCGCTTTCGAATGAAATCTTGAGCGACGTTTCCTTTCCTGTGCCGCCGGATACTGCCTTCGTGGCCTACTTCGGCCACATCATCGGCTACGGCGCGGGCTACTATGGCTACGCCTGGGCCGACGCCATTGCGGCGGACATGGCCACCGTGTTCGAGCAATCGCCGGACGGCTTCTTTGACCAAATCACCGGCCTGCGGATGCGGAATGAGATTTACGCCGTTGGCGACTCCCGGGATATCAACGTCTCCATCGAGAAATTCCTGGGCCGCCCCCGTTCGCTCGACCCCTTCCTCAAGCGCATCGGTGTGAAATAACCGCGCGCCGTCCGCGCGGCGAATTGACCAAGCTTCGCGAACCGAAACAGCCCGGCTTGGGGAGTCTCAATTAAGCCAGAGAGCTTCTTTCGGGGGACGTTAATCGGAAAAGAAAGCTTTTCTGGCAGGAATGCTTTTTCCTATTAAACTATCGTGCTTGATAGATGTTAGGCGGCATCATGGTCAGCCTGCGGGATGAATGGTGAACACGATGCCCGCCTCCTTGCAAATCTTCTTCAAGTCATCCAAATCAGCGGCCAACGCCACTGACTCCCCACTACACGTCGGCCACCAATCCAAGGTCGAACCACGCGGCAAGCCTTTGAGAAGGGTCTTGAGCGCCCCAGGAGACTTGCATACGGTCTCGCCACCTCGAATGGCACTCGTGCCACCGAAGATGAATACCCACTCAGGACGCTCCGGCTTTGACTCGTAAACACGGCCCACCGAGAGTGAATACTTGTCTGGCGGAACTACGTCGGCGGCCAGAACCCACAACGCAAACGTGATGAATAGCAGAGCAATGATTCTTTTCATGTTAGTATGACACATCACTTGCATATTTCTTAGAGGCTTCATGCCTCCCAATAATGAGCCACGCTGGGCCTGTGATGCCGCCCGCGAGCGCGGACTTCAAAGTGTCAGCTGGTGATGGCTTCATTATCTTGTTGAACGTCTGGTTTATCATCATCTGATTTTGTTGGTGATTTTGGGATAATATCTTTGACGAACCAACTAACTATCCGGTCAGCATATCGAAGGCAATAAATGGCCAGGGCAATGTGCATCGCAACGCGCACCAATATCATCTTTGAATGAATCGTGAACACTGCATAAGGTCTGTCAGGTATCAAATACTCTACAAAATAACTAGCATCAATGACGGCATAAAAGAACAGCCAAAGCGCCTGCAAGCGGATAAAGAAAATAGCGAACTGCCTGAAAGTCATCCGCTCCCAAAATCGCTCCTCTGCTGGCGAAATGATATGACCTAACGCCTCTGGTGAAGTGCTAACAAAAGCATCGGTGCTGCATGACGGGCAACTCATCGCCTGATCGGGACTCTCTAGACCACAATTTGCGCATTTTTTCATAAATGTTTGAAGTCGCCTAACAGGTATTGTCTTGAATTTCTGCGCCCTATCCCAGCCGCATCATTGAGACCAGTTTAAAATTGCAAGTTCCATTTGTACAGCTAATAACGACGCGATGAGCCCAAAGATTTCGCTTCACCAAAGGCTGAATCCGCCGTGGGAAGAAACGAGGATTGAGGATGGATGATTGATGATGGCAGCGGCTTCGTCGCCCGCTCTTGATTTGTAGGAGCCGAGGTGACGAGGCTCATTTTAATACCATTGCCGGTTTTTAATTTGAGCCTCCTAACGGCGGCTTCTGCATCCGGTCCGGCCCCCCGTCGGGGGTCCGCTATCGCCTTGATTCTTAGTTCGCTTCCAAATGTTGGGGACTCGCGGAACTCGTCCCTCCGGTGCGGGCGGGAATTGGTCCCGGCATTCCGGAAACGCATCCAAGCCAGTCGGCAGTACGGCCGTGTGTCTCGGAATTACCTCTGAATAGTCTGGCAATCCTACCGAGTTGCTGGGAATTGCCGCCGACTTCACAGGCTTTGCTGCCAAGCACTCCGGCAATACCTGCGAGCCGGTCAGCAGTGCGTCTGAAGTGCCCGGTAGTATTACCGAGCCCATCAGACACACTGATATGCATCTAATCTTCATCTCTGCGAAGCTAATCTATGCCGATGATTTGGAATGATAATTGCTTATCATTCGTTGTCTAAAGAATAAGCTAGCCGGCCAGAAATTCCGGAAAAGCCCAACATTATATGGCCTATGAACAGTATCAAGTTCCTACCCAAACGGCAGATTGATGTGTTGAATTACGGTGCGCACGTGCATGAAACGCTGGCGGCGGCTGGTTTTGACCCGGCGGCGCTCAGTTTGACGCCGGCGGATGTCACGGAGCTGGGCACGCTGGTGTCTGACTGTCAAACGGCGCACGATGCCGTGAACGCGGCGAAACTGGACTTGCAATCCAAAATCAAGAATCTGAGCGCGCCCGGCGGTGCGCATGCGCGTTTGACGGGCAAGTTGCGCGGCATCGCCAGGAGCGCCCGTTCTTCGCCGGCTTCGGCGGGAATACTGGCGACTATCGGCCTCAGCCCCTACAAGGCTGGTCGCACGCCCCGGACAGCCCCGGCGGAGCCGCCGGATTTCACCGTCACCGGAGTGAAACCCGGCAGCGTGCAGGTGAGTTTTCGGATGGGTGGCACGGCGCGTCCGCGCGCCCGGGCGGAGCATACCACGGGTGTGCAGATCGCGGTGATGGACGGCGCGACCGCCCGGATGGATAACGAGGCGGACACGGCGTGGAACGTTTTTGTCTCGCACAGTCCGGCGACTTTGGATGCCACGCAGATGCCGCGGCAGGTACGGTTGTATGCGCGCTGGATCACGCGGCGCGGACACACCGGTCCGTGGTCGTTGCCGCTGTCGGTTTCGGTGATCTGACTTCGCCCATCTCCCATCGGACCGCGAAATCGCCAAGGCGCCAGAGTGACGCGGAGCGGGGCACGGGCGCAGCTTGAGGCAACCGTATTACTCTACCGCGCAATATCCCGCTTTTCACGGCGGGCCGGCTGGCTTAGGCTGGTGAAAAGGATTGGATTTGAACGACGCAACCCAAACCCGCCGCTGGCCGCGCCAGATCAAATACATCATCGGCAACGAGGCGTGCGAACGCTTTAGCTATTACGGCATGACCGGCATTCTCGCCGGCTACATCAGCGGCCAGCTCACCGCCGGCGGCCTGGGCAAGAGCGAAGATTACGCCACGACCATCATCGCGCTGTTCAAGTCGTTCAATTATTTCACGCCGCTGCTCGGCGCGTGGCTCTCGGACAAACTCATCGGGCGCTACCGGACGATTTTCTGGGTGTCGCTGTTTTACTGCGCGGGGCACGGCACGCTGGCGTGCAGTGATTTTTTCAGCGGCCAGGGCAAGCTGAACTGCCTCTTCATCGGCCTGACGCTGATCGCGCTCGGCTCGGGCGGCATCAAGCCGTGCGTCTCGGCGTTCATGGGGGAACAGTTCACGCCCGATCAGTCGCACCTGATGCAGAAGGCCTACGGCGCGTTTTACTGGGCGATCAACTTCGGCTCATTCTTCTCGTTCATCGTGGTGCCGTGGGTGAAGGATCATCACGGCTATAGCCCGGCCTTCGCGGTGCCGGGGATTTTTATGGCCATCGCCACCTACATTTTCTGGCGCGGCAAAAAATATTACACCTTCGTGCCGACCAACCGGGAGAAGCGTCACGCGGGCTTTTTCCAGGTATTTTTCACCGCGCTAACCATCAAGCGCGGGCCGGGCCAAACGTTTTGGGACGCCGCCCGCGCGCGGTTCTCTGAGAACGAAGTGGCCGCCGCGCGCTCGGTGCCGCCCATCCTGTTCGTGTTCGCGACGATCCCGATGTTCTGGGCGCTCTATGACCAGGGCAATTCGACGTGGGTGTTGCAGGGGCTAAAAATGTCGCACGTAAATTTCCTCGGCCTCGATGTCGGCGCGGAGCAGATGCAATCGCTGAATCCCCTGCTCATCATGTTGTTCGTGCCCATCTTCACGCTGTGGCTGTATCCGGCGATGGGCCGCTTTGCCGCGCCGCTCAAGCGGATGAGCTACGGGCTGTTTCTCGCGTCCGCTTCCTTCGTGGTGGTGGCGCTGCTGCAACAACGCATCTCGGCCGGCGCGCATTTGAGCATCCTGTGGCAAACGTGGCCTTACATCATCATCACGGCCGCCGAGGTGCTGGTCTCGGCGACGGGGCTGGAGTTCGCCTTCCGCGAGGCCGCGCCGGAGATGAAGAGTTTGATCATGAGTTTCTGGCTGCTCACAGTCGCCGCCGGCAACCTCTTCGTGGCGCTCCTGACCAAGTTTTTATCGCATCCCGGCGCGAACTCCGACGATGCCTCCGTGAGCACCGGACGTTTTCTGCTCTACGCGGTCATGATGTTTGGCGTGGCCATCGTCTTCAGCCTCATCGCCGGCAAATATCACTACCGCGACCGGTCGGCGGCGGAGGGGAAATGACGGCATTGTTGACCCAGCAAAATCAATCTGGACAGTCACGGGCGACGTGAATAGGGTGGCCGCATGAAATCACGGATCCTTTACCACATACTAAACATCCTTTCGGTGATTTGCGGGCTGGGGTCGTTTCTCGCCTTCTTCGGAATGGTTGGACTCATTCATGATCGCGGCTTCAGCGGCGGAGTCTTGGAAGCTGCGTTGCTATCGTTCGGATTATTTGCCGGTGCCGTCATTCTATACGCGCTTTGGGACTCCGGCACCCGGTTGATCCGCATCGAGGAGGGCCAGCGGCGTTTGATGCGTGACCTGCCAAAAGGCAATGAAGATAAACCGGACGCCTGATTTCAGTCGGACCGGCAAACTGGATTCATCTTCCATGTACGAGCATCACACCAAACCGCTGTTGCCGCGCAAGGTCTTTTACCGGCGCATCGTGGATCACGCGCTGCTCGGTGCGGCCGTCATCGCCGTTTCGCTCGGCATCGGGATGACCGGCTATCACGAGTTCGAAGGTTTGCCGTGGGTGGACGCTTTCGTGAACGCCGCGATGATTCTTTCTGGGATGGGGCCGGTCGCCACGCTGCAGACCAATGGCGGTAAAATCTTCGCCGGCTGCTATGCGCTTTTTAGCGGCCTCGCGCTGATCGCCATTCTGGGCATCATCTTTGCGCCGGTCATCCACCGCTTCCTCCACAAGTTTCATCTGGAAAACGAGGGGCGCAAGCCATAGCCGGTTGCTTTTTGAATCTGTTTTACGCGTTGCGCGCGGCCCGCTATCCTGCGCGCGATGAACACCGCTTTCACCAAATACCACGCGCTGGGCAACGACTACATTGTCATCCACCCGAAAGATCTGCCCGCGCCGCTCACCACAGAACAGGTCCGGACGATCTGTCACCGCAATTTCGGCGTCGGCTCGGACGGCATCCTGCTCGGTCCCCTGCCCTCGACGACGGCCAAGTGCGCGCTGAAGATTTACAATCCGGATGGCAGCATCGCCGAGAAAAGCGGCAACGGCCTGCGCATCTTCTCGCGCTTTCTCTGGGACTCAAAACTGGTCGGCAACGAGGAGTTCGCCATCCAGACCGACGGCGGACTCGTCCGCTCCACCATTCTTGACGGCGGCCGGAGCGTGCGCGTGGAGATGGGTCGGGTGAGCTTTGACAGTACCAAGATTCCCGTGGCGGGAGCGGCGCGCGAAGTCATCAATGAAAAGATCTCCGTCGGCGGACGCGAGTTCACCTATTGCACGGCGACCATCGGCAATCCGCATTGCGTCCTGCCGCTGCCTGAAATCAACGCGAAGCTGGCGCACGAATACGGGCCGCTGCTGGAGACGCACGCAAATTTCCCGCGCAAGACGAACGTGCAGTTCCTGAAGGTCCTCGACCGCGCCAACATCCAGATCGAGATCTGGGAGCGCGGCGCGGGTTACACGCTGGCGAGCGGCAGCAGCAGCAGCGCTTCGGCGGCGGTGGCGCACAAGCTCGGCCTGGTGGACAACAACGTCACCGTGCATTGCCCCGGCGGCGATATCCAAATCGAAATCCGCGCCGGATTTGACATCCTGATGACCGGCAGCGTGACGCGTGTGGCCGAAGGCGTCATCTGCCCGGAAATATTTTCGGTGAAACTGGCGTGACCAATAATCCTGCCGACCAGTGCGCAGCCTCCTGCGTTGCCCTTCTGGCCAGCGGGTGCGGCAATTGATTATTTGGAGAGCGGTTGGAGCAGGATATCCCCGGCGTTCAGCACCGGATCACTGCCATCCGGCAGGTTGGTGAAGCTGCCCGTGCTGAAATTGGTCTGGCACGTAATATAGCCGGGGGCTTGAAACGAAAGCCGCACCGACCACCAAGTGCTGCGGCGGAAGAGGGTCATATATTGCTGGCCCGGCACCAGAAAACTTCCGTCGGCACCGGTCGTCTCGGGCCGGTCTTGCTGCAACATTTGCGCGCCTTTGGCCGGAGCGCCGGCGTTGGCAGCCTGCCCCGGCACCACGCGGATGACCCGGACGCCGGCCAGCGGCTGATGCGTGTCCGCCGCGACCACCCGCCCGTTGATTTCCGGCTGAACGCAGCTGGATGGGCCAAAGGATTGGCAACCGACCAAGCCCAGCAGGCTGAGAAATAATCCAATCAAGCCCGCCCGTTTCGCGGGCTGGGGCGGTTGGCTACGAAACTTCCGGGAGATTTTTAGCGACATTGATTTAGGGGCGCGCCGGGCTGCGGATTATTCCACACACCGGCGTTGCCTGGGTTTCTGTTTATTCAATTTACGACCAACTTACACACTTCTTTGCCTGACCGGTTCGACGGCCAATCCGCGAGTAGTTTAAATGGCGTCGCCTCTTCACAGTTATTCCTGCCGGGATTGAACTTACATCCGGCTCCGGGGTCGGACCGGCTGTTTTTTTAGTTCGGCCACGATGCGATCCACTTCGGGGATGGCATGGGCGAAGTATTGCTTAAAGCCGCGGCAGAGATAGTTCAGCCCCGGTTCGCCGGTAGGCGTGCGAATGATGCGGTTCTTCGGGCATTCGCCCCAGCAGTCCGTGAGATAGGCGCATTGCCGGCAATACTGCGGCAAGGTCTCGTTTTTGGCATAGCCGAATTTCACCTGGGTCCGGGAAAACACCTGGCTGTCCAGCGCCTGGTCCTTGAGATTGCCCACGCGATACTCCGGATAAACATAGTGGTCGCAGGAATAAACGCTGCCGTCGTGCTCCACCGCCAGGCCTTTGCCGCAAAATTCACCGTAGATGCAAATCTGCGAACCCAGGCCCATGTGCTGCGAAACCAGCGTCTCGAAATGATTGATCAGAATTTTGCCGAAGTCATTCCGTCGCCATTCATCAAACACCTTGCAGAGGAAATAGCCCCAATCGTCCGGATCCACCGTCCAGTCCGTCACGATGGAATTCGGATGGTCGGGCCGGGCCTCGGGATCGCCGTCTTTCGGCAGGGCGGCGTTGTCCCACTTATGCGGCGCGGTTTTCTCGAAGCCCTTGTATTCCACAATGGGAATGAACTGCATGTAAGTGGAACCGACCTCGTTGCGGAGAAAGCGATAGACATCCAGCGGCTTCCGGGCGTTGTAGCGGTTGACGCAGGTCAGGGTGTTGAACGGGATGCCATAGCGCTGGAACAGCTTCGCCGTGCTAAAAACCTTGTCAAACGTGGGCTTCCCGCCCTTCGTGACGCGATACTTGTCGTGGATTTCCTTCGGCCCGTCAATGCTCAAGCCGACGAGAAACCGATTGGCCTTGAGGAACTCGCACCATTCCTCGTTGATCAACGTGCCGTTGGTCTGGAGGTCGTTCTGGATGGTCTGGAACGGCTTGGCGTATTTTTTCTCCAGCGCAACGACTTTGCGGAAGAAATCCAGGCCCATCAACGTCGGCTCGCCGCCCTGCCAGGAAAACACCACCTCCGGGCCCGTCACGCCGGCAATGTATTGCTGGATGAATTTCTCCAGCACTTCATCGGACATCCGGCCGGTGCCGGGACCGCCGGGCAGCGTCTCCTTGCTCAGATAAAAACAGTAGCTGCAATCCAGGTTGCAGGTGGAACCGCTGGGCTTGGCCATGACATGGAACCGCCGGCGCGCCTGGTTGCCCAGTAACAGGGGCGCGTCATATTTGTCCGTCATGCGGTCGGGGGCAGTTTTCATCGGGGATGCCTGGCCAAATGATGGGGTCATTCGGCCCGGATGCCGTCAGTTAAGCCATCGGGCGCAATACAAGTAAAGACTTTTCACATGTCCGATCTCGCCACGCTACCGGAGTCGAAGGTGCGACCGGCCTATTGGCTGGAGCGCGTGGCGGAACAGGTTGGCAAAAATTACCCTCCGCCAAAATGACCTGGTTCTGCCAGGGGATATGACATGGCGACAACGAAAATCACAGATTTCTAATCCCTGCCCTCGTGACGGGAAAAGTTCTTCGAAGGTTTGCTGGAAAGGTCAAGGGCTGGAAGTCCAATCCCAACATGTGGGGCGACTGACACCGATGCGGAGAATATTTTCCCGAAACCGCGTGCGTCGGCCGAAACCTTCTCATATCATACCCCCCCGTTGGTTTAAACCTTTATGTCTGCACAAATTGATCAGACTCCGCCAGCCATAGCGCCGGTCGCCACCAAGCGCAACGACCTTGAAATCAAGGATGCCCATCTCATTTTCGAATCCATCTGGCGGGAATTGGAGGCGGAATTTGGCCGCGAACACCTGCGTTTCCCCAAGGAGATCATCCTGCTTGGGGGCGCACCAGGTGCCGGCAAAGGAACCAACACCGCCTTCATCGCCAAGGTGCGGGGCTTGACTTGCCAGCCGATCGTGATCAGTTCGCTGCTCAATTCGACGGAAGCCCGGGCGTTGAAAAATACCGGCACCATGGTCGGTGACCGGGATGTGATCGGGCTGGTATTGCGGGAACTGCTCCGCTCGGAATATCATGACGGGGTCATTCTGGATGGTTTCCCGCGCACCCATGTTCAGGTCGAGTGCTTGAAACTGCTGGTGGACAAAATGCACGCGCTGCGCCGCGAATTTTACCACACCCCGTTAAGCATTCATTTTCGCCAGCCCACGATCCACATCATGGTGCTCTTCGTGGACGAAAAGGAATCCGTGGCCCGCCAGCTCAAACGCGGACGCGAAACCAAAGCCCTCATCGAATCCCCAACGCGGACAGCCAACCGCCCGCTGCCCGAAGACCGTCCGACCGATCACGATGAAGCGCTAGCCAGCCGGCGCTACCGCGTATTCAAGGAGCAAACCTGGGAGGCCTTGCAGTCCTTGAAGGAGATTTTTCATTACCACTTCATCAACGCCCAGGGCCCGGTGGCGGAAGTTGAGGCCAACATCCTGAACGAACTGGAATACCAAAGCACGTTGGAGCTCGACCCGCGCACCGTGGACCGCCTCCGAGGCGTGCCCGTGGCCAGCCAGATCATCATCCACGCCCGGCAGGAATTGGTGAAACGGCTCGATGGCTATGAACTCGAACACGGACCGCTGTTCGCCCGGGTGGTCGCTTTCATTGAAGAAAAAATCCTACCAATCGTGTTGCGGCACGCGATTTCCGGCACCGCGCATATTAACACGGAAGCCAGTCTTTTGGATGATCGCCAGGCGCTGGCCATGCTGATCGATGTGTTTTCGGAACGAGGCTATCACGCCGACGTGGATATTCACCGGATCGAAATTCCGGATCACGTCGACCTCGCAACCGGCAAAGTGACTTGCCGG
>CAIQEI010000033.1 GCA_903870815.1 uncultured Verrucomicrobia subdivision 3 bacterium
AACAAAAATATCATTATGATCCTCCCACCCATCCTGGCCAACGCGGCCGTCTATGCCATCAAGAATGCGACCACCGAAGGCAAGAACACGGTCATCGTCCTGCTGCTGCTGTCGCTTTTCAGCTGGACCATCATCATCACCAAGTTCCGGCAGCTGACCATTGCGCGCAAGGCGACGAAGAAGTTCCTGGCCGCCTACGCCTCCACGCGCGACCCGCTGGACATCCAAAAGCGCGGCGAGGAGTTTGAGGGGGCGCCCGCCTACGCGCTTTATGAGCGCGGTGCGGAAGAGGTGCTGTATCACCTCAAAAACAATCCGGTGGAAGTGAAAGGGGCCGTCACGGTTCAGAGCGCGGGCGAAGGCAACACCGACCATCTCGCTCGCGTTAAAACGATCAAGATCAGCAACTCCGCCTTCGAGGCGGTGAAGGTGGTATTGGAAGAGGCGGCGTCAGCGCAGGCGATGTCCCTGGAAAAAGGCATGATTGTCCTGTCCACGGCCGTGGCAGGGGGGCCATTCATCGGTCTGCTCGGCACGGTCTGGGGCGTCATGTCCACGTTCGCCGGCATCGCCGAGTCGAACTCGGCGAGCCTCACGGCGATGGCGCCCGGCGTGGCCGCCGCGCTGGTGGCCACGGTCACCGGCCTCCTCGTGGCCATCCCGGCGATGTTCGGCTACAACTTCATGGTGACGACCATCCGCCACATCACGCAGGAACTTGACGGTTTCGCCACGCGCTACGCCAACCAGATCGAGCACGCCTATGTGGACAACCGCGATATTGAGGACAAGATCGCCGGCGCCTTGAAACGCCATGAAACCTCTACTCCCGAGCAGCTCTAGGAGCCATTCCATGAAGAAGTGTTCGCACAGCGCGCACGAGTCGCTGACGGAGCTCAACATCACGCCGATGCTCGATCTGGCGTTTGTGTTGCTGGTGATCTTCATCATCTCGACCATCCCGCCGGTGAAGGACATGGACCTGAAGCTCCCCGTGGCATCGAAGCATCAGAAAGACCCGCCGCACAAAGCGTATTACATCTCCGTGCCGGCGAATGGCAACCTGTTTATTGACCGGGAAGAAGTCAGAGTGAGCGACCTGTTGGGAAAGCTCATCAGCCTGCGGACGGATGACCCGGACTTAAATGTGATCGTGCGCGGCGACGGAAAAACCAAATACCGGCAGATCCGCTCGGTATTGGACATTCTGCAGCAGGCGAACATCGTGAAAGTGGATCTGGCCACGGAAATTAATAAATAGTTTTGGATTAAAATTTTAATTTTGAGCCGCCCCATCAACCACGATTATTTCGACCAAACACCAAAAAAACTAAGCGCTAAAAACTTTTGTAAATGATTCCGCAATCCCAGCCCAAAAAGCCGAAAAACTCGTCGAAGGTGAATCTCATCATCTCGGCGGTGGTGCATGGGATTTTGGTGGGCGTTCTGTTCTATTACGCGGCCAAAGAAGGTTTGCTGGGCAAGAAGGTGCAAAAGATCGCGGTGGAGATGGTCAAGGAAAAGAAACCGGAACCGGAGAAGTCCAAGCCGGAACCGCCGAAGATTGAGCCGTCGAAAATCGAAGCGCCCAAGATTGAAGCCCCCAAGGTGGAGACAGCCAAGGCTCCGCCAGCGGCTGCCCCGCCCGTGGTGGCCCCGCCGGCGGCGGAGGTGTCGGGCTTTGAATTCGAAGGCGGCAAGGCGGTGAATTCGGAGTCGGATCCGGTGCAGCTTTACAAGGGCTATATCGAATACACGCTGCGCTCGAAATGGAACCGGCCTGGAAACATGGGGGACGACGATTATGTCGCGGAAGTCGCGGTGAGCGTGGACCCCGAGGGGAACATCACCCATCCGCAATGGCTGAAAGGCAGCGGCGATGAGAAATGGGACGCCAGCGTCAAGGCGGTTTTCAAAATCGTGTCCAGCATCGACCGCCGGCCCCCGACCAATTTCCCGCCGACGGTGACGATCCGTTTTGACGTGCAGGAAGAGACCGAACCGGTCATGACCCCATGAGCCTCAAAAAAACATCCAAGCGCGGTCACGGCACGATGAACGAGCTGAACATCACGCCCTTGCTGGACCTGGTGTTCGTGCTGCTGGTGATCTTCATCATCACCACGCCGCAGCTTGTGAACAACCTGGAGATCAACCTCCCCTCCGGCAAGCCGCCGCCGGCGGATCACAAGCCGAAGCCCCCGACCCGCATCGACGTCAGCGCCGCCGGCCAGATCACCCTGGACAACGAGGTGGTGACGGTGCCGCAGTTGAAAGCCAAGCTGGCGCAGCTGAAGACGGACAATCCCGAACTGGGCGTGGTGGTGAAGGGTTCGGAAGACGTGGACTATCAGGTGATGGTCAACGTCATGGACACGCTGCGCCAGCTCGACATCGTCAAGATGGGATTGGCCACGGATTAAGCAGGACAGCAACCGGTTTCAGTTCGGACCGACCTTGCAATAACCATTTGCAGACTTCGCAGGATGTGGCACTATATTGTCATTGTAATAACAATTATTGTTTACCTATGAGCAAACCAAAAATTATCGCCTATTTGAAACCAACCTGCGGCTGGAGCAACGGCGTGCGCGCCATTCTCAAAAAATACGACCTGCCGTTCGAGGACCGCGACATCATCAATGATCCCGCGCAGCGTGCGGAAATGATGGAAAAGAGCGGCCAGCCCATGAGCCCGTGCGTCGAGATCAACGGCCACATGCTGCCCGACATCAGCGGCGACGAGGTGGAAGCCTGGATGCTCGCGAACAACATCGTGACGCCGAACGACCGGGTGCCGGACGCGCCGACGAACGAGTCGTGCAGCAAGCACACGCACCTTTACGCGTCGGCCTGATTTTTGATTGGCAAACAAACGCCGCGCCGGACTAATCCGGCGCGGCTTTTTTTATTGGCGGCACCCGCGGCGCGCCGGTGGTTTAGGGCGTTCCGGCCGAAACTCACGGCAAACCCGCCAGCGGCTGGTGCCACCACCGGGTTCAGCGCCGGCCCGGAATTGACAATTACATTGATTGGCCGTGCCGCAGCGGTAAATTTCGGGTGTGAAAATCATCTCCCGCGCCGCGGCCATGCAGCAACTTGCGCTGCGCTGGAAACGCGTGGGCGTAAAAATTGGTTTCGTGCCGACGATGGGCTATCTCCATGACGGTCACCTGAGCCTCGTGCGCGAGGCGCGCAAACGCCTCGGCAAAAAAGGAATGATCGTCGTCAGCATCTACGTCAACCCGACGCAATTCGCGCCGACCGAAGACCTTTCAAAATATCCCCGCGATTTGAAGCGCGATTTACAAATGTGTCGTGCCGAAGGCGTGGACGTGGTGTTCACGCCGGACGATGCGGAGATGTATCCCCGGTGGGGCGAGGCTGCTGACAAGCCGGCTCGCGGGGACGCTCGCCCCACCGGCTACAGCACTTACGTCATTGAGGAAAAACTCGGGCGCGTGATGGAAGGCGCGGCGCGACCGGTGCATTTTCGCGGCGTGACGACGGTGGTGGCGAAATTATTCAACCTGGTGCAGCCGGACGTGGCGGTGTTCGGGCAAAAGGATTTTCAGCAGGCGGCCGTGGTGAAACGCATGGCCGGCGATTTGAATTTCCCCGTGAAGATTGTCGTCGCGCCGACGCGGCGCGAGCCGGACGGGCTGGCGATGAGTTCGCGGAACAAGTATCTCGCGGGGGATCTGCGCCGGCAGGCGCGGGTGCTCTGGCGCGCGATGCAAGCCGCGCAGGCGGCCGTGAAACAATCCAACTCGGTTCCCGCGGCAAAACTGAAGGCGAATCTGAAAAAGCTGATTGAAAGCGAGCCGGCCGCGCGGCTGGATTACGTGGAGTTTTTTGAGCCGGAGACATTGGCGCCGGTTGCCCAAGTGACGCGCGGCGCGCAGATGGCGCTGGCGGTGTTCGTTGGCAAAACGCGGTTGATTGACAACATCCGGCTTTGAAATGAAACCATTCGACTTTCTCGTCCTTGGCAGCGGCATCGCGGGTCTGACTTTTGCGCTGAAAGTCGCGCCGCGCGGGCGGGTGGCCATTGTCACCAAAAAAGACCGCGCGGAGTCGAACACCAATTACGCGCAGGGGGGCATCGCGTCGGTGACGAGCCGGGAAGATTCCTTCGAGTCGCACGTGCGCGACACGCTCACGGCCGGTGCGGGCTTGTGCAAGGAAAACGTCGTGCGGACCATCGTCGAGGAAGGGCCGGCGCGTATCGCGGAATTGATCGAGCTGGGGATGAAGTTTTCCGAGCGCGAAATCCCGGCGGCGCCGGGGGCGCACGAGCTTGACCTCGGCAAAGAGGGCGGCCATTCCAAACGGCGGATTCTCCATGCGAAGGACGTGACGGGGCGGGAGATCGAGCGCGCGCTACTCGACGCCATTGCCCGGCAGCCGAACATCGAGATTTTTGAGAACCACCTGGCGATCGATTTGATCACGAGCCAGAAGCTGGGCTATGTGGGCGAGAACCGCTGCCTCGGGGCGTATGTTTTCGACAAAAAAGCGAACCGCGTCTGGACGTTCGCCGCGCCGGTGACGGTGCTGGCGACCGGCGGCTGCGGCAAGGTATATCTCTACACGACGAATCCCGACATCGCGACCGGCGACGGTGTGGCGATGGCGTTTCGCGCGGGCGCGAGCATCGCGAACATGGAGTTTGTGCAGTTCCATCCGACGTGCCTGTATCATCCAAAGGCGAAATCGTTTCTCATCAGCGAAGCCGTGCGCGGCGAGGGCGGCATATTGAAAACGCTCGAAGGCAGGGAGTTCATGGACGCCGTGCATCCGCTGAAATCCCTCGCGCCGCGCGATATCGTGGCGCGGGCGATCGACAGCGAGATGAAAAAATCCGGCGCGGACTGCGTGCACCTGGACATCACGCACCAGCCGGCGAAGTTCATCATCGAGCGGTTTCCGAACATCTACCAGACGTGCCTGCGGTACGGCATTGACATCACCCGGGAGCCGATTCCCGTGGTGCCGGCGGCGCATTACCAGTGCGGCGGCGTGGTCACGAACGTGGACGGCGGGACGGACATCGCCGGGCTGTTCGCCGTCGGCGAAGTGGCCTGCACCGGCCTGCACGGCGCGAACCGGCTGGCGAGCAATTCGCTGCTGGAGGCGCTGGTCTGCGCGCACCGCGCGGCGGAGAAAATCCTGGCCGCGCCGCTCCCGAAATCCGATTTCAAAATTCCGGTGTGGCAATCCGGCCAGGCGACGAACGCGGATGAACTGGTGGTGGTGGCGCATAACTGGGATGAAATCCGGCGGCTGATGTGGGATTACGTCGGCATCGTGCGGACGAACAAGCGGCTGCAGCGGGCGCAGTCGCGGCTGGCGAACCTGCAGGCGGAGATCCACGAGTATTACTGGAATTTCATCGTGACCGCCGACCTGCTGGAGCTGCGCAACATCGCGACGGTGGCGGAGCTGATTGTGCAGTGCGCGCTGATGCGGCCGGAAAGCCGCGGCCTGAATTACAACCTGGATTTTCCCAACCCGAATCCCGACTGGGCGCAGCGGGACAGCGTGGTGCGGCGGGGGAATTGAGGGGAAGCTTCGCGGTTACTTGCAGACTATCCTCATGTTGAACCACATCGTGTTATTTTTGATTGCTTGCTTTGGATGGATCTGTCAAGAGACCTGACTTCTTTGCTAAATCATTGAGTTGACCCTCACTCAACTTTCCACCCTTCATCAATTGGCCAAGCGCATCTCCTTCAATCCCCTGCAACGGACGCCCGAATCTAAACGTGTATATGTAAATTACGTCTTTGTCGTCCCACGGCTTGCCTTTTTCATCAACCATCAAATTGCTCTTTCCCGGCATCGGTATTGTCTGCCGCTCCACAATCTCTTTCGCCAACTCCGTCAGAATGGGACTTTCGTGTGAAAGAACCGTAATGGTGCTTAAGCCGCTCTTTGGATCAAGATGTACCCGAAACTTCACAGAGACAGTATTTGTGCCCTTGGGCCATCCATAGTCTTGGATATACTGTTGCTCGACAGTGTTTGTATCTGTCTGCGCTTCCACTGATTTAAGGCTTGCAATCAAGCAAGCCAAAATAATTGGAACTATGTGCTTTATTTTCAAAAAAGTGTTCATGCTGCATAACATGAAATAGACTGCTTTATCTGCAGCCTATCCTTTTTCAAGATTTGGCTGAATCGGGCTCATGAGTTGCTTTGCCGACTCGGATTGTCCGTCAAAATATTTTTCAATCCGGCTAAGCAAAGGCGGCGCAGTTTACGCCCAAAGCTTTTCCGGATAATCGCCCCTGGCAATCAGCTGGCGGATGTTTTCGACGACGACCGGTCGGTCCTCGCGATAGGTTACGCCAAACCACGAATCAGCCGAGCGCAGCACTTTGCACTTGGCTTTGCCGCTGGTCACAAGATCGCCGACAGTGGCGGGAATGAGGCATTCCGATTTTTGTTCGCCGCCGCTTTTCTTCATGAAGTTTTCAAACGCCACGTTGAGCTGCGGGAACAGCGCGGGCGTAAAGCCCCAGAAATTCATCGAGACCGCCTCGTCGCCGTTGAGTTTGGTGACGCTGCCGTCCGCGCCGGTGTTTTTCGCGCCGCCGCCGTCGCGCTCGATCTTCGTCATCTCGACGATGTGCGTGAGGTAATTATTGGCATCCACGCGCGAAACGCCGCGCGCCACGCTGCCGTGGTCGGACAAGGTGTTTTTCAAAATGAAACCGACCATGGCGTAGTCCGGCGCGCCGGAGGTGAGATGCTGCGCGAGGACTTTGTAAGCCTGCTGGCCGTAAAAATCGTCAGCATTGATGGCGGCGAACGGTTCCTTGATGGCATCCTGCGCCATCAGAATCGCGTGGGTGGTGCCCCACGGTTTGGTGCGGCCTTCGGGAACGGCGCAGCCGGCGGGCAGTTTGTTCAGTTCCTGAAAAACATATTCCACGGCAATGCGTTTTTCGAACCGCGCGCCAATGACTTCGCGAAAAGTCTGTTCGATGTCCTTGCGGATGACGAAAACGAGTTTGCCGAAGCCGGCGCGCAGCGCATCGTAAACGGAGTAGTCAATGATGGTTTCGCCGTTGGGACCGACGGGATCAATCTGTTTGAGGCCGCCGTAGCGGCTGCCCATGCCGGCGGCCAGGACGAGCAAGGTAGGTTTTGTCATGCGCCCGATTTTAATTTGCTTCGCGCCGGTGTCGAGGAAATGTGGCGCAGTTCGCCGGCGGCCGCGCCCGGGCAGAAAGTCAAAAATAGATATGCATTGGTCAAAAGCGGGCATTCCCATTTTTTGGAAATCAGCTCATCATAGGCGAGAACATGACAACCGCGCGCCGACCGGCGGTCGCGCCCGAGAAGGAAACAATTAAATTTATGCAACACACCAAACGCATCATCGAAAAAGACCCGGCCTTGAAAAAGGACGACCTGATCGTCATCACGGGCGCGGGCGGATTCATCGGCGGCAACCTGGCCCTGTATTTCAAGAAAAAAGGGTTCACCAACATCCGCGCGGTGGACAAGAAGCCGCTCTACGAGTGGTATCTGCACGTCCCCGGCGTCCAGAACCTTTGCCTCGACGTGAGCCTTGAGGAAAACTGCAAGCGCGTGTGCGAGGGCGCGGTGGAAGTTTACAATCTGGCCGCCGACATGGGCGGCATGGGTTTCATCGAGCGTTTCCGCGTCGAATGTCTCCGCTCGATTCTGATCAACACGAACATGGTGGAGGCCGCCTACCGGGCCGGCGCGCGCCGCTACTTTTTCTCCAGCTCCGCCTGCGCCTACAACACGCTGCTGCAGAAAGATCCAAACGTCCGCGCGCTCAAAGAATCCGACGCTTACCCGGCGATGGCCGAGCGCGGCTACGGCTGGGAGAAATTGGTATCCGAAATGTTCTGCGAGGAATACTGGCACGAACGCGGCATGAAGACGGCGATTGCCCGTTTCCACAATGTCTACGGCCCGCACGGCACCTGGGATGGCGGCCGCGAAAAGGCCCCCGCCGCGCTGTGCCGCAAGGTCATCGAGGCGATCGACACCGGCAAGAAGGACATCACGATCTGGGGCAACGGCCACCAGACCCGCAGCTTCATGTATATTGATGACTGTGTGCAGGGCATTGACAAGATCATGCACTGCGATGAGTTGATTGCCACGCCGATCAACCTCGGCTCCAGCGAACTCGTCTCCATCAACGAACTGCTCACCAAGATTGAAAAAATCGCCGGCGTGAAGATGAACCGCAAATATGATCTCAACGCGCCGCAAGGCGTGGCCGGGCGCAATTCCGACAACACCTTCATCAAAAAGGTCCTCAAGTGGGAACCCGGCACCACCCTGAACAGGGGGCTGGCCGAGACTTACGCGTGGATCACGGAACAACACCACGCCCGCAAGGCCGGCAAGCGCGTGGGCATCGGCTGATGAAAATCCACGCCGTTTCGCCGGTCGAAAAATATCTCGGCGCCATACCCAACCGCCTGCAGCTCGCGGGCGGCTGGATTGACCAGCCGTTTGTTTCCCGGCACAACCCCCAGCCGCCCGGCTCGATGGTGGTGGTGCAGATCGAGCCGGATTTCCGGCCGATGGACCGCTCGGGCATTGCCAGCGGCACCCGCGCCATCGCCATGAAGCTCTGGAACGGCAAGCTGCCAAACCGGTCGCCGGTAGAGCTGGCGCGCGAGCTATATGAGGCGGAAAATAAAGGCAAAGCCGACCCCAGCGGTTCGCAGGACATGATCGGCCTGGTTTATCCCGGCGTGAACCGGCTGGATTACGACCACAAAATCCACGGCGGCGTTTTTCCCTCGCACATTGAATCGTGCAACCGACCGAAGGTCGGCCGGTGGCTGGGCAAGGTGTTGCATCTGATTCCGGTGGAGCCGCGGCCGGATGGCTACAGTCCGCTCGGCATCAAACAGCTTACGCCAAAATGGGTGGCCAAGCTCGGCCAGTCGGGGCAGGACTGCTACGACGCCATTGTGAAAATGGACGCGAAGGCGCTCGGCGCATCGCTGAATTTGAACATGCAATGCTGGGAGACGCTGCTGCCGCACGTGGTCCGGCATCCGCGGCTGCGCGTGGATTTGATGCCGCTCCTGAAGGCGTATCAGCGGCAGTACCCGGGCGCGATGTATTCCGGCTGCGGCGGCGGTTATTTGATCGTGGTTTCCAACGAACCGGTGCCGGGTGCGTTCAAGGTCAATATCCGCGTTGCGCAAAAATGAGCGGGCCAAAACAAGTCATCGTTTCCGGCGGATTCGACGACCTCAAGTCGCGCGACCTGCGTTTTCTGGAAGCAGCCTCCAAGCTCGGGGAGCTTTCCGTGGTGCTATGGCCCGATGCCACGCTCCAAAAACTCACCGGCAAAGCGCCGAAATTTCCGCTGGCCGAACGGCGCTATTTCCTCAGCGCCGTCCGCTACGTCAGCCAGGTCGTGGAAGCCGATGGCGCATCGAATTTTGACGCGTTGCCGAAAGGTTTGCAGGCGGACGTTTGGGCAGACGTGGAGTCGACGGCAAATGCCGCGCGGCAAAAAACCGCCGCCGGTAACAAAATCGCGTACCGCATTTTCACGGCGGATGAACTCAAGGGTTTCCCCGAACTGCCTGTGCAGCCGTCCGCACCCGGCCGGAAAAAAGTAATCGTCACCGGTAGCTACGACTGGTTCCACTCCGGCCATGTCCGGTTTCTGGAGGAAGTCAGCGCCTACGGCGACCTTTACGCCGTGGTTGGCCACGATGCGAACATCCGGCTGCTCAAGGGCGAAGGCCATCCGCTGCTGTCGGAGGCCGAGCGCCGTTACGTGGTCGGATCAATCAAGTTTGTGAAGCAGGCGCTGATTTCCAGCGGCGACGGCTGGCTGGACGCCGATCCTGAAATCAAGGCCTTGAAGCCCGATGTTTACGCCGTGAACGAAGACGGCGACAAGGGCGGCAAGCGTGAATATTGCGAGCAGCTCGGCATTGAATACCTCGTCCTCAAGCGTACGCCCGCACCGGGCCTGCCCAAGCGCAGCAGCACGGACCTGCGCGGGTTCTGATTTTCGGAGGGACAAGCGCACGAGTCCCCAGTCAAACACAGTCAGGGACTCGTCTAACTCATCACGCCGGATTAATCCACGTATCCGCGTTCCTTCAACCAGAACAGGCAGTCAGCCGCCCACGGATGCGGATGGGTAAAAGGCGGCTTGTCATTCAAACCCATGCCGTGCGCGCCCTTTTCGTAAACGTGCAGATCAAACGGCACCTGGTTCTTCCGCAGCGCCCCGGCGAACAGCAGCGTGTTTTCCATTGGCACACTCTGGTCTTCAAATGTCGTCCAAAGAAAACACGGCGGCGTGTTGCCCGTCACCTGCAGCTCATTGGACAATAATTTGAGGAGCTCCGGCGAGGGGTTTTTGCCCAGCAGGTTTTCCCGCGAAAATGCGTGCGCGAACTCGCCCATCGAGATGGCAGGGTAACAAAGGATTCCCAGATCCGGCCGGGAACTTTGCCGCTCGACCGCGTCGGCGGAATTCGTGTCGCCGAAGTCAAAATGCGTCAGCAGCGTCGCCGCCAGATGGCCGCCGGCCGACGATCCCATGATGCCGACGCGATGCGGATCGATTTTGTAATCGATGGCATGGGCGCGCACCCAGCGCAGGGCGCGCGTCACATCTTGAAACTCCGCCGGATAATGGTAGCCGTCGGCACCGAGCCGGTATTTCAGGACAAAACAGGTGACGCCATGCCGGTTCAGCCAGAGCGCGTAATCATTGCCCTCATGGGGCGCCAGCATCGCGTAGGAACCGCCGGGGCAGATTACCATCGCCGCGCCGGTGGCGTTTGACTCGCACAAATACGGCGTGAGCGTGGGAATGTCGTGGGACGAAGTGCCGAGCGCGCCGGGCGCGCCGTCTGGCCAAAGTGGAATCGCCGCTGGTATTTCAGCGTGGGACAGAAAGAGCGAGGCGGACAAAATCACCGGGGTGAAAAGAGTTTTCATCGATCAGAACCACTTTTTCTTCTTGAAATAAAGATACGTCGCCACCGTGGATGCCACCATGAGGATGGCGGCGACGGGGTAGGCGTGTGGGTGATCCAGTTCCGGCATGTCCTTGAAGTTCATTCCATACCAGGTGCCGATCATCATCAACGGCGTGGTGATGACGGTGATGAGCGTGAGCAGCTTGACGACCTCGCCGGTCTGGTTGGACGACATGTTGAGATAGACCTGCAAAATGCCGGTGAGCGAGTCGGTATAGCCCTGCGCGATTTCGCCGATATGGAAGAGCGCGTCATACACATCGCGGAAATACGGAACCATCTTCGGGCGAATGAGGTTGAATTCGCCCCGGGCGAACCGCGAAAGGACTTCGCGCTGCGGCCCGATGATCTGGCGCAGGTGCAGCACCTCCTTTTTAATCTGGAGAATCTTGTTAAGCGTTTGCTGGTTCGGGTGCTGCAACGCCATCTGTTCCAGTTCGCCGATCTCCATGGAAAGCTCGTCCATGGCGGGCTTGTAATTGTCCACGAGCGAGTCGAGCAGCGAGTGCGCCACGCGATCCGGCGCGCGGGCAATCTGCCCCACCGTTCCCTTCAGCGCGCGTTCCTCGGTTTGGGTCACGCTGCGCAGCGGTTTTTCGTGATACGTGACGAGAAAATTGTGGCCGAGGAAAAAATCAAGTTCGCTCGTGGCGAAGCAGCCGTCCTGCCGGCTGTAATCCACCGCGTGGATCACTAGGAAGAGATACGGTGCGAAATGGTCGTCCTCTTTCGGCGTGTATTCCTCCACCTTCGGCGACTGGCTGACGGTGACGCAATCCTCGATGGAGAGCGGGTGGAAATGAAACACGCTTTCGAGAATCGTGTGGATTTCATCCCTGGTCGGCGCCTCCAGGTCAATCCAAAGGAAAAGATTCGTGTCTGCCAGCAGCGTTGGCATCAGAAACACCTCAATGTCACGGCTGTGCAGGCTTCCTTTGGTGGTGAAGGCGAGGGATCGGATCATGCGTCAATATTCGTCAGGCTGGCACAGCATAGTTTCCGGCACCGGCGCGAGGCAAGTTTGATTGCGACACGCCGCGCGGTTGACGCGCCGACGTTTCGCTTCTACTTTCGCTGCGAATGTTTGAACTCGTTTCCGATTACGCGCCCGCCGGCGACCAGCCGCAGGCGATTGAAAAGCTGACCGCCGGCATCGTGTCCGGCGCCAAGCACCAGACGCTGCTGGGCGTCACCGGTTCGGGGAAAACGTTCACCGTGGCGAATGTCATCAGGAACGTCGACAAGCCAACCCTCGTCATTTCGCACAACAAGACGCTCGCGGCGCAGCTCTACGCGGAGTTCAAAAGCTTTTTCCCAAAAAACGCGGTCGAATACTTCGTCAGCTATTTCGATTTCTACCAGCCGGAGGCCTACATCCCGCGCACGGACACGTTCATCGAAAAAGATTCTAGCGTGAACGACGACATTGAACGGATGCGGCTCTCGACGATGGCGTCGCTGTTCACGCGCCGCGATGTGATTGTCGTCGCCAGCGTGTCGTGCATCTACGGCATCGGCAGCAAGGAGGATTACGCGGCGATGGTCATTCCGGTTCGCGTCGGCCTGGAACTGTCGCGGGAGCAGCTGTTGTCGCGCATGGTGGATTTGCAGTATGCGCGCAATGACATCGCCTTTGAGCGCGGCAATTTTCGCGTGCGCGGCGACACGGTGGAAGTCTGGCCGGCCGGGCGCGAGGACGGCCTGCGCATCGAATTTTTCGGCGACACGATTGAAAAGCTCACGCGGTTCGAGCCGCTGACCGGCAAAAAAATCGAAGCGCTGCAGGGCAACATGATTTTCCCGGCCAAACAGTTCGTCACCACCGGGGACAAAATGAAACGCGCGCTGCTCGCCATCCGGGAGGAACTCGGCGTCCGCATCGCCGAGTTTGAGCGCGATGGCAAATTGCTGGAGGCGCAGCGCATCAAGATGCGGACGGAATTTGACCTGGAAATGATGGAAGAAATGGGTTTCTGCTCCGGCATTGAAAACTATTCCCGCCACATCGCCCATCGTCCGCCCGGCTCGCGCCCGACGACGCTGTTCGATTTTTTCCCGGACGACTATCTGCTCGTGCTGGACGAATCGCACGTCACGGTGCCGCAGATCGGCGGGATGTACGAAGGCGACAAGTCGCGCAAAACCGTGCTGGTGGACCACGGCTTCCGCCTGCCGAGCGCGCTGGATAACCGGCCGCTGAACTTCCTGGAATTTCAGGGCCTGCAAAACCAGACCATCTACGCGAGCGCCACGCCGGCGCCGCGCGAGATCGGCTGGTCAATGGCGAGCGCGGTTCGGGGCAGCCGGCTCACGTTGGCGGCCACGGAACGGCCCGGCGTCGTCGAATTGGTCGTGCGCCCAACCGGTTTGATCGACCCCAAAGTCACCCTCAAGCCGCTGAAGGGACAGATTGATGATTTGATGGAGGAAGTCCGTCAGCGCGGCGATAAAAAGGAACGCACGCTGGTCACCACGCTGACCAAGCGCACGGCGGAGGAACTGACGGATTACCTGCGCGACATCGGCATCCGCGTGCAATACCTCCACAGCGAAATCGGCGCGATTGAGCGCGTGGAAATTCTGCGTTCCCTGCGCAAAGGTGAATTTGACGTGCTGGTCGGCATCAATCTGCTGCGGGAGGGCCTGGATTTGCCGGAGGTTTCGCTGGTGGCGATTCTGGACGCAGACAAGGAGGGTTTTCTCCGCAGCGAAACCAGCCTGATCCAGACCGCCGGCCGCGCCGCGCGGCATTTGAACGGCGAGGTGATACTTTACGCCGACGTGATGACTGACAGCATCAAGAAATTTCTTGCCGTCACCGAAAAACGCCGGACGCGGCAGATCGCTTACAACACCGAGCATCACATCACGCCGCGCAGCGTGAGCCGCGCCGTCGAGGAAAGCCTGGCCGTGCAGGAAGATCAGCACGCGGCCGCCGCCGGCCTGTTGCGCGAGACGACGACCGACTTGGATGTAACCGAAACCATCCGCGAACTGGAAGGCGAAATGCTCAAGGCCGCCGAGGATTTGCAGTTTGAAAAAGCCGCTTTGCTGCGCGACCAGATCAAGGAATTGAAACGGATGATGGCCGGCGGATCGCCGGAGGAGAAATCGAAACCGGTGAGTTATCGAAAACGGCGGAGCTCGCAGCGGTCAGGCAAATAGAGCCAACGGGCCGGAACGATGCGCTTGCCAGAATTCCACATTGAACGGCCACTCCGGAAGGGACATTTGCGGCGGCCACCAAAATGTTGTATGATGACGCTGATGCCCGCAGCCAAACGTCGAAGCAGCCTTCAAACTGGAATCTTGGATAAATATAAAATCCTGCTGCCATGCTTGGTTGCTTTGCTTAGTGTTGGTTGCGCTCAAACAGGTTTTGCTTTTATCGACGATTTCAACCGCGCCAACACGCCGGCACAGACCCCCGCCAGCAGCCCGGATTTGATCGGCCCGCAATGGACGATTGGAAATGGGACGTGGGCCATCCAAAACCATCAGTTGGTTCAGGATGGCGGACTGAACGTCGGCAACCAGTTCATCCGGCTGAACCCGCTTCCGACCCTGAATACCGGAGGCACAAATTTTGCGCTGAATGCGACGATGCAGATAAACACGACCGCTAGCTCGGCCTATGGCGGGCTGCTGTTTAATTATCAAAACAGTTCGAACTATTACGCCTTGCGGTATTCCGGCAGCGGCAACGTGCAGTTGTATTACCTCGTCAATGGGGGCGAAGGCGCCATCAGTTGGAACCCCGTCTTTCCCGTGGTGACGAACCGGCCCTTCACCCTGACGGTGTCTTCGCCGAATGCCGGCACGTTTTCGGCGAGTATTTATGACCCCATCGGGGGCACGAATGTTTGGGCCGTTACGAACCAAAGCATGAGCAATGGAAATTTTGCGAACGGATGGGGCGGACTTTACACCGACGGCAATTTCGGGATGGCCTATCAAAACTTTTCCCTCACGGTCACGCCGGCCCCGCCAGCGTTGGCGCCGGTGGTAACGAGCAATATTTTATGGGGTGCGCTCAGCGGCATGCCGTCAACGCTGAGCCTCATTGGCGGCAAGTATGCCCCAACGGATGCCAATGGCTATTCCCTCACGGTGGCGGCGGTGACCCAAGGGGCGAACGGCGCGGTGATCACGGACGGGACGAACGTGACCTATATGTCCGGCAGCGGCTTTTCGGGGATCGACCATTTTAATTATACGGTCAGTGATGGCCAGGGTGGCTCGGCCAACGGAATGGTGACGGTGTCAGTAGTGACCAACGGGCCAGGATTCAACCGGATGAGCAATCCGCTGGCAGTCGGCGCCGGGATTTACCAGTTGAACTACCAAGGGTTGCCCGGCCATGACTATGTGCTGGATTGGACCGGTGATTTGAGGCCGCCGGTGATCTGGGCGCCCCAGACGACCAACACGCTGGATGCCAGCGGGGAATTTATTTTAACCAATGGCCAGCCTTGGAATCCGGGTTTCTGGCGGGTGCGCCCCGCCGGCGGCTGCAACGACAACCGCGCGCTCATCCCCCAAATCCAGCCGGACGCGGCGGTGACGATGGAGGGGCTGGATCCGGATTGGGTAAAAACGCTGGTCATCGCGGAATTCCGCATCGAAACAGCGACGGCCGCCGGAACTTTCGCCGCGGCCACGAATGTCCTGGATCATTATGCGCAAATGGGGGTAAACGGGCTTTGGATTGATCCGATCTGGGAGCGGGGATCCACCGACAACGGCTATGTCAATTTCGGCCCCAACGTGGTGGAGCCGCTATTGACGGGCACGGCGGACACCAATTTTTCGGCCGTCGCGGCCTTTGTACAGGCGGCGCACCAGAGAAATATTCGCGTCTTCTTCGACATCATTGTCTGGGGCACCATGATGAACTCCCCGCTGGTAACCCAACACCCGGAGTTTTATCAAACGAATTCCGACGGGACTTTCTGGCAGGTCTGGGGCGGTTATGGCTTTGACTGGAGCCGCCCCCAGTTGCAACAGTGGTATGCGAATGCCGCCGAAAACTTCATCCTGCAGACGGGCGCCGATGGTTTTCGCGTCGATCTGGCGCCCTGCACTTCGGGCTATTTTTTCCAAACGATCCGCACCAACCTCCTGGCTCAAGGCCGGAAGATCTTCATCATGGGAGAATGTCCGAACGACCGGCTCGGCACGTTTGATACGGAGCAACGGAGCTTCGGAGGCTTCGGCAGTGACGATTACTTATTGACCAATAACATTGTCGATGTGGTCCAATCCGGAGCTTGCATCGGCACGGTCACCGGCGCGGGTCAGTATCGTTACTATACCGCGAATTTTTGTAATCACGACGATCGCGCGCCGGTTTGCGGCGGGAACCGGGTACGCTTCGCTTACGGCAGCATCTTCGCTCCGTTTATTCCCATGTGGTGGATCGGGGAGGAGTGGAACAACCCCCAGATCTGGCTGCCCGTTCCAATGACCGGCGCGATGTATTTTAACACGATCGACTGGTCGCAATTGAGTCTGCCACCGAACCGGGCATTTTTTGAGGATGTGAAGCGGTACATCTGGATCAATCGCACATTCCCGGAGATATTCGAGAATTTCGCGACCAACCATCTCGCGGCGAACATAGCCAAAGTGGACACCCGGATCAACGGCCTGACCAACCGTCTGCAGGCCTACGCGCGGTTGGCCGCGGGCGAAGCCGTGCTGGTGGTGCCGAATTATGGAACCACCAATGGAACCACGGTTCAAATCAATCCCGACTATAGCGCGCTGGGCCTCGGCTCGATCACCACGTGCCGGATAATCGATTTAATGACCGGGAACGAAATTGCCTCCGGCCCTGTCTCGCAATTGTCGAGTTTCACCACGGAAATCGAAGCGAATTATCTCGGAGTGTATTTACTGAAAGGGAGCCCATAAATGGCCCGTATCCTACCCGCTGGTCCGGAGTGGTTGGCATAGAATAACCTGGATATTTATTAAGGATAATTGACGAAATCTGACTAGACATTTATTTTACGACTGGAATGAAAATGCTCGTCCATTTAATCGTCACCAGAACCAGCTATAACCGGCGGATCGATTTCAGGCGGCTATGCCAGATCTTCGGGATCTACCTGATGATGGCGCGGTCGGCCGACGGCTCGGTGCTTCCGTTCAACTATGCGACTAACGGACTTGGCTCTAACTGGGCGTTGGTATTCAATGACGAATTCACCGGCACCAGCCTCAACTCAACCAACTGGGCGCCCTACTGGTTCTTCGACGGCAACTTCAATCCCGGCAGCAGCACGCGCGGTTACGCCGCGAATGTCACGGTCAATGGGCAACTCAACCTCCGGCTGCAGAACTCCACCAACGGGGCGTGCATCTCGTCCAGCCCATACGGAGGCGCCCAGGCCGGGTTCCAGTTCACCTATGGCTACGCGGAGGCGCAAATCACGCTGCCGACCAACGGCGCGGTGATTGCGCACTGGCCGGCGTGGTGGCTCGACGGGCAAAATTGGCCGATGGACGGTGAGATTGACATCATGGAAGGCTTAATTGGCAATGCCGCCTGGCACTACCACTATGACAGCGGCGGCGGCCAGGACAGTCACCCGATCGGCGGCGGCATCAATACGAGTCCCGGCACGCATATCTACGCGGTGAACTGGTATCCCGGCCATCTGGACTTCTACTATGACGGGACGCTGGTGGCCTCGGCCACGAACGGCAGCTTGTCGGGGGGCGCGACGATCTCATCGAGTCCGATGATTCTGATCCTGGACTACGATGGCGGGGCGGGGCCGGTGCCGGCCACGATGGTGGTTCACTATGTGCGGGTCTTTCAGTCCATGCCGCAGCTCTCGGCCCTGCCCACCAACGGCGCGGTCCAATTGAACTGGAACGCCACTGGATTTATTTTGCAAACCAATGGAAACTTGACGAATCCTGCTGGGTGGGGGGACGTGCCGGAGGCGACGAATAGTCCGACGACCATGCCCATTGGCGGCGACAGTTTGTTTTTACGGCTGCGGCACGAATAGGGGAAAGTGATTCCGCATTCGGGGTGATGACAAGCGGGCCAAAGCGTTGTGGTTTATGTTACAGGCGGCAGGCGATGTTTTTCCGGCGATAGCAAGATTGTGGTTTACCACTGATTGGGGATAATTGTTAAATCGAAGCGTGCGATATGAGATTCATGTTTAGAAATGTTTCCGCCGTTTTCATGGCGGCCGGCGTGGGGGTGCTATCATTATTTTCAGCCGGCAGTTTGGAAGCGGACGCCGCCGTGGTTTTTCAAGCGGATTACAATGGCCCGGGCGGATCGGAGGGCGGCACTACTAACATCGTCACCTTCGGCGGCGGCTGCACCGGGCTGTTCAGTAATGCCTTTCAGGCCGTCCAGATCAGCGGGACGCAGCCGTTCACCTTGACCAGCAGCAACCACTTGAATGTCCGCTGGAATCAAAATCTCGGTGGCATTTTCCTCACCTACGTGCCGGCCAGTGTCAGTAATTCCTTTGCGAGCTTGGTTGGTCCCAACATCACCAATGGAGGCCACGTTTACCTGAACCTGAACGGTGGCTTCGACGTGTTTGTCCGGCTGAACACGGCGGATACGAACGATTACGGCTCCGGCGCGGGCCGCTCCGCCGCTTGGCTCGGGGCGGAATACTGCGATGGCAACCTCATCAATGGGACCTCGGGTCTGGGGGTGTATTTAACCGGTTTAAGTTACGGAGCACTCCGCTTCCAGCTCACGGCGGGCAATCCCAATGCCATCACCAATTTCACCAGAATCTTTGGCACGAGCGGTTCCACCAGCCCGTCGGTGGGGGCGGCGGCGTTCATCTTTGGTGACAGTGCCCCGAACCTGTTCGCCATACCGAACCTCTGGCACATCGGTTATACTTTCAGCACTGACGCCAACGGATTGATCACCATGAAATCGTTCGGAGTGGCGGGGACCGGGCCGATCGACCCGACCTCCACCGCCAACGAATTGTATGGCGCGACGTTCAAGTTCGACGCCGCTTATGCCGGGACGAATCCGCTGGGCGGCATTTGGTATCAGAGCGGCTTTGCCTCGGCCGGGGTGGATTGTGATTACGACCAGATGCGCCTGTATAACAGCCCGCCGACCAATTTTACCGCGTTGTCCACCAACGCCAGCTCGCTCCCGGGGCCGAGCGTAAACATCGCGCCGATGACGTGGATTCAGCGGTCGGACTGGATCAATGTCCTGAACGATCCGGGCATCGCCCATCATGCCGTGGGGGACGGAACGAATGACGACACGCAGGCCATCCAAGACGCCTTGAATCTGGCGTCGCAAGTGGGGCTGACTCTCAATGGCTACCCGTTGACCACCTACCAGACCACGGTGTATTTGCCGCCCGGCAACTACAAAATCAGTTCGACCTTGACGTGGAACACCGGCGGTTACGGTAACATTGGTACGGCGCTGGTGGGCTGCGGGAGCAACACGACGATTGCCTGGTATGGGCCGGCGGGCGGCACCATGTTCTTTTCGACGGGGGTCAACCACGCCCGCTACGTGGGCATTCGTTGGGACGGCCGGAATCTCGCGGCCAGCGGCGTGGCGCATCAAGTCCAGAATGTACCCGGCGGCGGCTTGCCGGAAGATCCGGTGCGGCACTGGAACGAGGCGTTCCTGAATTTCACCGGCGTGGCG
Source organism: uncultured Verrucomicrobia subdivision 3 bacterium (assembly GCA_903870815.1). GTDB lineage: Bacteria > Verrucomicrobiota > Verrucomicrobiia > Limisphaerales > UBA11358 > UBA11358. The sequence goes on from CAIQEI010000033.1 coordinate 19,699, forward strand.
CTGAATTTCACGAACCGTTCCGGCAATGAATGGACCGGCGGGTGCGAGATCTGGAACTGCCTGTTTTACAATTGCGTTTGTGGCTCGCAAATCGGGCTGAACTATCCGAACGACTACGAATATATGTTTGAAGGTTGCGAATTTGAATCCTGCGGGACGGGCATTGACTCGCACGGCAACGTGGCGCAGATGACTTATGACACACATTTCGACCATTCCAGCGTGGCGGACATGATCAGCGCCGCCCCGATTCGCGCGCGTCACTGCACTTCCACGGGTTCGCAGGCATTTATCACCATGCCGCCCTATACCGGCTACGCGGGGCAGATGCATGTCATCCAGGATTGCTGGGTGGATTCGTGGAAGAATCTTGGCGCGGGCCTGAACAGCGGGGCGATTACGCTCGGTGATGTTTTGATGGCCATGATTTTTGACTGCAAGTTCAGCAACCCGCCCAACCAGAACCCACCCATCAATTTGAACTGTTTCAGCGGTGGAACGCTCAGTGGCGCGGCCAATTTGATCGTGGCCAACAACTCGTTTCCGGGAATCAGTAATCAAACGAACCTGGTGCAGACTTCCGGCAAGGGAATTTCCTTCAACGTGACCGCCATCAACGTCCCTCCCGCCAATTCAAATGTTGGCATCACCACAACGCTCAGTTCGCCCAGCCACGTGTTTCTGAATTCGGGACCGATCAATGATGGCGCGGCCGTGTTGGATGTGACCGCGCCGCCTTATAATGCCAAACGCGATGCCAGCGCGGACGCGGCCCCGGCTATTCAGCAGGCGATCAATGATGCCAAGGCGGCCAACAATAGATCCATTGTTTATATTCCGACGGGCTATTACCTGATTGGCTCCACCCTCAATGTCACGGGTGGCAACTATACGATTCAGGGATCGGGCTACTGGACCCAGCTCTGCTGGACGGGAGGGGATAGCGGCGCCGTGATTTCCGTGAACACGCCCGCGAATGTCCGGTTGGAGCAGTTCATGACCAAGGTTCCCTTCATCACCGCCCCGCACACTGCGGGGATCATGGAGACTTCGACGGGTGCCAGCCAATTGATGATCGATAATGTTCTTTATTTCCGATACGGCCCCGGCGGTGTGATCGGCGCGGCACCGCCGGCCGGTTTCTTTCCGTACCGGTCGAATCCTTACCAGAACTTCATTGCCTACACCACCGGTCAGGGATTGGTGCTGACCAATCTGGCCAGCGGCTCCCAGGTCTATTTGGGATATTCGGAAGGGCCTTTGACGATTCATGATTGTGGTCCGGCGGAGATTCTGGGTAATCATGTTACCGGTGGCCGGGTTTGGGTGGACGGAGCCACCCAGCCCAAGACCGGATTTCTGGGCATTCTTTATGCGAACATGGGGATTGGATACGCTGACCTGGCAACCAATCTGTACGACTTGAACATAAGGGACAGTCAGGATTATGTGAACGCCGATTACTACGACGAACAGACTTTTAACAATCTGGACTTGGACGGCGGGGCGGCCACCTGGCCGGGGCGGGTCACGCTGCAGGCATTCAAACAGCAGGACTGGTCCAATTCTGTGGCGGTGACGGTGAACAATTACCGCGGCTGGTGTTTTTACGGTCCGCAGAATTTTGCCAACAACGTCAATTTTATCGGGGCGCCCACTTACTCCTATGCCCCGGTTCAGATCACCCAGACGGGGACCAATGCGTTCACGCTCATCCTGCCGGTGGACAATTTCTTCGCCGGTGCGCCCGTCATCACCACGAATCCTTCCTGCCACCTGATTCAACTCTTGAACCAGACTACTGCGACCGATTACACCACCTTCACCGTGCTGCCTGACGTGCCCAGCCTGCTAACCGGTGCGGATTATGCCGCCATGAGCGGTGGGCTGGATCACTTGCGGCAACTGGGTTTGGAGGACCTGAAGTTGATGCGCGGCCTTTTGCCGGCAACCCTTTCGGTTGAGCAGATGAATCAGGTGTTGACGGTGACGTGGAATTCGGCACCGGGTGCGATTTATCAATTACAATGCTCCACCAATTTATTGAGCGCCAACTGGAGCAATCTATTGCCGCCGGTGACTGCCAGTGGCCTGACGACCAGCCAAACGATTGCCATCGGCGGCGGGCCACAGCAATTTTATCGCGTCACCTTGGTAAATCCTTAAACAAACCAGTTGGCGTAAGCGCCTTTTCAAAACACCAGTGCGTTTGAAGAAACACTGTAGCCTTTCGGAGTGAGTATTATCGGGTTTTAGCGAGGCTTCGGCTCAGCCCTGAAGCACGCAGGCTATTATTTGAACCCGAATTGTGACCAATACCAGCAGCTGGTCCGGCGTTTGAATTCAGGTTACGGCGACTCAATGGAGTAGAAACGGTGGGGATGGTTGGCCGCGTCGGTGTCGGTGAAAATGACGTTGGTGCTTCCGAAGGTGCCGTTGCCGATTACCGTCCACGCCGACCGCGGCGTGGTCAACTGGTCGGAGGCCTTCACTTGATAGGTCTGTCCCGCCGGACCGGAAAACGTCAAATAAAAGCCGCCTGCGCCAAGCATCATCTGGCCGCCCACCACGTTCGGAGCCTGAAAGATGACCGTCAGCGAGGCAAGATCGCTGTTGGTGTTGCCGCCGGAACTGCTCACGACCACATGATAATAGCCAACATTGGTCGGGCCAACCGGGGCGATGCTCAAGCTGCTGTTGGTTTCGCCGGCCAGGACATTCGTTCCAAAATACCATTGGTAGTTCAACGCCGTGCAGGCCGTGGCACCGACGCTGAAGCTGGCACTCGTTCCGGCGTTATTCGTTTGGCTGCCGGGTTGGCTGAAAATCACTGGCGCTGCGTCGCCCGTGCCGGTGAGCAGCATGGTGAACGGGTTGTTCCATGGGTCATTGTTTGTGATCAGCAACGTGGCGGCACTTGCGCCGCAGTTGGCGGGCGAGAACACGAGGTTGAACGTGGTGCTGCCACCCGCCGCCACCAGCGCGGGCAAGGCGATGCCGCCCACGCGGTAATCACCGGCCTGCGCACCGGACACCACCAGATTTGAAAGCGTCAACGTGCCGAGGCCGGTGTTGGTGAGGGTGACCATGTTCGTCACGCTCGCGCCGACCGTCACACTGCCGAAGGCCGCCGCGCTGCCGCCATTGGTGAGCGTCGTGCCAGACTGCTGGACGCCAAGACCCGCGATTCCCCGGAACAGGTCGCTGAGGTCATTCACGGTGGCGACATTGTTGTAACCCGAACCGGAAGCTTTGGTTTCCCCCGCTGGAATGGCATTAGTGAGGAATCCCAGTCCGAAAATTTCCTCCATCGTCTTGAGGTCCGAGGAATGGTTCAACTCCACGCCGCTGGCGTAGGCGTTGCCCTTGGCCATGGGCGAAAGGACAATTTCCGGGATCGCGTAACTGGCGGTGTCGCCGCCCTCGGCTTCATCCCACCAGAGAATGATAATGCCGTGGTCCTGATAAGCCGCCGAGGCCATGATTTGCGGAACGAGTGTGGCCAGAAAATTATCACCCTGGGCGATGGCTGCCTGATCGCCCGTGTACGGGACGCCGTGATAGGTGAAGCCGCTGGCGAGCGGACTATGCTGGTCGTTGTACAGGTTTGGTGTAATCCAGTTGTAACGGCCGACCGCCCGGTTCGCCAGGTCGCGCAGGAAATTAGTGAAAGCAAAGACGTTCTGGGTCTGTGTGTCGGTGTAGAACGCCGGGGGATTGTGCTTCACCGCATAGGCGTAATCGCCGGTACCGTAGTAGGGATTGATGGTGGTTCCGCTGGTGCCGGAGGCGCTGTTGGTGGGGCTGGTGCTCAACTGCAGATCCTCCTGATAGTTTTTCCACGGGATGCCCACCGCGGTCAACTGACGGGTCAGGTGCGGGGCGTTGAAAACATTGCCGTTGGCAGGCGTCGGATCGTTGTCCGTGTGATAGCCGAAATCCGTGCCGCCTTCCGCCCAGATATAATTCGGCTCGGACGGATGCACGCCCACGCCCGAATTGTAATATGCCGTGGCGTAGGAAACCTGCGCGGCGTTGGAATTGCCCGGAGTGAGGAGGCTGTTGATGTAAGACGCGGCGGAGTTGGCGTAAATCTGCTGCGGACTGGAGCCCGGGCTGGGCTGGGTAAAGTTGTGATTCTCCATCGCGATTACAAAAACCGTCTTCGCCTGCTGGAGGATTTGCACCGCCAGTGAATTGGTCACACTCACGTTGACGATGCTGGAAGTCGTCATCAAACCTTCGTCGTCCGTGGCAACGGCTTGTAGGGCGTAGCTGCCGGCGGCCACCCCGGCCCAGTTATAGCTGAAGGGGCTCGTGGCGACATCGGCAAGCTTCACCGCGTTTTGATAGAAAGCGACATTGGTCACCATGCCATCCGCATCGGCGGCGGCGGCCGTGATCGCAATGGACGAAAGCCCGCTGTACCCGGCGTTGTTGGCCGGACTGGTCAGCGTCACCGTCGGCGGGATGGCCGGGAAACTGGACGCCGTTGTGAAGCGCGACACCGGGCCGACCGCCGTGATTTGGCCATCGCTTACGGCGGCATACCATTCGTAGGCGGTATTCGTCGTCAGTCCGAACCAGGTTTTTAAGGCATTGCCGCCGGACGGCACACCCGTAACGGTACCGATGATCGTGAATGGGTTTGTGGGGGTCATCGCGTAAGGCACATCAAACTGGCTGTTCGCGCCGGTTTGGTACGAATCCAGATATGGAGAATAGGTCTGCGCATGGATAACGTTGTTCTTCGGCGAGAACGTGTAGATGCGCAACCAGCCGTTGCCCCCGCTGGTGAGGTCCTGATAATCGGATAACAGCGTCTGGATGGTGTTGCCGCCGTAGACATCCGTGCGCCGGCCTTCGCCGTTCGGGTTGATGTGGCCGCAGAGCATCAGGGACAGATTCGTGTTCCCTTTCAGCGCGTCATAGACCGCCTGGCCCTGCGGTCCGAAGGTGCTGCCCGCCGTGTAGCTGTTGATGATATAATGACTCACGACGATGGCCCGGCGGTTCGCGTAGCTGTGTAGCAGATTATTCGCCCAGGTAAATACCGGCGCATTCGTGCTGGTCAACGCCGTGTTATATTCCAAATAAACGGTGATAAAATCCAGGCCGCCGGCGCTGAACAGTTCATAAAAGTTGTTGCCGTTCGTGCCGTAGTTGCCGCCGTAATAGTTGTAAGGTAGGAAGTGGTTGGTGCCGAAGTATTGGTTGTAAAAAGTCGTCGTGCCGGTGGCGTCGCCCTCGGGCGACTGGTCGTGATTGCCCACAGCCACGCCGTAGGGTATGCCATTTGCCAGCAGGGTCGTGAGCGGATTTTCCAGGGTGTAGAGTGCATTCGTGGCGTTGCGCCATTCCGTATTGTCGCCGCTGTTGTCGCCGCTCTGCACGCAGTCGCCGAGCTGGGTGACATAGGCGATGTTCAATGTGGCGTGGTTGGTGAGAATCCAGTCCGTCTGCGACTTAAAGACATAGGGATAGCTCTGCGAATAAAATTGCGTGTCCGGCAGCGCGATGACCGTGAAATCCGGCGTGACGTTCGCCGTGCGACCGTAGAAGGTGACGGTCAGGTTGTTCGTATCCGGGTCGGAAACCGCCACATTCAACACGGGATGATTGGTTACGCCGGTGGCATTGGCGGCGGGCGACACCACGACGGGGGCATTGGGTGGGCTATTGGGACCCAACTGGAGCTGAAAGCCATTTATGTCCGTAAACGCCTGTCCGGACAACTCGGTTGAGGTAAAAGTCAGCGTGCCATTGGTCAGGATTCCCGTGAAGGTGTTGTAGGCCACGCCCAAGCCGGCGGAAATTTGCCGCGAGGTGGCGATGGTGGTCAGGGTGCTGGCGGTGTTCCCGCCGGCGGCTCCTTGCACGGTCAGACTGCCGCCCTGGCCGCTGTTGTCTCCCGCAGCATAGATCACCAGGGTAAAGGAGGAATTCATATAGGGTGCCAGCCCGGTAAGGCTCACCGTGACCGTCGGGGTATACCCGGCCGTGGCGTAGCCAAAAGCATAATCCGTCATTAAAGGGGTGGTGGCGGCATCCATGGCGGTGCCAGCGGCATCGACATAGAGTTGACCGGCATTGGCCAGGGTCAAGCCGACCCCGCTGAGGGCGGAGCCGGTGGCATTGGTGATGGGACTGATGCTGGCGCTGCTGATCGCGTTCCAGTAATTCCCCGGCGACCCCAATACGGCCGGGCCGGATTGGATGGTGCTGGTGCCGAAGTCGCCATTGATGAGGACGATGGCTGGAAGCACGGTCAGCGTGGCGGCCGGGCTGCTCGTTATGGCGCCGTTGGCGTTCGTCACAATCACCTGATAGGACAAACCCCAGTTGGCCGAAACGCCGCTGAGGGTGAGGGTGCTGGTGTTAGCACCCGAGATGATGCCGCCATTCGTGATATTGGTATAGCCGGTTCCGCCGTTGGCCCGCCATTGATAGTCCAACGTGCCCACGCCCGCGGCCCCCACATTGAAAGTAACCGTGCTGCCGCTGAGAACGGTTTGCGAAACAGGTTGTGTGGTGATGGCGGGGATTGTCAAAACCGTCAAAGTAGCCGCCGGGCTACTGGTGACGGCGCCGTAACTGTTGGTAACGACCACCTGATAGGCTAGCGCCCAGCTGGCGTCCACCGGCGAAATCGTCAGGACATTGCTGGTGGCTCCCGAAATCGGGCCGCCATTGGCCAAGTTGGTGAAGCCCCCGCTGCCGCTATTCGTCGCCTGCCATTGATAGCTTAGCGGCGCATTTCCCGCAGCGGTCACACTGAATTGCGTCGTGCCATTAATGGCGTTCGTTTGCGAAGCGGGCTGAGTTGTAATGAGTGGAGTGGTGTTCACGATGGCAAGGGCGAATTTATCAACCCACATACGCGGATTTGACCCGCTCTGGCCGGGAACATGGAAGGCAACGACAACCTTGCCCATGCCGCCCTCGCTGCCGGTCGCAGTGTAATACACTGTGTAATTGGCTAGCCCGCTGCTCGTATTGGGTATGGTTG
>CAIQEI010000034.1 GCA_903870815.1 uncultured Verrucomicrobia subdivision 3 bacterium
AGCGGATGGAGAATTGAAGATGGCAAACGCACGCGTACGGCCATCCTCGCTGTGAAAAGCTGAACATGGCAAAGAAAATATCATCATCGCTGAAATCAAAGCTGTCGCGAGTCAAACTCTTCCTGTGCGACGTGGACGGGGTGCTGACGGATGGCTCGATTTTCATCGGCGGCGAGCGCGAATTCAAGCGGTTCAACATCCGCGACGGCCTGGGCCTAGTGCTGGCGCGGCGCGCGGGCTTGAAAGTCGGCTGGGTGTCGGCGCGGCCATCGCCGGCAACGAAGCTGCGGGCGGAGGAACTGAAGGTTGATTTTCTGGTGCAGCAGGGCGATAGCACCGGCAAGACGGCGGCGATTGAGCAGCTGCTGGCGCAGGAAAAATTGAACTGGAGCGAGGTTTGTTTTGTCGGAGACGACATCATTGACCTCGGCCCGCTGACGCGCGCGGGGTTGGCGGTGGCAGTGGGCGACGCGGTACCAGAGGCGCGGGCGGCGGCGCATTTCACTACGCGGGCCGCCGGCGGGCGCGGCGCAGTGCGCGAGGCGTTGGAATTGATCTTGCGGGCGCAGGGCAAGTGGGCACAGTTCCCGGAGAAATATTCGGAATGAACTTCAACATGGCAATGTTTTGTCGAGCGGGCGGCGTAGCGGTTTTTTTTCTCGCCGCAACGGGCGGCCCCGCGCAGCAGCTGCCGGCGGGACACGCAAGGGATTTCACCTCGGAATCCTATTTTGAACCGCCGCATGAACAGCAGGTCAAAATGAAACTGACGGGAGCGGAGGCGTCGCCGCTGCCTGGCGGGCTGCTGGACGTCAAGCAGTTGCGGCTCGAGACGTTCAGCCTGGACGGTAAACCGGAGATGGTGGTGCGGGCGCCGCAATGCTTCTACGCGCCACTGGACGGCGTGGCGAATTCATCTGGCCAGCTGGAGCTCCAGTCGGCGGACGGCAAATTCACGGTCGAAGGCGAGGGTTTTTTGTGGCGGCAAAATATTTCGTCGCTCACCATCTCGAACCGGGTGCGGACGCTGATTGACCGGTCCGCGTCGCCCGGGTTCATGTTATGAAAATTATGATTTTAATGTTGGCCGCGGGCTGGTGCAGCCTGGCACCGGCGCAGACGAACACGCCTTCGCCAAGCAATCCACCGACCAATGCGCCGGCGGGGAATGCCCAGCAGGCACCTCCGGCGGAAATCAATTCGGACGCGGCGGATTTTGACCTGAACCTGCACCAAGCGGTTTATCGCGGCCACGTGCGGGTGTTGGACACCCAGGTAAAACTGACCTGCGACTGGATGGTGGTGGAGCTGCCGACGGCGGGCGGGCGCCTGAACCATGTGCTAGCGGACACCAATGTGGTGGTGGATTTCACCGATGCCAAAGGCCAGACCAATCATGTGACGGCGGCGCGGGCGGTTTATGATTACCAGGTCGAAGGTTTAGTGACAAACGAAACGGTGACCTTCACCGGCAATCCCGTGGCCGAAACCGCGGATTATATCATCCTCAGCGAACCGCTGATCTGGGACCGTGCGCAAAATACATTCCACCTAAAAAATGAAAGCATCAAGCCGCGCCATAGTTCCAACTCTGTTGGCGGCACGAACGCTTCGCCGGCGCTTTTTTTGAAATGACCCCGCCCGAAGCCAACGCCACGCTGCTCGCCACCGAAAACCTGGCGAAGGAATACCGCGGCCGGCGCGTCGTGAGCGGCGTGTCGGTGAATGTCCGCGCGGGCGAAATCGTCGGCCTGCTCGGCCCGAACGGCGCGGGCAAGACGACGACGTTCAACATGGTGGTCGGCGTGGTGAAGCCGGACGAGGGGCAGGTCACTTTTCTGGGGCAGGAAATCACCGGCCTGCCGATGCACCGGCGCGCGCGGCGCGGCGTCGGCTACCTCACGCAGGAGCCGTCGGTGTTCCGCAAGCTGACGGTGGAGGAAAACATCCTGGCGATTCTGGAGACCTGCAAACTATCCCGCGACGAACGCGAGGTGCGGCTGAAATATCTGCTGGAGGAACTGGACCTGACACCGATTGCGAAAAGCAAGGCGTACCAGTTGAGCGGCGGCGAAAAGCGGCGACTGGAAATCACCCGCGCGCTGGTGACCAGCCCGAAACTGCTGCTGCTAGACGAGCCGTTCAGCGGCATTGACCCGATCGCGGTCTATGAGGTGCAGAAAATCATGCGCCGGCTGAAGGAGCGCGGACTGGGCATCCTGATCACCGACCACAACGTGCGCGAAACCTTGAAGTTGATCGACCGCGGCTACATCATCCACAAAGGTCAGGTGCTGGTGGCCGGATCGTCGGAGTTCCTGGCGAACGACCCGAAGGCCAGGGAGATTTATCTCGGCCCGGAATTCAACCTGTAATTTTGAGTTTTGAGTTTTTAATTTTTAGTTACCCTACAGAAGGAAGCTCAGCTGAAAATTCAAAACTAAAACTTAAAAACTAATCCCATGGAAACCCAGCCAGTGACAGTCGGACAGTTTCACCAGGAACACGGCGAGGCGCTGGAGATGAAGGTCATCGCCGGCGAAACCGGACTGGACCGCATCATCCGTGAGCCGACGGTGAACCGGCCCGGCCTGGCGCTGAGCGGCTTCACGCGCTATTTCGCCTATAAACGCATGCAGGTGATGGGCCACGCGGAGGTATTTTATCTGCGGTCGCTGCGTCAGGAGCAGCGCGTGGCGCGCTACGCGTATCTATTTGCCTACAAGATCCCCTGCGTGGTCTTCAGCCGCGCGCTGAGGCCGGACAAGGAATTCATCACCGCGGCCGCCGAGGCGGGGGTGCCCATCTTCCAGACGCCGCTGGTGACGATGAAGTTCATTAACAAGGTGACGCTGGAACTGGAGATGATGTTCGCTCCGCGCTCCACCGAGCTGGGTTGCATGGTCGACATCCTCGGCATCGGCGTCATCATCCGGGGCGAAAGCGGCATCGGCAAGAGCGAGGCGGTCCTCGCGCTCATCGAACGCGGTTACAGTCTGGTGGCGGACGATGTGGTAAAGGCCATGCTGGTGGACGGGCGCGACGTGTTGTGCACGAGTGCCGAGCTCACCCGCAACCACATGGAAGTGCGCGGCATCGGCATCATCAACGTCGCCCACATGTTCGGCGTGAAGGCCATCCGCAAGGACAAGATCCTCGACCTCATCATCACGCTCAAGCAATGGGACGACGTCAAGGACGTGGACCGGCTGGGGATGGACCAGGAGTTCATCAAGGTGCTGGATATGGACATCCCGCACGTCACGATACCCGTGCGCCCGGGCCGCGACATCGCGCGACTGATCGAGGTGGCCGCGTTCCAGATCAAGCTGCGAAAATCCGGTTACAACGCCGCCGAGGAACTAAACACCCGACTGTTGGCGCAGATGGCGGAAAATCCGGCCACCCCGCCGGCAGCGCCTTAAATTTTGTTGGCGAAAACCATCCGCGCGGATTACTTTGCGCATGAACAATCACATGAGCGCCAAAAAAGCCACCGACGCTGAGTTTATGACCCGGGAACTGGTCGTGCTCAACAAGTCGGGCATTCACGCCCGGCCGGCGGCGTTGTTCGTCAAGACCGCCAACCGGTTCGGCTGCGATATCTTCGTGGAAAAAGACGGCGAGAAAATCAACGGAAAAAGCATCATGGGCCTGATGATGCTAGCCGCCGGGCCCGGCAGCAAGGTGACGCTCCACGTGAAGGGCGCGGACGCCGCCGCCGCCATCACCGAGCTCGAGGCGCTAGTCCAGCGCAAGTTTGACGAGGAGTGATTCATTTCCGATCTGCAAATGGGAATTTTGGTTTCAGGACTTGGTTTCAACTTGAAACATTCCACCTGAAACTTGAAACTTGCCCGATGGCATCCGCTGAAATTGATGTGAAATACGTGGCGCACCTCGCGCGGCTCGCGCTCACGCCCGGCGAGGAAAAAAAGCTCGGCGCCCAACTGGGCAGCATCCTCGGCTACATCGAAAAATTGCGCGAACTCGACGTGACGAACGTCGAGCCGACCGCCCACGCGGTGCCGCTGGTCAACATCACGCGCGCCGACGAAATCCGCCCGTCACTATCGCACGAAGAGGCACTCCGCAATGCGCCCAAAAAGGGCGGCGGCCTTTTTGTCGTTCCGAAAATTGTGGAATAGCCATTTTCCGCAAAATTCCCGCCCGACCATGCCAACGGCGAAACATTCAACATCGAACATTCAACTTCCAACGCCCAACCGCGCGTCCAGCCGGTTAATTGGGAGTTCGATGTTGAATATTGAATGTTCGATGTTTCTTTTTTCCGCTCAAGGATAACCATGCTTAACCAGCTCACGATTTCAGAACTGACGGCCCAGCTCGCGCGGCGCGAGGTTTCCGCGCGCGAGGCCACGCAGGCTTGCCTCGACCAGATCGCCCGCGTGGACGGGAAAATCCACGCTTTCATCAGCCACGACCCCGCCGACGCCCTGGCTCAGGCGGAGGCAGCGGACCAGGCAATTGCCGGCGGCGCAATCAAACCATTGCTCGGGGTGCCCATTGCCATCAAGGACGTGCTGGCCGTCAAAAACCAGCCGCTGAACTGCGCATCAAAAATCCTCGGCAATTATATTTCGCCCTACGACGCGACGGTGATTGAAAAACTGAAGGCGGCGGGCGCGGTGGTATTTGGCCGGCTGAATATGGATGAATTTGCGATGGGCAGCTCCACGGAAAACTCCGCATTCGGCCTCACGCGCAATCCGTGGGATACGAGCCGGGTACCCGGCGGCTCCTCCGGCGGCTCGGCGGCGGCGGTCGCGGCGGATGAGTGCATCGCGTCGCTGGGCTCGGACACCGGCGGCTCGATCCGCCAGCCGGCGGCGTTTTGCGGCTGCGTGGGACTGAAGCCGACGTACGGTCGGATTTCGCGCTACGGGCTGGTGGCCTTTGCAAGTTCGCTGGACCAGATCGGGCCGTTCACGAAGGACGTGCGCGATGCGGCGACCCTGCTCGGGGTCATGAGCGGAGCGGATCCGCGCGATTCCACGAGCGTGCCGCAGCCGGTGCCGGATTACGCCGCCGCCCTGACCGGTAATATTCGCGGGATGAAACTCGGTCTGCCAAAGGAATACCTGATCGGCGGACTGGACCCGGAAGTAAAAGCCGCCGTGGACGCCGCCGTGGAAAAATTTACCGAGCTGGGCGCGGAAGTCGTGGAAATATCCCTGCCGCACACCGATTACGCCGTCGCCACCTATTACATCATCGCCACGGCGGAGGCCTCGGCAAACCTCGCGCGTTTTGACGGCATCCGGTACGGTGCGCGGGTGGAGGGGGCGGACCCGATCGAGCTATATTCGAAGACGCGCGGCGCGGGTTTCGGCCCGGAGGTGAAGCGGAGAATCATCCTGGGCACCTACGTTTTGAGCAGCGGCTACCACGATGCGTATTATCTCCACGCGCAGAAAGTCCGAACGCTCATCCGCAACGATTTTCTGAAAGCGTTCGAGCAGGTGGATGCCATCGTGACCCCGACCACGCCGACGGCGGCGTTCAAGGCGGGGGAAAAATCCGGCGACCCGCTGCAGATGTATTTGTCCGACATCTTCACGATCTCCTGCAACCTCGCGGGCATCTGCGGCCTAAGCGTCCCGTGCGGCTTCACGAAGAACCCGAAGCTGCCCATCGGCCTGCAATTGCTCGGCCAGCCGTTCGGCGAGGAATCGCTGTTGAAACTTGCCCACGCCTATGAGCAGGCGACGGCCTGGCACCGGGAAAAAGCCGGAGGCTGACCGCCCCGCCGACCAGCGGTGCAGCCGGTGCAGCTTGACAGGGTTCTTGAAGTCGGCGGTATTGCGGATTGGCAATCCGGAAGGCAAAAACAACCCCATGACCCTTGGCGGGGCGGCGCACGGCCGATTACAAATCGGCGATACGGCAGATTTCAAATCTGCGTTACAACGGCGGGCGTTAAGAACATGGGCAAGATGCACCCCTCGGCCAACTCGCGCCGAGCTTCCCGCTTGCTTGTGTGTTACGTATAGGCTACACACTTTTTGTGTCACCCAAGGGAAAGAAGCCAGCCGGCTCAGCCGTGCGCAATCCCGAACGCACCCGCCGACGAATCCTGGACGCCGCTTTGCAGGAATTTTCCGCGCGCGGTTTTGCCGGCGCCCGGGTCGGCGGCATCGCCCGCCGCGCGAAGGCCAACAAGCGGATGCTCTACCATTATTTTGGCGATAAGGAGGGCTTGTTCCGCGCCGTGCTGCGCCACAAAGTCAGCGAGCGCTTGAACCAAATCGAGGCGAAGGCTCCCCAGGACGACCTGGCCTCCAGCCTGCCGCTGTGGTTCAAACAAAATTGCCAGGACACCGAATGGGTGCGCCTGCTCGCCTGGGAATCGCTGCAGACAACCGGCGACCGGGTGTTGGATGAGGACGAGCGCCTCCGAATCACCCGCGAGGCCGTCGGCCGCATCCGGAAAAAACAGTCGGCCGGCCGGCTGCGAAAGGACGTCCCGGCCGCCCAGCTGCAACTGGCCAAGGTTTCGCTGAGCATGTTTCCCCTGGCGCTGCCGCAAATCGCCAGGCTCATCACCGGGCGTTCGCCGAGGGATCCCCGATTCCAAAGGGAATACACGAAGTTTCTTGAAACCATTTCGGCCATGTTTCGTCCTTGAAAACGTGGCGTGAAAACAAAAATGGTGTCATCATGAGGGGCGTGAAAAAAACACTCTGGCTCGCAACGGCCGGCCTGGTGCTGGCGTTCGGCGGCGGCTGCTCGCGCGCGCCGGCCGCCAAAGGCACCGCGCCGGTGCCGGTGCTGGCGACAAAAGCCGTGGCCAAGTCCATGCCGGTGTTGATCGACCCGCCGCCGGTCGGCCACGTCATGCCCGTCCTCACGGTGACCATCCGCCCGCAGATCGGGGGCCTCATCAGCGCGGTGAATTTCAAGGAAGGCCAGGAAGTAAAAAAAGGCGATTTGCTTTTCACCATCGACCCGCGTCCGGCGCAGGCGCAACTGACGCATGACAAGGCGCAGCTGGAAAACGCGCAAATCCAGTTCGACCGCGAGGAAAAATTGTTTGCCGGCAAGTTGATTTCCCAGGATGAATTCGACACCAGCCGGGCCGCCCGCGACGCGCTGGTGGCGACGGTGCAGTCAGACAAACTGAACCTGGAATACTGCGAAATCCGGTCGCCGATTGACGGGCGCACCGGCGGGCTGCAATTCCACGAAGGCAACGTCGTCAAGGCGCCCGACGACGTGCTGCTGACCATCAACCAGATTCATCCCATCTACGCGGCGTTCGCCGTGCCGGAACGCTATTTGCCGGAAATCCAGAAACAGATGCGCGACCGCACCCTGCCGGTGACGGCCAGCTTCGAAAACCTGGAAAGTGAACCGCCGGCGGGCGAGCTGACGTTCGTAGACAACACGGTGGATGAGGCGACGGGAACGATACTGCTTAAAGCCACCTTTCAAAACCAGCGCAGCGTTTTGTGGCCCGGACAGTTTGTGCAGCTCGTGCTCCAACTGGATGAACTCACGAACGCCGTGGTCGTGCCGTCGCAGGCGGTCCAGAGCGGGCAAGGCGGCTCGTTTGTCTTTGTCGTGAAGGCCGACCAGACCGTTGAGCAGCGCGCGGTGAAAACCTCGGTCACGTACAAAGGTGAAACCGCCATCACCGCCGGGGTTAGCGCCGGGGAAATGGTGGTAACGGATGGACAGTTGCGGCTGGCACCGGGAACCGCGGTGAGCTTCAAAGTTGAATGAAGAAACATTCAACATTCAACATTCAACGCCCAATGAACCGGCGGCGGCGGTTTTGAATTGGCAATGAGCGTATCGGAAATTTTCATCCGCCGGCCGGTGATGACCACGCTGGTCATGGCGGCGATTCTGATTTTCGGCGTCTTCGGTTTCCGTCTGTTGCCGGTAAGCGATCTGCCCAGCGTGGATTTTCCCACAATCCAGGTCAGCGCCAGCCTGCCGGGCGCGAGTCCATCCACGATGGCTTCCGCCGTGGCGACGCCGCTGGAAAAGCAGTTTTCCACCATCGCCGGCGTGGATTCGATGACCTCCGTCAGCGCGCTGGGGATTTCGCAGATTACCATTCAGTTTGCACTCAATCGCGATATTGACGGCGCGGCCCAGGACGTGCAGGCGGCCATCACCCGCGCGACGCGTCAGTTGCCGCCGGAAATGCCGTCCCCGCCGACCTACCAGAAGGTCAACCCCGCCGACTCGCCGATTTTCTTTCTGGCGATGTCCTCGGCCACGCTGCCGCTCTCGACGGTGGATGACTTCGCGGAGAATTTTTTCGCCCAACGCATCTCCATGATCGACGGGGTCGCACAGGTCGGCGTGTTTGGACCGCAACAGTTCGCCGTCCACGTGCAGGTGGATCCGAACAAGCTCGCGGCCTACGGCCTCGGCATCGACACGGTCGCGCAGGCCGTAGCCTCCGGCAACGTGAATCAGCCGCTCGGCACACTTTACGGCCGGCACCAGGCGTTCACGATCCAGGCGAACGGCCAGTTGAAAAACGCCGCGGCGTTCCGGCCGCTGGTTGTCGCTTATCGCAACGGCAACCCGGTCCGCCTACAGGAAGTCGCCAACGTCATTGACAGCGTGCAAAATGAAAAGGTGGCCGCCTGGTTTGGCCAGACGCGCGGCATCGTGCTCTCCGTGCAGCGGCAGCCGGGCGTGAATACAGTTGCGGTCGTGGACGCGATCAAAAAGCAACTGCCCCTGCTGCGCTCGCAGATTCCCGCGGCGGTCAACATTGACCTGCTCTTCGACCGGTCCCAGGGCATCCGCCAGTCGGTGTCCGACGTGGAAAGGACCCTACTGCTCACCGTCGGCCTGGTAGTGATGGTGATCTTCGTCTTTTTGCGGAATATTTCCGCCACGATCATTCCGAGCCTCGCGCTACCGCTGTCCATTGTCGGCACGTTCGCGGCGATGAAACTGGCCGGCTACAGCCTCGACAACCTTTCCCTTATGGCGCTCACGCTGTCCGTTGGCTTCGTCGTGGATGACGCCATCGTCATGCTTGAAAACATTGTGCGACACATGGAAAACGGGGAGCCGCCGATGGCGGCGGCGCTGAGCGGCGCGAAGGAAATCGGCTTCACGATTATTTCAATGACATTGTCGCTCTCGGCGGTGTTCATCCCGGTGCTGTTCATGAGCGGACTGCTGGGGCGGCTGCTGCATGAATTTGCCGTGACGATCATCTGTGCAGTGCTGGTTTCCGGCTTCGTCTCGCTCTCGCTCACGCCGATGATGTGCAGCCGGTTCGTCCATTCCGTGCGCGAAGAAAAACACGGCGGCCTGTACAACGCGCTGGAACATTTTTTTGAGCGGCTCCGTTCGGCTTACGGCCGCGCGCTGCAAGCGGCCATGAAACATCGCCGCGTCACATTGGGCGTGGCGCTGGCAACGTTCGTGGCGACGGCGTATTTGTTTGTTGTGATTCCCAAGGGGTTCTTCCCCGACGAGGACACGGGCCAGATCTTTGCCATCACCGAGGGGCCCCAGGACATTTCCTTCGAGGCAATGAAGGCGCACCAGCAGCAGGCGGCGAAGATCGTGGCGGCCAACACCAACGTGGCGGCATTCATGTCGGCCATCGGCCTGGGCGGCTCCACGGTCAGCGGCAACAACGGCCGGATATTCATGCGCTTGAAAGACCGCTCCGAGCGGAAGCAAAGCGCCGGTCAAATCATCCAGGATTTGCGCAAGGAATTCGCGCAGATCCCCGGCTTCAATGTCTTCCTGCAAAACCCGCCGCTGATCCGCGTCGGCGGCTCGCTCACCAAGGCGCTGTACCAATTCAGCCTGCAGGACACCGACACGCAGGAACTGTTCACCAACACGCCGGTGCTCATGCGAAAAATCGCGGAGCAGAAGGATATCTTTCAGGACGTCACCAGCGATTTGCAGATCGCCAGCCCGCAGGTGGTTGTAACGATAGATCGCGACAAGGCGGCCGCCCTGGGCGTCACCGCCCAGCAAATCGAGAACGGGCTGTACGATGCGTTCGGCTCGGGCCAGATTTCGACGATTTACGGCGACCTGGCGGAATACTGGGTGGTGTTCGAGGTGCTGCCGGAATTTCAGCGCGACCCCGATGCGCTGGCGCGGCTGTACATCACTTCCGCCGGCGGCAAGCTGGTGCCGTTGAGCGCCGTCGCCAAGCTGTCCCGCAGCGTCGGGCCAATGACCATTTCGCACGTTGGCCAGCTTCCGTCCGTGACGATTTCCTTTAACCTCGCCCCCGGCGTGGCGCTGGGCACGGCGGTGGAGAAAATCCACCAACTCCAGGGCGAACTGCATCTGCCCGCGACGATCAGCGCAAGTTTCCAAGGCTCGGCGGCCGTATTCCAATCCTCGCTGGCCGGACTCGGCTTTCTGCTGCTCATGTCGGTGCTGGTGATTTACATCATCCTAGGCATCCTCTACGAAAGCTTTATCCATCCGCTGACGATTTTATCCGGCCTGCCCTCGGCAGGCTTTGGCGCGCTGGTGACCCTAATGTTGTTCAAGCTGGATTTGAACATCTACGGTTTCGTCGGACTGATCATGCTCGTGGGCATCGTTAAGAAAAACGCCATCATGATGATTGATTTTGCCATTCAGGCGCAGCATCACGGCAAATCACCCTACGACGCCATTTTTGAGGGCTGCCTGCAGCGTTTCCGGCCCATCATGATGACCACGATGTGCGCCCTGATGGCCTCGCTACCCATCTCGCTCGGCCTAGGTGCCGGCGGCGAATCGCGCCGCGCGCTCGGTCTCGCCGTGACCGGCGGTCTCGTCGTCTCGCAACTGCTGACACTTTTCATCACGCCGGTGATCTACCTTTACCTCGAACGGTTCCAACAACGCTTCAGCCGCCAGAAGCCGGCCATTCCTGGTCCGGTCGCCACGGCCTAAAATCGGTGTTTCATCCGGGACCATCTGTGGCTAAAATGGCCGCACAAAAATGGAATACGAAGCCGTCATCGGGCTGGAAACCCACGTCCAGCTCAAAACGAAATCCAAGATGTGGTGCGGTTGCGCGAACCAATACGGTTCCGAGCCAAACACCAACGTCTGCCCCGTCTGCCTCGGCCTGCCCGGCGTGCTGCCGGTGCCAAACGAGGAGGCGCTCCGCAAAACCGTTTTGACCGGCTTTCTGCTCAACTGTGAAATTCCGCGCTACGCGAAGTTCGACCGCAAAAACTATTTCTATCCCGACGCCTCGAAAAACTACCAGCTCACGCAATACGACAAGCCGAGCACGGCGAACGGCTTCGTGGAGTTTGAATTGAACGGCGGCATCTCCCGCGTGCGCATCACCCGGGCGCACCTCGAAGAAGACGTGGGCAAGCTCACGCACTTTGACCGGACCAGCGGCGTGGATTTCAACCGCGCCGGCGTGCCGCTGCTGGAAATCGTTTCCGAGCCGGACATCACCAGCGCGGACATGGCCTACGCCTACCTCAACGCGCTCACGGACATTTTGCATCAGGGCGGCGTGAGCGACTGCGACATGGAAAAGGGCATGGTGCGCTGTGACGTGAACATTTCCGTGCGCCCCGTCGGCGCGAAGGAACTCGGCGCGAAGATCGAGATCAAGAACATGAACAGCTTTTCCGGGGTGCGCCGCGCGGTAGAATACGAAATCCCGCGTCAAATCGAGGCCTTAAAGCGCGGCGAAAAGCTCATCCAATCCACGCGTCGCTGGGACGACGTCGCAGGCATCACCGAGCAGATGCGCACGAAGGAGGACGCGCACGACTACCGCTACTTCCCCGAACCCGACATGATGCCGCTGGCGCCGACCGACGCGTGGCTTGCCGAAGTGAAGGCGCTGGTGGTGGAGCTGCCCGGCGCGCGCAAGCAGCGGTACATGCGCGATTACCAACTGCCGGCCGGCGACGCGGAAGTGTTCAAGAGCAACGTCGCGCTGGGAAATTATTTTGAAGGCCTCGCGAAGCAGTCGAAGAATCCCAAGGCCGTCGCCAACTGGATTATCAACAACCTGCTGGCCAAACTGTCCGAGGCGAACGAACAGGAAGCCGCCGAGCAGGCGGCGCTGGGCGTGGAACCGGCCAACTTAAAACTGCTCACGCTCGCCGATTTGAAGTTCAAGCCCGAGGCATTGCTGGAACTCGTCGCGCTGGTCGAGGCCAAGACCATCAGCAGTTCCGCCGCGCAACAGGTCTTCGCCGAAATGTTTGCGACGGGCAAATCTCCCGCCGCCATCGTGCAGGAAAAAGGCCTGGCGCAGGTCAGCGACACCGGCGCGATTGAAAAATTCTGCGACGAGGCCATCGCCGCCAATCCCGCGCCCGTGGCCGATTATAAGGCCGGCAAACTCGCCGCACTCAATTCGCTCAAAGGCCAAGTGATGAAACTCTCCAAGGGCAAGGCCAACCCCGCGCTCGTCGGCGAGATTCTGGAGCGGAAATTAAAAAGTTAAATCGGCAGGTCGCACGGTCGCCAAGAATTCAAATTGCTTTGTGCCTTGGCGTCCGGGCGGTTAAATTTCTCCTTCATGTTTTCATCCGAGATCAAGTCCGTCCACTTCACCGGCATCGGCGGCACGGCGATGGCATCCGCCGCCGCCGCGATGCTGGACAAGGGCTTTGCCGTCACCGGCTCCGACCAAAATGTCTATGAGCCGATGGCGTCGTTCCTCGCCGCCAAAAAAATCCCCGTGCTGAACGGTTACGACGAGCGCCACCTGGCGCACAAGCCGGACCTGGTGGTGATCGGCAATGCCATTTCGCGCGGCAACCCGGAGGTGGAATATGTGCTGGACCACAAGCTGCGCTATAGCTCGCTGGCGGCGCTGCTGGCGGAGTTTTTCATCCGCGGCAAACGCTCGATCGTCGTCGCCGGCACGCACGGCAAGACCACCACGACGAGCCTGCTGACGTGGGTGTTCGAGCACAACGGGCTAAACCCGAGCTATCTCATCGGCGGCATCCCGAATAATTTTTCGCAGGGCGCGCGGTTCACGGACAGCGAATGGTTCATCATCGAGGGCGACGAATATGACACCGCCTTCTTCGACAAGCGCAGCAAGTTCATCCACTACCTGCCGGAGATTGCCATCGTCAACAACCTGGAATTCGACCACGCGGACATCTTTGAAAATCTCGATGCGGTCAAAAAAACCTTCAGCCACTTCATCCGCCTAGTGCCGCGCAACGGCCTGCTGCTCGGCAATGGCGACGACGCAAACCTCAAGGAACTGCTCACCGTCACGCATTGCCCGGTCAAGCGCTTCGGCCTTGGCGCGGACAATGCCGTGCAGGGCTTCAACCTGCGCTTTGGCCCGACGGCGACGGAGTTTGAGATTCCAAGCTTCAAGTTCCATCTAAACCTCGTCGGCGAACTCAATGTCCGCAACGCCCTCGCGGTCATCGGCGCGGCGAAACATTGCGGCTTGTCGAACAAGCAGATCCAGTCGGACTTCGATACCTTCAAGGGCATCAAGCGGCGGCTGGAGGTCAAGGGCATCGCCGGCGGCGTGACGGTGATTGACGATTTCGGCCATCATCCGACGGCCATCCGCGAGACGCTCAAGGCGTTGCGGCTGCGTTATGCCCGGGAAAAAATCTGGGCGGTGTTCGAGCCGCGCAGCAACACCACGCGGCGGAAGGTCTTTCAGGACGAACTGGCCGCGTCGTTTGCAGAGGCCAGCGCGGTGGTGGTCTCGGAAGTCGCCCGACTGGAACAAATCAACGCCGACGAACGGTTGAATCCCGAAAAACTGATGGCGGACATCCAAGCTGCCGGCAAGGAAGCGGCCTATCTGCCGGATGCCAATGCCATCGTCGCGCACCTGGCGAAGCACGCGCAGGGCGGCGACGTGATTTGTGTGTTCAGCAACGGCGGCTTCGACGGCATCCACGGCAAGCTGCTCGCGCGGCTCGGCCAAAAGTGACGCGAAAATCTGGCACACGAGTTGCGACAGTTGGTTCGTGGCCAAAAAATTTCAAAGTTCGCAGATCCCTCCGAACACGGCGCAAGTCGCCGCGATCAATTCACGGATGGCGTCGATGGCATTGGCTGGCGTGCGAGTTCCTCCGCGGGCCAGAAAGATTCCAACGGTGCGTCGCCGCCTTCCGGTAACCATGTTGCCCCAGGATGCCGAGCCGGTGATAATTAGACACGCCCTCCAGAATTTGGGCACGGGCGTCAGCGAAACTCAACCGATTCGAAGCCCGCGCGTTTGAAGAAATTTTGCAGCTCCTCCCGCCCGCGCTTTTCCGCCTCATCCAGGATGCCCGCATGGCGCGCGGCCCGGGCGATGTCGTCCACGGCGTTCTGACGCGCGGATTGCTCCAGATCCTTGTCAAAGGCGCGGAGCAGTCCCGTCGTGTGGTCAATCACCTGGCTCGCCTGGTCATCGAGATACGCATCGGTGATTTGCGCGGGCGGCAGGCGCAGGGAAATCTTCTTGCCGGAGATGGAGACATCCACCGGCTGCAACTTCCGCAGGTCGATGCCCGCCTTGACCACACCCTGGGCGAGGAGCAGCACGCGGTTTTCGCCGTACCACTTCACATCCTGGAGCACCACGACCTTGTTCATGACGTATTTGACCGTGACGAGGTCCGAAAGCGATTGCACCTCGTGGACCACGCTGGTGGTGTTCCAGAAAAGCCTGCCCGCGCCACGATTCAGCCAGCGAGCGGCGGTGAAGATGAGATACATCGCCAGCGCCAGCACGACGACCGCCGTGAGCGTCCAGGTGAAATTGCGCAGTTGCCGCATGGCGGAAATGTAATCCAACCCGGCGGATTGCAAAGCGGGAATAAAAATTCCGCGGCGGGGTTCGGCGCGGGTTTCATCAGTTGAATCCGCCACCGGGAGTGTAAGCGAGTTCAAACCCTCATAACTCGTCCTGGCGCTCGGCGTAGAAGAGCTGGTAGGCGCGGTCGTAATCGGCGTCCGGCACAAAGACCCGAGCCGGGCGGTTCAGGTCACCGTCGTCCGGCGCGGCGGGATCGAAAAACGAATGCGTGGCAGCGATGCCGTGCCGCTCCAGCATTGTCACGAGCATTTCGGCGTTGACGAGCGGACCGGTGTAAAACAGTTTCACGTGGCCAGAATAAACCACGGATGGACACAGATAAACACGGATTAGGAAACCGCGAGGCGATTGACGACACTGGTGCGAGCAGCGCGGTTTCATTGAATAACATCAAGAAAAGCAAATACCACCCGGTTTTTCATTGAAAAAACGGTGTTCTTTTTGCCCTGACGTAGATTTCACGCCTTTGGCATGAACCAAAGGCGCGGCGTTTGGGCTTGACTGCGGTTGCGGGAGCCGGTAATTTCCATTCACAAAGCGGTTTAATTGCTGGCGGGCCAGCGTGCGAAAGTCGGAGACAAAGGTCTTTCCGACTTTTTTGTTCGCCGGATGTCGTCGCGTTGACCGTCGTTAATCAGCGTATGAATGCAGATTTTATTGCCGGATTGGAATTTTGGGAGCGCGAAAAAGGCGTCAGCCGTGAGGTCCTCATGGCTGCCGTCCAGGAGGCGTTGTTGCAGGCGGCCAAGAAGGCCGTCGGCCCCGCCCGCGAGCTGCGCGTGGAGATGAATTCCAAGAACGGCGACATCAAGGCGTTTGCCAAGCTCATCGTGGCCGACAAGGTCGTTTCGCAGCACGACCAGATTTCCGTATTTGACGCGCGCCGGCTCAAGGCCGACTCCAAGGTGGGCGACGAACTCGAAAAGGAAGTGACGCCGCAGGGTTTCGGTCGCATTGCGGCGCAATATGCCAAGCAGGCGCTCATGCAGAAGGTCCGCCAGGCCGAGAAGGCCATGCTGCTCACCGAATACAAGGACCGCGTCGGCGACATCGTCAGCGGCACCGTCCGGCGGTTCGACCGCTCGGACGTGATCCTGGACCTCGGCAAATACGAGGCCATCATGCCGAACAAGGAGCGCGTGCCGACGGAGGAATACCAGGTCGGCGAACGCATCCGCTGCCTCATCAAGGCGGTGCAGGAAGGTGAACGCGGCCCGGAGATTATTTTGACCCGCGCGGACACGAAGTTCATCGTGAAGCTGTTCCAACTGGAGGTTTCCGAGATCAACGACGGTACGATCGAGATCAAAGGCATCGCGCGGGAACCCGGTTTCCGCACGAAGATGGCGGTGTATTCGCGCGACTCGAAAGTCGATCCGGTCGGCGCCTGCGTAGGCCTGCGCGGCCAGCGCGTGAAAAATATCGTCCGCGAACTTAATAACGAGAAGGTGGACGTGATTCCGTGGTCTTCGGACATCAAGGCGTTCGTCACCAAGGCGCTGGAGCCGGCTAAAATCCGCAGCATCGAAGCGGACGAAAGCCGCAAGCGGCTGCACGTCCTCGTCAGCGAAGACCAGCTTTCGCTCGCCATCGGCAAGCGCGGCCAGAACGCGCGGCTAACGGCGCGGCTGACCGGCTGGGAAGTGGACATCGACGCGGAACACATCGTCACCAAAGGCTTTGACGAGAAGGTCGCGGAAGCGGTCGAGCAGATCGCGGCGATTCCGGGCATCACCCGGGAGCAGGCCGACGCGCTGGTCCATGCCGGCGTCACCCGGCTGGAAGATTTATTGCAGGCGGAACCCGGCGACATCGCGGACATCCCGCAGGTCGGCGAAAACGCGGCGGCGATTTTGGAAGCCGCGCGCGCCGAGGCGGGCCGCCGCCAGCTGCCCGTTGGCGAAGCGCCGGCCAATCATTGATTTTTATGGTGTCCGCCGGAAACATTTTGTTGATTGCGATTTGAGCCATGACGGCGAAGCGCACATTTTGGCCGGCGGTGGTGAAAAAGATTTATGCCCGTTCGTATTTACGACATTGCGAAGAAACTTGGCCTCGAGAACAAAGAAATTCTCACGAAGGCCAAGGAAATGGGCATTGCCGCCGCCAAGGTCCCGTCCAGCTCGCTTGATAAAATCAGCGCCGAATGGCTGGAGGAAGAAATCATCAAGACCAACCCGGCGGTCGCCGCCCGGCTGGCGCCCAAGCCGGTCGAGGAAAAACCCAAGCCGGTAGTCGAGGAAAAAATCCAGATCATCCACGCGCCGCCACCGCCGCCGGAACCGGTCGTGGAGGCAAAGCCGGAACCCGAACCGGTCACCGCGGAAAAAACCACTTCTGAAATCGCGCCCGCGGCCGCGCCCGTCATTGGAATTTCCCAGCCGGTTGTGCGCGCGCCCGCGCCGACGCCCCCCGCTCCGCCGAAACCGCAAATGGGCGAAAAGGTCGGGTTCATCCAATTAGCACCACGGCCCGGTTCATCGCGCCCCGGCGACCGCGAACGCGGCGGGGATCGCGGCACCTCAGCCCAACGTCCGCCGCCCGGCGGGCGCCCCGGCCAGCCACCGGCTCGCGGTGACGGCCGCCAGCAATTCCAACGCGGCCGCGATGGCCGGCCGCTGCCGGCCGCCCAGCCGGCCAAGTCCGCCGTCCCGCAGCAGCCGAAAATCTCCCTGCCAACGGACGCGCAGGTCATCACCATCAAACCGCCGATCGTGGTCCGCGCGCTGGCCGAGGCGCTGAAACAAAAGCCGTTCGCGATCATCGCCGAGCTGATGAAGCTGAAGGTCATGGCGACCGTCAACCAGTCCATCGACGAAAAAATCGCCGCGCAGGTCTGCGCGCATTACGGCTACAAGTTTGAAGCGGAAAAACGCGCAAAAGGCGAAGGGGTGGTCCACACCCAGGAGAAAAAAGTCGAATTGGACGTGGACGACAAGCCGGAAGACCTGAAGCCGCGCGCGCCGGTCGTGACCATCATGGGCCACGTTGACCACGGCAAGACCTCGCTGCTCGACGTCATCCGCAAGGCGAACGTCGTGGCCGGCGAAGCCGGCGGCATCACGCAGCACATCGGCGCCTACACGATTGCCGTGCCGCATCCCGAGCGCAAAACCGAGCTCGCGCAGATCACCTTTCTCGACACGCCCGGCCATGCGGCGTTCAGCTCCATGCGCGCGCGCGGCGCGAACGTCACGGACATTGTCGTGCTGGTCGTCGCGGCGAACGACGGCGTGATGCCGCAAACACTGGAGGCGCTCGCGCATGCGAAGGCGGCGAAGGTGCCAATTCTCGTGGCCGTCAACAAAATGGACCATCCGAATGCGAATCCATTAAAAGTTCGCCAGCAGTTGCAGGAAAAGGGGCTGGTGCCCGATGATTGGGGCGGCGACACGATTTTCGTCGAGTGTTCCGCGATGACGAAGCAAGGCATTGATAAGTTGCTCGAAATGATTTTGCTTCAGGCCGACCTGCTGGAGCTGAAGGCGAATCCAAACCGCAACGCCAAGGGCAACGTGATCGAGTCCGGCGTTTCGCCGGGCGGCCCCACGGCGACGGTGCTGGTGCGCAAGGGCACGCTGCATCTCGGCGACGTGGTCATCTGCGGCGAGTTTTACGGCAATGTCCGCGCCCTCATCAACGAGGAAGGCCAGCGCCTGAAGGAGGCCGGCCCGTCCGTCGCCGTCAGCGTGCTCGGCCTCAATGGCGTGCCGGAAGCGGGGTGGGAATTCAGCTCCGTCGATGACGAAAAAGCAGCGCGCATCCTCGCCGAGGAACGCGCGATGGAGGCGAAGAGCCAGGATTTGGAAAACCGCTCGAAGGTCACGCTGGAAAATCTGTTCGCGTCGCTGGAAGCCGCGGCGAGCAAGGTCCTCCGCGTGGTCGTCAAAGCGGACACACAGGGATCCGTTGAGGCCATCGTTGAGGCGCTTAAGAAAATCGAGTCCGACAAGGTTTCGATGGAAGTGCTGCACAGCGATGTGGGCACCATCACGGAGAACGATGTGGCGCTCGCGTCCGCGTCCAAGGCCGTGATCCTGGGTTTTCACACCCGACTCGACAGCACGGCCGCCGAAAAGGCCAAACACGCGGGGGTGCAGATCAAGCTTTACGCGATCATCTATGAATTGATCGACCAGGTGAAGGATTCCATGGCCGGCCTGCTGGATCCCGACCTCAAAGACACCGTGGTCGGCTCGGCGGAAGTGCGGCAGATCTTCGAATTGTCCAAGGGCATACCGGTCGCCGGCTGCATGGTCACCAGCGGCCGCATCGTGCGCGGCAAAGTCCGCGTGCGCCGCAAAAAGGACATTATTTACGAAGGCGTCACGCAATCGCTCCGCCGGTTCCAGGACGAAGCCAACGAGGTGCGCGCCGGCATGGAATGCGGCATCCGCATCGAAGGCTTTGGCGAATTTCAGATTGGGGACGCCATCGAGTGTTACGCGGTGGAAAAAGTCGCGGCGAAACTTTGAACCGGTTAGATCTAGAGGGGCGCCGGGTCAAACCGGCGCGGCCTTCACGATTAACGATGCAACCATTTAACGAATACCATGCCCAATCTCCGACATGAACGGGTGCGTGAGTTGTTGCGGCGCGCCATCGGCGAGGCCATCCGCCGCGAGTTCCACGTCAACGACGTCGGCCTCATCACGGTCAATGACATCGAAGTCGGCGGCGACCTCAAGTCCGCCGTCGTCTTCATCACCATTCTAGGCAATGCCGATCAGCAAAAACGCGGCTTGCAGGTGCTGGAGCAAAACCGCATCCGCATCCAGGGACTCGTCGCCAAATCCGTCGTTTTAAAATACACGCCCACGCTGAAATTCATCGTGGACGACTCCATCGTACGGGGCAACCGGGTGCTGCAAATATTGGATGAACTGGACAAAACCTCGCCCGTGGACAGCGGCCCCACCGAAGAACCGTGAAAAGTTATCCCAAGGTCATTGACCGCATCCTCGAAGTCGTCCGCGAAAACAAAACCTTTTGCATTGTCGGCCACATGCGGCCCGACGGCGACTGCATCGGGTCCCAGCTCGGCCTGGCGCTGGCCCTCCGGAATGAGGGCAAAAGCGTCACCATCTGGAACCAGGATGCCATCCCGCTGAAATACCAGTTTCTCACCGGTGACGGCCTGATTGAAAAGCCGAAGCCCGGGGCAAAATTTGACTGCGTCATCGCCACCGACTGCGCCAGCTTCGAGCGGCTGGGCAAGGCAGGCGATTGCGTCCAGAACCGGAAGGTGCTGATCAACATCGACCATCATGCCAGCAATCCCCGGTACGGCGACGTCAACTGGGTCTCGCCGCGCGAACCCTCCACCGGCGAACTGATTTACCGCCTGCTCAAGGTGGCGCGCTGGCCGATCACCAAGCCGATCGCCGATTTATTGTTCACCGCCATTTCGACCGACACCGGCTCGTTCCAGTATCCGAACACGCGCCCCGGCTCGTTCCACGCCGGCGCGGAACTCGTGACGCGGGGGGCGGACCTAGCAAAAATTTGCGACGAGGTTTACCAGTCGTATCCGCTCTCGCGGGCGAAACTGCTAAAGCATGTCTACAGCAAATTCCGGCTGACGGACAGCGACCGCATCGCTTGGCTCTGGCTGAAGAAAAAAGATTTCACCCGCACGGGCGCCGAAAGCGACGATACGGAAGGCTTGATTGACCACCTGCGCGCGATCGCGCCGGTCGTCGTCGCCTGCGTGTTCGAGGAACTGGAACCGGAACTGACGCGCATCAGCCTGCGCTCGAAAAGCGGCCGGGTGAACGTCAGTGATATCTGCGCCCAGTTCGGCGGCGGCGGCCACCCGGCGGCGGCGGGCGCCCGCATCGCCGGCAAGCCGCTGGCCGTCCAGCGCAAAGTCATCGCGGCCGTGAAACGCGCGCTGACGGCCGCCAGGTAAATTTTCATGCAAGAATTCTCCGCCCTCGACGGCGCCATCCTCGTCGACAAGCCCGCCGGTCCGACGTCGCACGATGTGGTGGACGCCATCCGCCGCCAGTTCGGCATCAAGAAGGTCGGCCATTGCGGC
Source organism: uncultured Verrucomicrobia subdivision 3 bacterium (assembly GCA_903870815.1). GTDB lineage: Bacteria > Verrucomicrobiota > Verrucomicrobiia > Limisphaerales > UBA11358 > UBA11358. The sequence goes on from CAIQEI010000034.1 coordinate 20,832, forward strand.
ACGCTTGACCCGAACGCCACCGGCCTGCTCATCATCGTCCTCGGCCGCGGCACAAAATTGTCCGAACGGCTCATGGGCGACGACAAAGTCTATGAAGGCACGATTAAGTTTGGCGAGACGACGGACAGTTACGACTGCGATGGTGAGATTACCGCTTCGCTGCCAGTGCCGCTGCTGACACTGGAGCAGTTGAACGAGGAGGCGGCCAAATTCATTGGCGACCTAATGCAGATGCCACCGATGGTTTCCGCGATTAAGAAAAACGGCGTGCCGCTCTACAAGCTGGCGCGCAAAGGCATCGAGATCGAGCGCGAGCCGCGCCTGGTCCACATTTACAATTTCCGGTTCACCGGCTACGCCGAGCCGCTTGGACAATTCCGCGTGGCCTGCACCAAAGGCACCTACATCCGCAGCCTGGCGCATGATCTCGGCCAGAAGCTGAGCTGCGGCGCGCACCTGACGACCCTGCGGCGGAGCGCCTCGGGGAAATTTGACGCTGCGGACGCCCTGCCCCTGGATACGATTTTGAAAATGACGCCGGCGGAACTGGAAAAACGCGTGCTGCCGTTTTTGAAACTAGCCGCGGCAAATGCGTGAACGGTTACAGCGTTGAATCGTTGGACCGGAAAAGTCAGAATGCGAAACACGATGCAACGATTTAACAATTCAACGATTCACGTCGAATGAAAATCATCCATGCCGCGAACGAACCGGGCAACGGCAGCCGGAAGGTCTGCCTGGCCATCGGCGTGTTTGACGGAGTGCATCTAGGCCACCAGCAGATCATCCGGCAAACGGTGGCGGACGCGCACAACCACGATGCGCTGGCGCTGGTGGCGACATTTGACCAGCATCCGAGCGTCATCGTCGCGCCGGACCGGGTGCCCCCGCAAATATATTCGCCCGCACAAAAGTATCGGGCCATCCAGGCACTCGGCGCTGATACGCTGCTGGAAATCACTTTCGACAAAAACTTCAGCGAAAAATCCGGCGACGTATTCATCCGCGAACTGGCGCGTGATTTTGGAACCATCAAGAGTATTTGCGTGGGGGCGGATTTTGTATTTGGCCACCGCCGGAGCGGCAATGTCGTGGTATTGGAAAAGCTGGGCGCGGAGCTGAATTTTCAAGTGCACGGGATGGCGGAACTGGCACTGGATGGAAAAACGGTGAGCAGCACCCGGATCCGCGAGGCAATCCGCGCCGGCGACCTGGATAAGGCGGGGCAAATGCTGGGCCGGCCTTACGCGGTTTGCGGTCGTGTCATTCAAGGCGATAAAATCGGCCGGCAAATCGGTTTTCCGACGGCGAATCTGGATCTAGCGAACACGGTGCTGCCACCGCACGGCGTTTATCTAGCCAGCACAACCTTCAACGGCCGGCTTTATCACGTCGCGCTGAATATCGGGATCCGGCCTACATTGGCGGCGAAGCCGCAATTGCGCGTGGAGGCGCATTTGCTGGATTTCAGCGGCGATCTTTACGACGCGGAGTTGGAAGTGGAAATCAGCGGGAAATTGCGGGAAGAACGACGATTTCAGTCGCCGGCGGAGCTTCGGGAACAGATTGGCCGGGACGTGGCGGCGGTGCGCGCGGCGATTTGAAATATATTCTGCAAACGATTGATTTATAACTATCTGCACTGATGCTGACAGGCCCACAGAGCAGGCGCTCGAAGGAAAGATTCTCCTTGTAAAATCCCACAAAAGGGTTAGGATTGACGCGCGTCAGTCTTCTGGTGTTCGCAGTTCCAGCTTTACGGCCACGAACGCGGGTGTTTCGTCAGAAGCCGTATTTTCACGGTCGGCCGTCATTTTTTCTGAACTGGCGCGGTGTTATTTGGTCTCATAATTTATGTCGAAACGCAAAGCCACGGTGCCCAAGTCCGCGCCGCTCCACCAGCGCGCTAGTTCCCCGAAGGTGCCGAAACTGAAAACTCCGCCCGTCCGGCGGAGATTTGTTATTTCTACCAAGGCCATAAAACCGGAAGCTCCCCGGCCGGCGGCCACCGCCGCGACGGTGACCGGCCCCAAAGCGGCCGCCCCGAAGTTGTCCGCCAAAACACCCGCCAACAGCCAGCCGTCGGCCCCAGTCATTAACATCACCTCCGTAGATCTGGCCGAGACCGTAAAAACCCTGCTGCACCTCTCGCAGGAGCACGGTTACATCACCTACGACGACATCAACGACATATTGCCGGACAACTTGAATCCGGAAGACCTTGATACGCTCCTGACGAAACTCCGCAGTCTGGATGTGGAAATCGTCATGGACCAGGCGGAGGCGGAACGCGCGGAACGCACCAAAGGACCCGAACAGGCGCAGCCGGAAGAAGCCGACGACGACGCTCGGCTGGAAATTCTGGATGACCCGGTGCGCATGTACATGAACCAGATGGGCAAGGTGCCCCTGCTCACGCGCGAACAGGAAGTTGAGATCTGCAAGAAGATTGAGGACGCGGAAGTGGAGATGAAGCACATCGTCTACAACCTCGGCTTCACGGCCAAGGAACACATCGCCATTGCGGAAAAGATTTTGTCCGACCCCCCCAAGGAGCGATTTGACCGAGTGATCGTGGACAAGAAGATCGCCAACCGGGAAGGCCACCTGAAGGATTTGCGCAAGCTCATCAAGAAGGTCCACACGATGGACGCCAACGTGGACGCGAAATATTTTGCCTGGCAGAAGGCGCAGCAGAAAGGACGCAAGGAAAAGCTGGAACGCGAACTGAAAAAAATGAGCGCGAAGCTCCAGGAGACCTTCCAGAAATTTTTCTACAAGCAGAAAGTCGTCGAGGAAATGATCGTCGTGGCCGGCAACATCCACGAAAAATTCCAGGCTGGCATCCGCCGGCTGGCGGAACTGGAGACCCAGCGCAACACCGCGGAACGGCGCGCCGCGGTCGAGGCCGAGCAGCAGAAAATCGCCACGCTGGAACAATTTGTGCGCCTGCCGCGGGAGGAGTTTTTGAAGGCGTTCAAGGCCTTGAAAGCCGCGGCCGACCGCGGGCTCAAGGCCAAGACGCACATGGCCGAGGCCAACTTGCGCCTGGTGGTTTCTGTCGCCAAAAAATACACCAACCGCGGCCAGTCGTTTCTGGACCTGATTCAGGAAGGCAATATCGGCCTGATGAAGGGCGTCGAGAAGTTCGAGTACCGGCGCGGCTACAAGTTTTCCACTTATGCCATCTGGTGGATCCGCCAGGCCATCACGCGCTCCATCGCGGACCAGGCGCGGACCATCCGCATCCCGGTGCACATGATTGAAATCATGAACAAGCTCTGGCGCGCGCAGAAGCAGCTCACGCAGGAACTGGGCCGGGAACCGACGCCGGAAGAACTGGCCGACGAAATGCACATGCCCGTGGCGCGCATCCATGCGCTGCTCAAGATGGCGCAACAGCCGGTTTCCCTGCACGCACCCGTCGGCGACGACGGCGACGTGAGCGTCGGTGATTTCATCGAGGACAAGTCGGCGGAAAATCCGTCCGACGTGACCAGCTACAGCCTGCTCCGCGAGAAATTGAGCGATGTGCTGACGACCTTGACCGAGCGCGAGCGGAAGATTCTCGAAATGCGTTTCGGCCTGGCCGACGGCTACGAGCGCACGCTCGAGGAAATCGGCAAGATGTATAACGTAACGCGCGAACGCATCCGCCAGATCGAGGCCAAGGCGCTCCGTAAATTGCGGCACCCGACTCGCGTCCGGCAT
>CAIQEI010000035.1 GCA_903870815.1 uncultured Verrucomicrobia subdivision 3 bacterium
CGGTAGCATCAATGCCCATACATCAATCCCAACCCGCCTGGCAATCAGCCTCACGCAATTTTTAGACCGGTCTTAGTTTTTCGACCACGAGGTGAGCACGCTGTTGGTGCCGAACGTCAGTTTGAGGGTTTTGTCGTAGTAACTCGTCCCGACGCTTTGACCGGCGCCAACTCCAAGGCCAACGCCGTTCCCGCCGCCGCCCGAGAAAAATCCTGTGCCGATGCTTAAACCGCTGCTGCTGCGCCGGGTGATCCATTCGGCGATGGTATAGCCGTCCGTGAGCTTGGCTTGTTTATCCGGCGGCCCGAGGTCGGTCACCGCCTGGTCATAAGTGTAGGTCCCGACGCGCCCGTTCCAGTCCACCGGCGGCGTGCTTTTGCAGCCAGAGATGACGGCGGTGGCCAAAAACAGGGCGATTAAGCTCCACTTCATGAATTCAATTTAGCCGGCCTTCCCCAAAGTGCAAACGGAGTTTTCTGGACGGGTTGTCGCTGTCGTTGTCGTCCGACCCTTTATCACGCCGGGAGGGTGTTGCAAGCGCAGGTTGTGGAAAGGCAAATTATGGGTTAACCGGAAGTTGAAAACCTGGATGCCGCCGGTCACCAACCGCGCCGAAGCCCTCGGGAACTTGATCTTCACCAATTTGCCCACCCTAACCACGAACAATTTCTGGCCCATTCGCTCCGTGCGGAAGCGCGGTTTTGGGTTTCAGCGTCGGCGGCGAGGCATGGCGGTAATAAGTTCAGCGATAGATTTCCCGCCGGTGGCCGACGGTGATGACGATGATTTGCAAGACGCGATCGTGGATTTCGTAAATCACCCGGTAATCGCCCACCCGAATCCGCCACGCGGCGCGGCCTTTGAGTTTCTTCACGTCCGCCGGACGCGGGTTGGTTTCCAATCCCGCCAGCCGTGTTAGAATCCGGCTGGCCAGTTCATCCGGCAAACGATCCAGTTCTTTCTGTACCGATTTGGGCAGGATGATTTGAAATTTCATTTCGCCTTGCGCTTGCGACCCGCGCGGTATGACGAAAGCGTGGCGAACTGACCGGCGGCGATTTCTGAATGCGCGCGGTCCTGCAGCGCGTCATAGGCTCGGATTTCGGCTAGTTCCTCCTCGGCGGCGCGGAGCTGTTCGTAGGTCTGCAAATCCAGCACCACGCCGGTGCGTTTGCCCTTGGCGTCAGTGAGGAATTGTTCTTCTTTGGCGGCGAGCAGTCTCATGGGGAAACTTTAGCCGGTTTCAGGCTTTTCGCAACCCGTTCGTGACGGGCTTCCGGAAATCGTTGCGGTGCTCCGCGCCTTTGCGCCTTTGCGCTCAAACATCCTTGCGCGGGAACAGCGGAGCCGGCTCGCCAATCGTGTGACCGGCCGGCAATCCGCCCCACGTCGCCTCGGCGAGTTTGTCCGGCGAACCCGTCAGGCCGAGCTGCGCGTAGATCTTCGTCGCCGTGCCGGGCAGGAACGGCCACAGCAACACCGCCAGCACGCGGCACGTCTCGGCGAGGTTATAGAGCACCTCATCCAGCCGCTGCGCCTGCGCTGGGTCCTTGGCCAGCTTGAACGGCGCGGTTTCATCCACGAATTTGTTCGCGCGATTGACCAGGCCCCAGATGCTTTGCAGCGCGGCTTGCAGCTGGCTCTGCCTGAACAGCGCGCGGGTTTCATCCGCGGCCCTGGCCGCGTCCGCCGCCAGCTCGTTGGCCCGCGCTGGCACGATGCCGTTGCGATAACGCTTCAGCATCGAGAGCGAGCGGTTGACCAGATTGCCCAGGCCGTTCGCCAGCTCCGCCTGATAACGCGAGCGGAACCCGGCGTCCGTCCAGTTGCCGTCCGGGCCGATGTCCAGCTCGCGCAACACGTAAAAGCGCAGGGCGTCCACGCCCCATTCGTTGATGACCGCAACCGGATCAACCACGTTGCCCGTGCTCTTGGCAATTTTGGCGCCGTCCTTCTGCCACCAGCCATGGACGAGGATCTGCTTCGGCAGCGGCAGGCCCATCGCCTTGAGCATGATCGGCCAATAAACCGCATGGAACTTCACGATGTCCTTGCCGATGACGTGGATGTCCGCCGGCCAGAGGCCCAGGTCCGGATGTGCGTCTGCGATGCTCGCATAGTTCACCAGCGCGTCGAACCATACGTACGTCACGAACTCCGGGTCGAAGGGCAGGGGGATGCCCCAGTTCAGCCGCGCCAGCGGCCGCGAAATGCACAGGTCCTCCAGCTTGTTGTTTTTGAGAAAACCCAGCACCTCGTTGCGCCGATACGAAGGCGCGATGAACTCCGGGTTCGCCTCGATCGTGTCAATCAGCCACTGCTGCTGCGCGCCGAGCTTGAAATAATAATTATCCTCCTTGAGCTCCACCACCTCGCCGTAGCTGGCGTCGAACGTGCCATCCGGCAGGCGGTCCTTCTCCGTGAGGAACGTCTCCTCTTTGGTGGAATAATAGCCCGTGTACGTGGCCCGGTAGAAATGCCCGGCCGCGTGGAGTTGGGCCAGCTTCGCCTGCACGAACGCCTTGTGGCGCGGCTGCGTCGTGCGGACGAAATCGTCATTCGTCAGCTCCAGCTTGCGGGCGAACGCCTGCCAGTCCGCCGCCAGCGCATCGCAATACTCCTGGGGATTCTTGCGCTCCGCCTGGGCCGCCTGCTGTACCTTTTGCCCGTGCTCATCCAGGCCGGTCAGGAAGAAGACCTCCTGGCCGAGGCTCCGCCGCGCCCGCGCGATGACGTCCGCGATGATCTTCTCGTAGGCGTGGCCGAGATGCGGCTGGCCGTTCACGTAATCGATCGCCGTGGTGATGTAAAACCGTTTGTTCATGCTCGAAACGACAGTGTGACGCACAATCGCCGCCTTGGCAAACCGGAAGCGCCAAGGGTAGCTCAGTGCGTCTCGCCTGTCTGGGTCATGGGGGGAATCGGGCTTTGAAAATTCCTGAAACGCCCTGCGACCGCAGTCAGTGATTCAATGATTGCCCGGTCGAAATGAATGGGCTAATTCATTGGCCATGAATATTGCCGTCGAACATATCGCCATTCCCGCCGCCAATCCCGTTGCCTTGAAAAGCTGGTACGAACAGGTGCTAGGCGCCCGGGAAATTTTCAACAACGGCCAGACGCCGCCCACGTTCCTGATTTCGCTGGGCCAGGTGTGGTTTGAAATTTTCCAGGCCGACGCGTTGCTGGCGGAACGCGGGAATAACAAACTCGCCGGTTTCCGCCATCTGGCGCTGCGCGTGCCGTCGCTGGACGCGGCGAAGGCGGAACTGGAATCCCGCGGGGTGAAATTCACGGAGGAAATCCGGCCGGCGGCGGGCGGCGGCAAAGTGTTGTTCTTTGAGGACGCCGAGGGGAACCTGCTGCACTTCGTCGAGCGCCCGGCCGACTCGCCCTTGCTGAAATAATTTTCCTCCCTGAGCACCTGGCTGACAGATTTTTTCCGGTTGGCGTTGGACAAATCACCCGACTCGTAGCAATATGTTACCATTATGAGCGATGAAGCCATGAGTAATTTTACGCCGCGCGCGCAGCAGGTGCTCGCGCTGGCCCGCAAGGAAGCCGACCGCCTGAACCACAACTTTCTGGGCACGGAACACCTGTTGCTCGGCCTGATCAAGCTGGGGCAGGGCGTCGCCGTGAATGTGCTTCAGAAGCTGGGGCTGGACTTGGAATCCGTCCGCATGGAAGTTGAGAAACAGGTCGGCACTGGTCCGGATCAGAAAATGATCGGCAACATCCCCTACACGCCGCGCGTGAAAAAAGTCATCGCGCTCGCGCAGAAGGAGGCGAAAAATCTCAACCACACCTACGTCGGCACCGAGCATCTGCTGCTTGGCCTGCTCCGCGAGGGCGACGGCGTCGCGGCGAAGGTGTTGCGTGCGCTGGACGTGGATATCGAGCAGGCGCGCCAGGAAATACTGAAGGAGTTGGACCCGAATTTTGCCGCGGCGCCGAGCGAGGAAGCTCAGCCGGGCGAGCCGGCCCCTGAAAAACCGGCCGCCGCCGGTGAGAAGAAAGGCGAGGTCAAGACGCCGGCGCTCAAGGCTTTCGGCCGCGACCTCACGGAAATCGCGCGCAAGGGCGACATGGACCCGGTCATCGGCCGCAAAAATGAAATCGAGCGCGTCATCCAGATCCTTTGCCGCCGCACCAAAAATAATCCGGTTCTGCTCGGCGAAGCGGGCGTGGGCAAGACGGCCATCGTCGAAGGTCTGGCCCAGGAAATCGCGGCCGGCAACGTGCCCGAAATTCTGCTCAGCAAGCGCGTCATCACGCTCGACCTGGCGCTGATGGTCGCCGGCACCAAATATCGCGGCCAGTTCGAGGAGCGTATCAAGGCGGTGATGGATGAAATCCGCCGCGCGAAGAACGTCATTCTCTTCATCGACGAATTGCACACCATCGTCGGCGCCGGTTCCGCCGAAGGCACGATGGACACGAGCAATATCATCAAGCCCGCGCTCTCGCGCGGTGAGATGCAATGTGTCGGCGCCACCACGATGAACGAATATCGCAAATACATCGAGAAGGACGCCGCGCTGGAGCGCCGGTTCCAGTCGGTGAAGGTCGAGGCGCCTTCGATTGAGGACGCGATCGCGATTTTGAAGGGGCTTCGCCACAAATACGAGGAGCATCACAAGGCGGAGTTCACCGACTCCGCCGTCGAGGCTTCGGTGAAGCTGTCCGACCGCTACATCACCGACCGGTTTTTGCCGGACAAGGCGATTGATGTGCTGGACGAGGCCGGTTCGCGCGCCCGCATCAGCACCATGACGCGGCCGCCCGAGATCAAGGCGATGGAGGCTGAGATCGAAGTCGTCAAAGGCAAAAAGGAAGGTGCGATCAAGAACCAGGATTTCGAGGGCGCGGCCAAGATGCGCGACCAGGAAAAACAGGCGAAGGAAAAACTGGAAACCCTGCTCAAGGAATGGCGCGCCAAAGGCGACGAAAAGCGCGTCGTCGTGGGCGAGGAGGAGATTTTGCATGTCGTTGCCAAGTGGACCGGTATTCCGCTCCGGCGCATGGGGCAGGACGAGATGTCCCGCCTGCTCACGGTTGAGAACGAGATGGAAAAAGTTGTCGTCGGCCAGCGCGAAGCGGTCTCCGCGCTGTGCAAGGCGCTCAAGCGTTCGCGCGCGGACCTAAAAGATCCGCGCCGGCCCATCGGCACGTTTCTGCTGCTCGGCCCGACCGGTGTCGGCAAGACGTTGCTGGCCAAGACGCTCGCCGAGCAGATGTTCGGCGACACGAAATCTCTCATTCAATTGGACATGAGCGAATACATGGAGAAGTTCAACGTCTCGCGCCTCGTGGGTTCGCCGCCCGGTTATGTCGGCTATGAGGAAGGCGGTCAGCTAACCGAGAAGGTGCGACGCAATCCATATTCCGTCGTCCTGTTTGACGAAATCGAAAAGGCGCATCCCGACGTTTGGAACATGTTGCTCCAGATTCTGGAGGAGGGAAAATTGACTGATAGCATGGGCCGCATCGTGAATTTCCGCAATACGATCATCCTGATGACGACGAATGTCGGCTCGGACACCATCCGTAAATCGTCCACGCTCGGATTCGCGCCCATCACCGACGAGAGCAGCTACGAAAAAGCCCGTGAGCGTGTTTTGGAGGAGGCCAAGAAGATTTTCCGGCCCGAGTTCCTGAACCGTTTGGATGACCTGATCGTGTTCCGTTCGTTCACCAAGCCCGATCTCATCCAGATTTTGAGTCTCGAGGTTGAAAAAGTTTTGGAACGGCTGCGGAAGAAAAACCTCAAGCTGGAACTCGACGACAAGGCGAAGGAATTTCTCGTGGAGAAAGGCTACGACCCGCAATATGGCGCGCGCCCGATGCGCCGTGCCGTGGAACGCTTCTTCGAGGACCCGCTGGCCGAGGAGATTCTCAAGGGCGCGCTGCATGAAGGCGATTTGATTCAGGTCACCGCCGGCAAGGACAAGCTGGTGTTCAGCCAGAAGCCGGCCACCGAGGGCGCGGTGGCGAGTTGAACCGGAATTACTTTCAAGCCGCGTTGAGAAACGCGGCTTTTTTGTTGGCGAAATAGCCCGGCAAATTTTACGCTGTCGCCTAAATGAAAGGCATCATCCTCGCCGGCGGCGCCGGTTCGCGGCTGTATCCGCTCACCCTCGTGGCGAGCAAGCAGCTCCAGCCGGTTTATGACAAGCCGATGGTTTATTATCCGCTTACGACGCTCATCGAGGGCGGTATCCGCGAGCTTTGCCTCATTTCCACGCCGCAGGACCTGCCTCGCTTCCGGCAGCTCCTCGGCGACGGCCGCCAGTTTGGGGTCTCCATTGAGTATCGCGAGCAAGCCAAACCCGCCGGCATCGCGCAGGCGTTTCTGATCGCGGAGAGCTTCATCGGGTCGGATTGCGTGACGCTGATCCTCGGCGATAACATTTTCTACGGCGGCGACACCTTCCAGCGCGCGTTTGCGGAGTTTAAATCGGGCGCGACGATTTTTGGTTATCACGTCAACGATCCGGAACGCTACGGCGTGGTGGAATTCGGCGCGGATGGCCGGGCCGTTTCCATCGAGGAGAAGCCCAAGCAGCCAAAGAGCAACTACGCGGTGCCGGGCCTTTACATTTTTGACAATGAGGTGGTCCGCATCACTAAAAACCTCAAGCCGTCGGCGCGCGGCGAGCTGGAGATCACCGCGGTGAACGTGGAATACCTGCGGCGCGGGTCGCTGCGGGTGCAGCGGCTGCCGCGCGGCTTCGCCTGGCTGGACGCCGGTACGAGCAGCAGCCTGCACGAGGCGAGTGCCTATGTGCAGACGATTGAAAAACGCGCGGGGATCAAGATCGGCTGCCCGGAGGAGGCGGCCTTCCGGCAGGGTTTTGTCCCGCTGGCCCAACTGGAAGTGATAGTCGGCGCGATGCCGAACTGCGAATACCGCGCCTATCTGGAAAATGAGGTTTTGGCCGAGGCGAAACGGATGAAAATTTAACCACGGATTACGCGGATTTAATGGAACTCCTGCACAAAGATCTGACCGGACGAATTATTGGCGCCGCCATGGAGGTTCATCGGGAACTCGGCTGCGGATTTTTGGAGGCGATTTATCAGGAAGCGTTCGAGCATGAATTGAAGCTGGCAGGAATTACCTTTGTCCGCCAGAAACCGCACCGCATCGCGTACAAGGACATCATTCTGCGGCATCCGTATATCCCCGATCTAATAGCGGATGCGAAGGTCGTGGTTGATTTGAAGGCGATTCGGGAAATCGGTCCGATTGAGGAAGCGCAAATGATCAATTATTTGAAAATCACTAGCTTGGAAGTTGGGCTGATCATAAATTTTGGTTGCCGCTCGCTGGAATGGAAGCGGCTTGTGTTGGGCAGTGTTCCTGATCTTCAATTTGAAAAACCGCGTAATCCGCGGTTTCAAAGTACAAGGAATTCCAATTTATGATTTTACTCCTCGGCGCATCCGGCTATATCGGCGAAGCGTTTGCTGTGGAATTGCAGCGGCGCAAAAAAGTGTTCCTCCCCCTCGCGCGCGCGCAGCTGGATTATTCGCGGTTCGATGTCCTGCTGGATTATCTCAATGCGAAGCAGCCGGCGTTCGTTGTCAATGCCGCCGGCTACACCGGCAAGCCGAACGTGGACGCCTGTGAACTCGACCGGGCGGGCACGCTCGCCGGCAATACGTTGCTGCCCCAAACCATCGCCCACGCCTGCGCGGCGGCGAATATTCCCTGGGGGCACGTTTCGAGCGGCTGCATTTTCAGCGGTGCAAAAATCTCCACGAATGGCGACGTGCGCGTCGAGAAGGACATGACGAAGCCGGAGTTCCACGCGCTCGCGGAAGCCAAGTCGCCTGCCATCCTGGGCTTCAATGAGGCGGACCCGCCCAATTTCTCTTTTCGCGACCAGCCGTGCAGTTTCTATAGCGGTACCAAGGCGCTGGGCGAGGAAGCCATGACCGGCCTCGGTCAGAGCTACATTTGGCGGCTGCGGATTCCCTTCGACGAATTTGACAGCAAACGAAATTACCTGAGCAAGGTGCAGCGCTACTCGAAGGTCTATGAGAATGTGAACTCGATTTCGCACCGTGCGGATTTCGTCAGGGCTTGTCTCGACCTTTGGGAGCGGCGCGCGCCGTTTGGCATCTACAACGTGACCAACCCCGGCTTCGTGACCACGCGGCACGTTGTGGAACTGATCGAAAAGTTTCTTAAGCCGCCGCGGAAGTTTGAGTTTTGGAGAAACGATGAGGAGTTTTACCAGGTCGCTGCTAAGACGCCCCGTTCCAACTGCGTCATGGATGTTTCCAAGCTGCTCGCGGCCGGCGTGAAGATTCGCGGCGTGGAGGAAGCGCTGGAAGATTCGCTCAAGAACTGGAAGCCGGAATAATTTTCAACTCTCAACCATGAACTTGTTGATCACTGGCGGTGCGGGCTTTATCGGGTCGAATTTAATCCAGCACATCATTGACGATGCGAGGGTCACGAAGCTCGTCAACCTCGACTGTCTGACGTATGCCGGCCGTCTGGAAAATCTGGAGAAAGTTGCCGGTCATCCGAAATATATTTTCGAGAAGGTAGATTTGCGCGACAAGGCGGCGACCCTCCAAGTCGTCGAGCGGCACGCCATCACCCACGTCATGCACCTCGCGGCGGAGTCGCACGTGGACCGGTCCATCACCGGGCCGGGCGATTTCATCACGACGAACATCCTCGGCACGTTCAATCTGCTCGAAGCTTGTCGCGGATTTTGGAATGGCAACTTCGATGACAAAAAGTTTCATCATGTCTCGACTGACGAGGTCTATGGCTCGCTCGGGGCCACGGGCTTGTTCACGGAGACGACGCCTTACGCGCCGAACTCGCCGTATTCCTCCAGCAAGGCCTCATCGGATTTCCTCGTTCGCGC
>CAIQEI010000036.1 GCA_903870815.1 uncultured Verrucomicrobia subdivision 3 bacterium
CTACGCTTCCGGCTTAGCCCCTGCGCTGTTGGGGCTAAGCCGGAGGTGGCTGACTCAAGCCGTGGCTTCACCCACTTGGAAGCGGACGAAGCGGCGGATGGTGATTTCGTCGCCCAGTTGCTTGGAAATCTGCGCGACGTGTTCCTTCACGCTGACTTCGGAATTGCGCTTCACAAAGCCCTGATCCACGAGGCAGTAGGTCTGGAAGAATTTTTCCAGAACGCCGGCCAGAATTTTTTCCATCGCGGCGGCAGGCTTGCCTTTCAACCGGTCAGAGTTGGCGGCGATCTCGCGTTCCTTGGCGATGACGGCGGGCGCAACGTTTTCGCGGGAGACGACGTGCGGGAAGCCGGCGGCGATCTGGAGCGTGATGTCCTTTACGAGCTGCTTGAATTCGTCCTTCGCCGTGGTTTCGGCCTTGGCCGCGCCTACTTCCACGAGGACGCCGACTTTGGCGCCGGTGTGGATATAAGCCGCAACGAGGCCGTTGCCGGAAACTTCCAACCGCGCGTGGCGGGTGATTTTGATGTTCTCGCCCATTTTGCCAACGGCGGCTTCGCGGTCGGCTTCCAAGCTGGCGCTGGCGTCAACCGCGATTTTCTTCGCGATCTCGTCGGCGAAGGCGCGGAAGGCGTCGTTGCGGGCGACGAAGTCGGTCTCGCAGTTCACTTCCACGAGCACGCCGGATTTGCCGCCGGGCGCGAGGTGCTGGGCGATGACGCCTTCGCGGGCTTCACGGGTCGCTTTCTTCGCGGCGCTCGCGGCGCCGGATTTGCGGAGCAGGTCCACGGCGGCCTCGATATCGCCTTTCGCTTCGACGAGCGCCTTTTTGCATTCCATCATGCCCACGCCCGTCATCTCACGGAGCTTGCCTACATTTGCAGCAGTAATTTCAGCCATAAAGTTAAAAGTTGCGGCGGACGGAAATGAGTTCATTCCGTCCGCCAGATTAAATCAGAATCAGGCGACCACCGGAGCGGCGGCTTCAGCCGGCGCGGCGGCCACTTCGGCCGGGGCGGCGTCCTCATTCACCCGGCGGGATTTCTTGGATTCAAATTCCGCCCGGGCCTGGGTAATGGCCTGCGACACGGCGCCGAGCAGCAGCCGCACGGAGCGGATGGCGTCGTCGTTCGCGGCGATCGGATAATCGGCGTCTTCAGGATCGCAGTTCGTATCCACCAGCGCCACGACGGGGATGCCGAGTTTTTTGGCTTCGGAGACGGCGTTGTGCTCGCGCTTCACGTCGACGACGAAGAGGGCGGCGGGCATCTTGTCCAAGTCGCGGAGGCCGTCAAAATACTTGTTCAAACGCGCGCCTTCGCGGCGGATAACCGCCTGTTCCTGCTTGCCGTAAGTGGCCAGGGTGCCGTCGGTATCCCAACGCTCAATTTCCTTGAGGCGCTTGATGGAGGTCTTGACGGTAACGAAATTGGTCAGGGTGCCGCCGAGCCAGCGCTCCACAACAAACATCTGGCCGGTTTCCTTGGCGGTTTCCTTGACGCAGATCTGTGCCTGTTTTTTGGTGCCAACGAACAAAATCTTGCCGCCTTTGCGGACGGAATTGGCGAGGTAGGTCAAGGCGGCTTCGAGCTGCGCCTCGGTCTTGCTCAGGTCGATGATGTGAATGCCGTTGCGCGCGTCAAAGATGAAGGGTTTCATCTTCGGGTTCCAACGTTTCGTCTGATGTCCAAAATGGACGCCGGCTTCCAGCAGTTCTTTTACTCCGATAGTGCTCATGTTTGCGATTTTCCTTTGGTTATCACCTTGAATCAATTCAAGGCATCCTGCGGAACACAGGATTTTGTTTAATGTTATTGTGGCCGCTCCCCGTCCACGCGAACGGGAATTTCAGGCCGTTTGCCCCATCGCCGGCCAAATGACCGATGACGAGGAACATGAAGTCTAGCAGAGGCGCGCCGGCTGACAATGCCAAATTTGAGCCGCTAAACCACAAACTCCAGCTCCTGCCGGTGCGGAAGCAGGCCGCGCTCGAAGGCCTGGCCGAGGAACCGGCGGATGCTCTCGCGGCCCTTGTCGCCATAATCGAGCGTCCAGTGGTTGACGTACATGCCGACGAATTTGTCCGCAAGGTCGCGGCCCATATCGCGGGCGTATTGCAGCGCGTGCTGCACGGCTTCGGGACGGTGATCGAGGCTGAACCGGATGCTGGCAGTGAGGACGTCGGAGATCTGCTTGCGCGTGCCGAGATCGAACTTCTTGTGGATAACATTGCCGCCGAGGGGCAGGGGCAGGCCGTCGTTTTGCTGGCCCCACCAGACGCCGAGGTCTGTGCAGACGACGAGCCCCTCGTTCTGATAGGTGAGCTGGCCTTCGTGAATGATCAGGCCGATCTCAGCGACGCCGTTTTTCACGGCGGCGAAAATCTGGTCGAAGGGCACGACGACGTAATCCAATTCCTTCGCGGGCCTGCCGAGCCAGAGTTGCAAGGCCAAAAAAGCGCTGGTCATGGTGCCGGGCACCGCGATTTTCTTTTTCAGGATTTCTTCGCGGGAGAATTTCTGTCTGGCCACGAGCATCGGACCGTAGCCGTCACCCATGCTCGCACCGCTGGGGAGCAGGGCGTATTGGTTGGAGACGTAGGCGTAGGCATGAATGCTGACCGCGGAGATGTCCAATTCACCGCGTGTGGCCCGCTCGTTCAGGGTCTGGATGTCCTGCAGGATATGCTGAAAATGAAAGCCGTGCGTGGGGATGAGCTCCTTCGCGAGCGCGTAAAACATGAAGGCATCGTCCGGGTCGGGCGAATGGCCGAGAGTCAGGGTCGGATTTTCCATCCGCGGAAATTAAACTAGGCAGCGCGCGCTGTCACGACGAGAAGCTTGAGCTACGGCAGGACGGACATGAAATTCACCGGTTACACGCACGCGCCGCGTCTGTCCGGCTGAAGCCGACCGCCGCCTCCTTGATCATGCGCGGTACATACTCCAGTCAAATCCGACGGGCGCGTGCGATGTGTTCCTTGGCGTTTTCACCGCGCAACAGCCGGCCACCAGTTCCCCAAAAATGGCGACCACTGCCTCGCGGTTCCCCACCCAAAACCACAACCAGATTTGTTTAAGCAAAGGCAATGCCAATCACAGAAAGCCCGAATTTTGCAAGGAACAGAGGTGTTTTATCCCGATGGCATCGCAACGCCTGTGGCTTTTTTTGCAGTCGGAGCAAAATAATCCGTTGCCGGAGGTCGGATGCGGCGGCGGGCGGGGCTCAACTTTTCTTGGCCTCGGCCGCAGCAAAACCGGTAAAGCATTTTGAACAGTTTATTCTATCCCTGGACCGTGGTTTTGAGGAACAATGTCCGCGTCACCCGACGAATAAAATGAAAAACGCCAAATCCACCAAAGACAATGCCACCAGCCGCTGGCTCTCCTACCGGCCCGAGATTAAGGTCGTGGATTGCACGATCCGCGACGGCGGCTTGATGAACAACCACCATTTCGCGGACCAGACCGTGAAGCTGGTGTACGACACGTGCGTCGCCGCCGGCGTGGATTACATGGAACTCGGCTATAAGGCCTCGCGCAAAGGCATCAAAGCCGGCGAACACGGGGATTGGAAATATTGCACCGAGGAAACCCTGCGCCGGATCGTCGGCGACAACCCGGGCAGCCTGAAATTGTGCGTCATGGCCGACGCCGAGCGCTGCGATTATCACGACGACATTCCGCCGAAGAAAGATTCCGTCCTGGACATGATCCGCGTGGCAACCTACATCCACCAGATTCCGACCGCGCTGGACATGGTCAAGCATGCGCACGACCAGGGTTATGAAACCACGGTCAACCTCATGGCGGCCTCGACGATTCCCGACGCCGAGTTGAACGAAGGGTTGGAAATGCTGGCGAAATCCGAGGCCAAGGCGATCTACGTGGTGGACAGCTTCGGCGCCTTTTACAGCGAGCGCGTCCATGAACTCGTAAAAAAATATCTCGGCTACTGCCAGTCGTCCGGCAAGGAGGTGGGCGTCCACATGCACAACAACCTGCAGCTCGCCTTCGCCAACACGATTGAGGGCATCATCGAAGGCGCGAATTTTCTCGACGCCACCATCGCCGGCCTGGGTCGCGGCGCGGGCAATTGCCCGATGGAACTGCTGCTCGCCTTTCTGCACAACCCGAAATACGAGCTGCGCCCCGTGCTCGACTGCGTGCAGAATCACATCGAGCCGATGCGCGCGAAACTGCTCTGGGGTTACGACCTGCCGTACCTGCTCACCGGCATGTTAAACCAGCATCCGCGCACCGCCATCAAGTTCAAGGAAGCCGAACTCAAAGGCGAAAAGGGTGATATTCTCAAGTTCCACGACACGGTGACCGACCAGGAATAGAGCCTTTCCATCAAATATTATTTCCGAAGGAAAATCATTTTCCCGTCCTGCGCGGTCACTTTGATTTTGTCGCCCGGCTTGAAATCTCCGGCCAGCAGCTTCGTGGCCAGCGGGTCGAGCAGATGTTCCTGGATGGCGCGCTTGAGTGGACGCGCGCCGAACTGCGGATCGTAGCCCTCGCTGGCGAGCAGCTGCTTCGCGGTCGCATCCACGTCGAGCGTGAGATTCTGCTGCGCGAGGCGCTGGTCCAATCGCCCCAACTGGATGTCCACGATGCGCGCCAGTTCGCTTTCGTCGAGGCTTTGGAAAATGATGACGTCGTCTACGCGGTTCAGGAATTCCGGGCGGAAATGTTTTTTTAACTCGGCCAGCACCTTGTCCTCCATCGCCTGATGCGCGGCCTTGTCCGTGTGCCCATCCATAAAATATTCCTGGATGATCGGCGACCCGAGGTTGCTGGTCATGATGACGATGGTGTTCTTGAAATCCACCGTGCGGCCCTGGCCGTCCGTGAGCCGGCCATCGTCGAGCACCTGGAGCAGCAAATTGAAAACGTCGGAGTGGGCCTTCTCGATTTCGTCGAATAGAATCACCGAATACGGCTTGCGGCGCACGGCCTCGCTGAGTTGCCCGCCTTCCTCATAGCCGACGTAGCCGGGCGGCGCGCCGATGAGCCGCGCGACGGTGTGCTTCTCCATGTATTCGCTCATGTCGATCCGAATCATGGCGCTCTCGTCGTCAAAGAGAAATTCCGCCAGCGCGCGGGCGGTCTCGGTTTTGCCCACGCCGGTGGGGCCGAGAAAAATGAAGGACCCGATGGGTCGGTTCGGGTCTTGCAACCCGCTGCGCGAACGGCGCACGGCATTGGACACGGCGGTGATCGCCGGCTCCTGCCCGATGATGCGCTGCTGCAAACGCTCCTCCATCTTAAGCAGCTTTTCGCGCTCGCCTTCCAGCATCCGCGAAACGGGAATGTGCGTCCACGCCGCAACGACCTTGGCAATGTCCTCGTCGGTGACTTCCTGGCGGAGCAGGGTGGGTCGGGCATTTTGTCCGGTTTTGGCTGTAGGCGATGCGTCGGCGGCGCTTTCCAGCTTCGCCAGTTTTTTTTCCAAATCAGGAATCTTGCCGTATTGGACCTCCGCCGACTTCGATAAATCGCCCGCGCGCTGCGCCTTTTCCAATTCAATTTTCGCCTGCTCCAATTGGGATTGCACGATGCTGACGGCGTTGACCGCCGTCTTCTCATTCTGCCATTGCGCGGTGAGCGCTTTGGATTTGTCCTTCAGGTTCGCAACTTGTTTGTCAATAAGCTTGAGCCGTTCCTTGCTCGCCGCGTCCTTCTCTTTCGCGAGCGACGTGCGCTCGATTTCCAATTGCAAAATCTGCCGGTCAAGCTGGTCCAGTTCGGTCGGCTTGGAATCCAACTCCATCTTGATGCGCGAGGCCGCCTCATCCACGAGATCAATCGCCTTGTCCGGCAGAAACCGGTCGGTTATGTAGCGATGCGACAACGTCGCCGCCGCCACGAGCGCGGAATCCTGGATGCGCACGCCGTGGTGCACCTCGTAACGCTCCTTCAACCCGCGCAAAATCGCGATGGTCGCCTCGACCGTCGGCTCGTTCACCTGCACCGGCTGGAAGCGGCGTTCGAGAGCCGGATCTTTCTCGATGTGTTTGCGATATTCGTCCAGCGTTGTCGCGCCCACGCACCGTAGTTCGCCGCGCGCGAGCTGCGGCTTCATGATATTCGCGGCGTCCGTAGCGCCTTCCGCTGCGCCCGCGCCGACGATGGTGTGCAGTTCGTCAATGAACAAAATAATTTCCCCTTCACTCGCGGTGATCTCCTTGAGGAACGCCTTGAGCCGGTCCTCAAATTCGCCGCGATACTTTGCGCCGGCGATCATCGCGCTCAAATCCATCGCTACGAGCCGCTTGTTTTTGAGCGATTCGGGGACATCGCCGCTGACGATGCGCCGCGCCAGACCTTCGGCGATGGCGGTCTTGCCCACGCCCGGTTCGCCGATGAGCACGGGATTGTTTTTGGTGCGGCGCGTGAGCACCTGCATGACGCGGCGGATTTCCTCGTCGCGGCCGATGACCGGATCAATCTTCCCCTGCCGGGCAAGCGCTGTGAGGTCGCGACCGTATTTCTCCAGCGCCTGAAATTTTCCTTCCGGCTGCTGGTCGGTCACGCGCTGGTTGCCGCGCAATTCCGCCAGCGCCTTGAGCACCGCGTCGCGCTTAAGACCGTGTGCGGCAAAAATCTTCTTGAGCGACGGGCTAGCCTCGTCGAGCAGGCCGAGCAGCAGATGTTCGGTGCTGACGTAATCGTCCTTGAGTTTGCCCGCCTCGGATTGCGCGGCGTCGAGCGCCTTTTGTAAATCGCGCCCGGCGTAAGGATCGCCGCCGCCCTGGACCTGGTGCCGCCGCGCGAGTTCTTTTTCCAGATCCGGCTGGAGCCGGGCGGGCGGCACGCCGATGCGCGCCAGCAATTCCGGCACGAGACTCCCGGCCTGGCCGAGCAGGGCGACCAGCAGATGCTCGCCATCCATTTCCTGGTGCGAATGGTCCCGCGCAAGCCGTTGTGCGTCCGATAACGCCTCCTGTGCTTTGAGGGTGAGTTTGTCAAGTTGCATGACTAATCAATAGAACGAATGCCCGCGGCGTCAAGTCCGGGAATATGGTTCGAGATCAAAATTAGCCCGTCAACGCCGCGCAAGCTTTCCCACGCAAAAGATATTTGGAACGCGAAACCGGGTCGGGTAGCATGGCCGGACAATAAAATAATTATGGCAATCTCCCCGCTCGCCGGCAAACCGGCACCCCAGGCAATGCTCGTGGATCTGGCCCGGCTCGAACGCGATTATTACGAGCGGCGACCGGACGTGGCGGACGCGAACCAGTTGGTCAGTTTTGGCACGAGCGGTCATCGCGGCTCCTCGTTGAACGGCACGTTCACCGAGGCCCACATTCTGGCCATCACGCAGGCGATTTGCGATTACCGCAAGAGCCACGGCACCGATGGCCCGCTCCAGATGGGAAAGGATACGCACGCGCTGTCGTCGCCCGCGCAGCGCACCGCTTTGGAAGTGCTCGCGGCCAACGGCATTGAAACGGTCATCCAGCGGGATGACGGGGTGACGCCGACGCCGGTGATTTCGCGCGCCATTCTCGTGCATAATCGCGGCCGGAAGACGGGTCTGGCCGACGGCATTGTCATCACTCCGTCGCACAATCCGCCGGAGGACGGCGGCTTTAAATACAATCCGACCAACGGCGGTCCCGCAGACACCGACGTGACCAAGTGGGTGCAGGAGCGGGCCAACGAGTTGCTGCGCGGAAATAATTCTGCGGTGAAGCGCGTGCCGTTCGCGGCCGCGCTGACGGCGGCGACCACGCATCCGCAGGATTTCATCCTGCCGTACGTCGAGGATTTAAAGAACGTCGTGAATCTGGAGGCGGTCCGCGCCGCCGGAATCAAGCTCGGCGTGGATCCGCTGGGCGGCGCGTCCCTGCCGTACTGGGAGCCGATTCAATCCCTATACAAATTGGACCTCACGAATGTGAATCCAAAGCTGGATCCGACGTTCTCGTTCATGTCGGTGGATCACGATGGCAAAATCCGCATGGACTGCTCCAGTCCCTATGCGATGGCCAGCTTCGTCCGGCTCAAGGACAAATTTCGCGTGGCCTTCGCCAACGATCCGGACGCCGACCGGCACGGCATCGTCACGCCGTCCGCCGGCCTGATGAACCCGAATCATTATCTCGCGGTGGCGATTGGCTATCTGCTCACGCACCGTCCGCAATGGAAAGCGGACATGGCCATCGGCAAGACGCTCGTCAGCAGCAGCATGATCGACCGGGTGGTGAACAAACTGGGTCGCCGTCTATGCGAAACGCCGGTGGGCTTCAAATGGTTTGCGCCTGGGCTCTTCGATGGATCATTTGGTTTCGGCGGTGAGGAAAGCGCGGGTGCGAGTTTTCTGCGGCTTGACGGCACGGTGTGGACGACGGACAAAGACGGGCCGATCATGGATTTACTCGCGGCGGAAATCACTGCCGTCACCGGCAAGGATCCCGGCGAACATTTCCGCGCGCTGACGGCGGAGTTCGGCACGCCATTCTACACGCGCATCGACGCGACGGCGACACCGGAACAGAAAGCGAAGCTGGCCAAACTCTCGCCGGAGGCCGTGAAAGAATCAAAGCTGGCGGGCGACGCCATTACGGCCAAACTCACCCGCGCGCCGGGCAACAACGCGGCCATCGGCGGCTTGAAGGTGACGACGGCGAGCGGCTGGTTCGCGGCGCGCCCGTCGGGCACAGAAAACATCTACAAGATCTATGCCGAGAGCTTCCGCGACGAGGCGCATTTGCAGACCATCATTCGCGAAGCGCAGCAGATAGTGAACAACGCCCTGGCCGGTTAGGAAAATTTTAGATTTTTCCAGTCGCCCGGCAGACCGGCGCCGGCACTGTCAAGGCTTCATTCCTTTTCGAGCAGAACCACATTCGCCGATTTCCGGCGCAAAGCCGATTCCAGGCGGACCAGTTCCGGATAGTCCGCCGCCGGGATGATGGCGGGCGTGGTATCAAGATCCTCGATGATCACGCAGCGACCGGCGGTGACCGTTGAGCGAATGCGGGCGCTGCCGCCGGGCGCGTGGAGTTTTTCGCTTCGGGGCGCGATGATGGTCCGGGGGAAGCCTGCCGGCAGCGTGATTTCTGTGCGAACGGTGTCATGGCCGCCCTTGGAAATGAAATAGGGCAGGAACCGGTGGTCACTCCCGGCCGGGAATAGCGAGGGCGTGAACGGCGGGTTGAAATACAGGAATTTGCCATCCACCACGGCATAATTATCCACGTCCACCGTGAATTGCTCGAGCCCGGGATAGCTTTCGAACCGCGTCGTAAGCCCGCCGACGGGCCGCGCGCCCTGGGCCGTCTGCGTCACAATTTCCTGGAAATAACGGCGGCGTTCCTCCGGTGGCAGTTCGGAGAAATACCGGTTTTTCTCGCCGTAGACGTCACCGTAATAATAACGGCTCACGCCGATGCGCGTCTGGCCGTCATTGGCCAGGGCCAGGGTATAAACGGTTTCCGTGCGGTTCCCGCCATTTTGGGTCGCGTGGATTTCGCAGCCCGTGCGGCTCGCCAGCACGAGACCTAGACGGCCATCGTGCGGGGTCGTGCCCAGTTGCGCGTATTGGTCGGTGTCATTTAGGTAATAGGTTTCGCCGTCCACAACCACCCGGACGAGCGGCGCCTGGAAGTATTGCGGCAGCGGAAAATTTTTTACGACGCTGGTGATGCCTTTGACCGGCGGCAAATCGGAGGCCAACACAAACTCCGGTTGGAAGCCGGCGGCCGTCAACATGGCGTGGAACAGGATGGCGCGGTCGGCCTGATGGCCATAGCCCTCGGCCAGGGTGGTGTCGGCGGCGGACAACTCGGCCAGCGGCAGCTCAGTGAACGCCGGTCCGGCGAGGCGGATGGATTGGGCGATGAAATTGCGGATGGCCCGCACGGCGGCGAGCCGGTTGGTGGCGGAGGCCGTGATCTGCCCGGCCAGCGCCGTCGCATGGGTGCTTTGCCGTGACCGGTCAAGCAGCGACCGGTTGAGTTCCCGGTAATAAGCGTCGGCGTCGCCAACGAAATAGCTCACGGCCGCGGCATAAGTCCATTCCGGCGGCAATTGCATTTCGGCCGGGAGCGCTCTGACGTTGTCCGCGTGCCAGCGATAGGTTTGCTTCCCGCCGGCGAGGGAAGGTTCGCTGTGGATGATGTTATCGGGGCCGCTGACCAGCCGCTGAACCTGCACGCCTGCCGGTGCGATCAGCTCAAATGATTTGTGCTCCAGCGCATCGGGCAGCTGAAACGCTTCAATGCCCGCGAGAAACGGCTTGCCGGGCTTGGTGGTGATTTCAAATTCCACCTCAATGACCGAGCCGATCTCGACATCGGGCAGGTTGGCGACCAGAATTTTTCCGCCGGTATAGCGCTTGGCGGAGCCGTTCCAACCCGCGTCCATCACATTGATTTCGCCCGGGGAAATTTCCTTGCGCTGGCCGGTCGGGGAAACCGAGGCGGCGTGGACCAATTTGATATCCTGGCAGGCGGGATTGAAATCGAGCTTTAACTCCGCCTCCCGTTTTTTGCCGTTATAACTCAAAATGCGTTTGGAATATTTGACCCGATAGACCGACGTGTGCGCACTGGTCACGGCCAGCGACTTGGAGCTTTCCAGGATCAACGCGTCGGAGCTGATCGGGGCATTGGTGGCTGCGGCGGTCGCTGGGTGAGTCGCGCTGGGCCGGTGATCGGCGAGGGCCAGCACCGGCATTTTGCGTCCGTCGTATTGCATCGCCTTCAAGGTCTGCTTGAGTTGCAAATATTGCCCGGGCGAGAATTCGACGGTTTTCAGCATGAAATCGCGGCCGCAGGCCAGCGTCTGGTTGGTGCAGGTAAACGTTTGATGAAGGTCCAGGCATTCGTCTTCCACCGGGGCGCAAGCCGGCAGGGACACGGCCCCGGTAAATCCGTCGTCCAGTTTGAGTGAAACCGTTTCCACCAGTCCGCAGGTTTCCCCGGTTTGCAGCGGATACTTCCGTTTCTCCAAACCGGTGTCCCGAAGGATAAAATTGATGATGCCCAGTTGGTTGCCGATCCACGGCACGGCCACGATGACTTTGCCGTGACCGTCGGCGATCAGGCCGTCCGCGGAAAATTCCAGTTCGGCGCGCAACGCGGAGGACATGTCGAGCATGTTGGCCGGGAACAGTTGCAGCGATTTCAGTTTCGCGCCCGGCACCGCCTGCTTGAGGCGCTGTTCAAAGAACCGCCGCAGGTCGTCGGGCTTCAGCTTCACGAAGGCGTTGCGGTAGGCGTCGTCGTTGACGCCTTCAAACCACAGTTGCGATTTTGCCTTCAGGCTGCCATTGGCGCCCAACTGGCCGGTGGTTTGCACGCGCATCAGGTTTTGTTCCGGCGCCTGGACCGGGCTGACCAGCAGTTTCTCGCCCTCGGGCCGGCACACCAGGTAGCTCTGGTCGCGGTCATAGCCCGGCAGCAGTTCGCGCGTGTTTTCGTCGGTCGGATCCATCAGCAGATATTCCCCCGGCTTCAGTTCCACGCCGACGATGGCGTGATTGAAATCCGGATCGGGCACTTCCGGGTCGCGTTTGTTGCCGACGCTGATTAGCACGGGATAGGCATTTAAGCCCGCTTCGCGCAGCATGGCTACGAGCAACGCGGCCTTGTCGCGGCAGACGCCGTAATTCTTTTCAAACGTCATCCGCACGTCGTGCGGTTCGAAGCCGGGCCGGTCCTGCTCGGGCGTGAGGCCCATGTAACGGATATTTTTGGAGACGTAATAAAATATCGCCTTGATCTTCTCCATGTCGTTGGTCATCCCGGCGGTGAGCACTTCATTGGTTTTCTGTATCTGCGGCGTGGTGGCGTCGAGATGCGGCCGGCTTAGGTTCCAATACCATTTCGACACCGCGGGCCAATCCGGCAAAGTGCTGACGAGCAGGCGCTGCAGGACATTGTCGTAGGGCGGCATGGATGGCTCATCGAACATGCGCGGTACATTGGCCGCTTCCCAGCGATACGTGATCGAGCCGGCCGCGTTGGTCTCGCTGGTATAAGTGACCGTGCCGGGTATTTCATCCCGCAGCCGGACACATCGCAGCGGACGTTCCGCCGGCGCGTGAACTTCGTAGGCCAGGTGGCGGATATAACCGCTGCCTTCAAAAACCGATTCCTCCGCATATTCGCCGGGAATATAGGATCGCTCCGTGGTCTCGCGGATGATGGAATGGATGACATCGCCAATCTCCACCTTGGGCAGGTTGACCTGCAACACCATGTTGTTCGGGTCATAAATATTCATCCCCATCTGACTGTCATCGATGCTCTCCTTGGAGTTCGCCGCCACATCCACCGGCGTCGCAGTGCCGTCCGGGTGCACCACCTCCAGTTTGACCACTTCCACCTTGGTATAGGGCAGCGTGAAAGATAGTCCGAGGGTGCGGTTTTCCCGCCGGCCTTTTTCGGTCAGTGTTTTAACGAAGGTTTCATCCTGGGCCTCGGCCGTGCCGTCCGGGCGATACTCGCGCACGGATTTTTGCTCGACCGTTGCGGTGTCGGAGTCGGGGTATTTTGCCGGCGTGATTTCCGCCGCCGCCGTCAGGATGGGGCGGACATCTTCAAACGCCCAGATCGCGCCCGCGTAATCGTTGGTGGTGCCGCCGGACGCTGGCCCGGCGGTCAGGGCGATGGCGGCCGACCAGAGAAATAAGCCGGAAAATATCCGGCGGTGAATCTTCATAAATATTGAAACGGTGTAAATCATACCTGGCACGGGTGGGTGAGCCAGAAAAAATGGGCAAACTCAGAATCCTTTTGCCACCCGCGTTACCGGAAACATGGATTCGGCTTAATGCGGATGCAAATGGTGCAAAATATGAGGACGTTCCAAACCGTGCGCCAGCATGAGTTTTTCGTCGGAAAGCAGTTCCACCGTCCGCCCGTCTGCGATCATTTGACCGTGATCCAGAATGATGGTCCGC
>CAIQEI010000037.1 GCA_903870815.1 uncultured Verrucomicrobia subdivision 3 bacterium
GTGGACCCGATCATCGCCGGCTTCAACACCGGCGAACACATCTGGGGAAAATTCCTGAAAGATTACCGCGAGACGGATTGGTGAGGCGTGCCGCCTCTGCCAAACGTCAAAAGTAAAGGATGTTGGTGGCCGCCTGGTTTGCCGAGTAAATCCGTCACCTCTTGAAGTTCTTTGCCTGGCGATTCATCAAACGCCTCTTCGATCCGCATCCGCGTGGAGGTGATTTTTTATTTTCAAAACCGGGGAGAGCGACGATTGCGTAACGGGTTCAATCCAGCGTCTGCCGGTAGCGTTTGATCCCGATGGCCAGCATTATCACTACGAACAGCGCTATCGGCCACAGGTCCGGCGCGCACTCGGCCAGACCGTTGCCCTTGAGTAAAATGCCGCGCACGACGCGCAGGAAATGCGTGAGCGGCAGGCATTCGCCGAGGTCCTGCGCCCAGCCGGGCATACCGCGGAACGGAAACATGTAGCCGGAGAGCAGCAGCGACGGTAGGAAAAAGAAAAACGCCATCTGCACCGCCTGCAACTGGTTCTTGGCGATGGTCGAGAAGGTGATGCCCACCGCGAGGTTCGCCACGATGAACAAAAACGTCAGCGCCACCAGCAGCGGCACGCTGCCGATGAACGGTACGTCGAACAGGAATTTCGCCGCTAGCAGCACCAGCGCCACCTGCACGTAGCCGACCATGATATACGGCACGATTTTGCCGACGATGACTTCGCCGGGATGAACTGGCGTGGAGAGCAGGTTTTCCATCGTGCCGCGTTCGCGTTCGCGCGTGATGGCGAGGCCCGTGATGATGATCATGGTCATGGTTAGCATCACGCCCATCAGGCCGGGGACGATGTTATATTGGCTGATGCTTTCGGGATTGTAATGCTGGTGCGAGACGAGGTTGAACGGTGGGGCGGAGGATTGCAGCCGTGCTAGGGGGCCGGTGAGGTCGCGGTTGATGACGGTGGTGGCTAGCTGGCTGACCGCCGCCTGCGCGAAACCGACGGCGGACGGGTCGGTGGCATCGGCTTCGAGCAGCAAATCCGGTTTTTCTCCGCGCAAAAGCTTGCGCGAGAAATCCACCGGCACGGTCACGGCAAACTGCACTTTGCCTTCGGCAAGCCAGTTCTGGATTTCCTCCGGGCCGTGAGCCTCGCGCGTGAGGTCGAAATAGCTGCTGTTGCGCAGGCCCCAGACGATGGTGCGCGAGAACACGCTATTGTCCGCCGCATAAACCGCCGTGGGCAGGTGCTTGGGATTCGAGTTGATGGCGTATCCGAAAAGGACGAGCTGGAGCATCGGAATGCCGACCATCATGCCAAACGTCAGCCGGTCGCGCCGCATCTGGATGAACTCCTTCAGCACGATGGCGACGAAACGCTGTAAGTTGAAGTTCATCGAAAATTCCTCTCGGTAACATTCAACAACAAACCTTCAACGCCCAACATCCAACAAAGGCCCGGAGCGAGCGGCATTGGATATTCGAGATTGAGCGTTGAATATTGAATGTTTTTCATGGCTTCACGCAAAGTTGTCCTTCGCGGTTTCCATCAGGCTGATGAACACGTCTTCGAGGCCCGAATCGATTTTTGTCCAGCGTTGCGCCTCCGTCATGAAGGGTGCGACGGCCGCTTGCAACTTTTCCGCGTCGCGTCCGCTGACGTGCAGCGTGGTGCCGAAGGCCACGACCTGTTCGACGCCTGGCAACTTGCGGATTTTGTCCGCCAGCGCCGCCAGATTTTCACCGGAGACTTCCCACGTGGTCAGGCCGCCGGCCTTCACGACCTCAGCTACCGTGCCGCGGGCGAGCAGATTGCCATAAGCGATGTAAGCGAGCCGGTTACACCGTGACGCCTCGTCCATGTAATGTGTGGTGATGAGAAACGTCAGTCCTTCGGCGGCGAGTTTGTGAATCTCCTCCCAAAAATCGCGACGCGCCTTCGGGTCCACGCCCGCCGTCGGTTCGTCGAGCAGCAGCAATTGCGGCTCGTGAATCAGGCAGGCCGCGAGCGCGAGCCGCTGTTTCCAGCCGCCGGAAAGCGTGCCGGCCGGTTGCTGCCGCCGTTCGGTCATGCCCAGCCGTTCCAGGCTTTGTTTTACGGCCGCCTTCCGCTGTGGCATCAGGTAAAGCCGCGCGATGAAATCCAGATTTTCCTCGATGGTGAGATCCTCGTAGAAGGAAAATTTCTGGGTCATGTAGCCGACGCGCTTTTTGATCTCACCGGATTCGCGGCGGAAATCGAGGCCGAGACAATGGCCATCGCCGGCGTCGGGTTTCAGCAAGCCGCAGAGCATTCGTAGGAAAGTTGTCTTGCCGCTTCCGTTCGGTCCGAGGAAGCCGTAAATCTCACCGGGCCGCACCTGCATGGCGATGTTGTTGACGACCGTGCGGGCGCCGAACTTTTTCGTGACCCCGCGCACGTCGATGGCAAAGGCGGAATTTTCCATGGGGTCAGACGCCGCGCTGCTCCGGCGCCCAGATGATTTTGTGTTGCTGAATCTGGAACCGCACCGGCAGCCCGTCGGCGATGATCGTTTCGGCGAGCTCCCGGCGCGAAATGGGTGTGTGGTTTGCGGGAACTCTTTTGAGCATTTTATTTTGCTGTGCCACCGCCAGCGGATGCACCCAGGAAAACAACAATGGGCATAACTCCTCCAGTTGGTGCTCAGTGATTTGCTGTTTGGCCCAGTCATAATCCTCGCGCGTGCCGATGACGAACTTGATCTCATCCGTGGCTTTGAGGTGGGCGAGGTTGGAAACCAGGTTTCGTTCCGATTCGCCGCTGGACGGGCATTTTAAGTCCATGATGCGGTGGACGCGCGGGTCGATTTTGGAAATATCATGTGCGCCGCTGGTTTCGAGCAAGACGGTGAAGCCGTCGTCGCCAAGCAATTGCATCAGTCGCAGGGAATTTTTCTGGAGCAGTGGCTCGCCGCCGGTCAGCTCGACCAGGGGTAATTTCCATTTTTCAATTTCCAATTTTGAATTTGAGTAGGGCGCGGCCAGCTGGCGGACTTTTTCCAAAACCGCCGCCAGCGTTTGTTTTTTGCCTTCAGTAAAGGCGTAGGCGGTGTCGCAATAGGAGCAACGTAAGTCGCAGGCGGTGAGGCGGATGAAGACGCAGGGCAGGCCGGCAAAAGTGCTTTCGCCTTGCAGGCTCAGGTAGATTTCGTTGACGACGAGGGTGCCGGTCACGGCCGCAGTCTAGCCGGACACGCCGGAAAATGAAATGCCATTGCGCAAAACGAGTTGGATTTTTGCCAACGGCTGGATTACTTTCTTCCAACCCAATCAGAAGAATTGATGAACCTGTTGATTCGCCCCGCTGCTACGCTCGCAATTTTAGTGGCGGGTGGGTTTGTTGCGTCCGCCCCGGCGCAATATCTCGATCAGATCGGCATGACGACTCTGCAGGTAATGACCGCCAATCTGAACGGTACTGGCGTGACGGTGGGACAAGTCGAGGCGGGTTACGGATCGGCACCCAATTGGCAGGTCAATCCTAGTTTGGCCGGGCAGCCGACCAACCTTTTTACTTGGATAGCGGAAACTGCTCCGCCCTATCCTGCTACCATTTCGGGTTATTTTCCTTCGCCGCTGACAGCCAACGCGTTCACCAATTCGTTAGGTGTGGAATCCATCCATGCCAATGGTGTGGGAACGTTTTTTTACGGCAATCCCGGCGGCGTGGCGACGAACGTGGTGCACGTAAATAATTATGAAGCATTCACCTTTTATTATCACTACGTTTATTATAACAACACGCTCACGGACCGCATCGTGAACCAGAGTTTCTCATTCGGCTCGCAGACTATCGCCAATCAGCAGTTGCTGGATTCGAAATACGACAATTCTTCAGTGCATAACAAAACCTTGTTTGTTTCCGCCGTAAATAATTATGGCAATCTTTACGGCTCCACCACCAATGTCTGCGCGCCGGGCACATCATACAATTGCGTCGGCGTCGGGGCGTATAAAAACGGATCCAGCTACAACAGTCTTGGCCCCACAACCGACAACGGGCGGTGCAAACCGGACATATCCGCCGTATCGGATGTTACCAGTGATTCCACGCCCCAAGTCGCGGGAGCGGCGGCAGTGCTGATGCAAGCCGGGTTCCGTGGCGACGGTGGCAGCGACACTACTTCCGCCGTTGATATGCGCACGATTAAGACGCTGCTGCTAAACGGCGCGGTCAAACCGGTGGACTGGACGAACAACGCGCCCTCGCCGTTGGACTACCGCTATGGTGCTGGTGTGCTGAACGTTTTCAATTCGTACGAACAGCTTGCCGGTGGCAAACACGGCTTCATCCTCAACACGACCTATGCCCTCGGCGGTGCGCATCCGCCCACCGGCGCGTCCGGCACCGTCGGGGTATTAAGCGGCTGGGATTTTAACACCAATTCCAGCGGCAAATCCCCGTCCCAGTTCGACTCCGTGAATCATTATTATTTCAATGTCACGAACGATATGGGCGCTTCGGTGTTCTCCGCCAGCGCCACGCTGGTCTGGAATCGCCAGCAAAATCAGTCGGCCATCAACAACCTCGACATGTTCCTTTATGATTGCGCCAACAGCAATCTGGTCATGTGCAGCACGAGCCTGGTGGACAATGTGGAACACATCTATTTGCCGCAGCTCGCGTCGGGCCGGTATGATTTGCAGGTATGGAAGGCCGGCGGCTCCACTATCGTCAGCGCCGCCGAGCCATACGCGCTCGCTTGGGCATTCACCACGCAGTCGCTGAATATCGCCGCTTTGGAAACCAACGTGGCGCTTACCTGGCCGGTTTATCCCGCCGGATTTCTCGTCGAATCCACGACGAATCTGACCGCGCCTGCCGTGTGGGTGGCGAACAATCTGCCCACGTCCGGCATCACGAACAGCAGCAATTACCTTTGGCTGAACCCGACGAACGCAAACCAGTTCTTCCGGCTGCGCCAGCCGAATTTTTAGGCTGGTCGAGCGCGAAGTGTCGGCCGATGCGGTAGCTGTTCGCGATGGCCGTCGTGATAAAACTTTTCCCGATCTCCACCGCGTGCGGCAGATCATGGCCCAAAGCCAGCGCGGCGCAGATCGCAGCGGAATAAGTGCAGCCGGTGCCATGCGTGGAAACTCCTTTCACAAACGGCGCTGACAGCAACAACTCGGTTTCGCCGTCGAAGAAAATGTCCACCGCTTCGTGCGCGTTTTTCAGGTGGCCGCCTTTCGCCAGCACCGCGCAGCCGAAACGTGTGTAAATTTTCCGGGCGGCGGAACGCAAATCTTCCGGCGACAAGATTTTTTGCTCCGCAAGAATTTCCGCTTCGTCCAAGTTCGGTGTGACGAGGGTGGCCAATGGCAGTAATTTCTCCTTGAGGATTCTCTCTGCCGGCGGCTGCAGCAGCCGCGCGCCGCTGGTGGAAACCATCACGGGGTCAACCACTAATTTCCGATTTCCGATTTCCGATTTCCGATTTTGAAAGAATTTTGCGACCACACAGATGTTTTCCGCCGAGAACAACATGCCGGTTTTCACCGCCGCCGGATTTAATTCCTCAAATACGGCTTCGATTTGTAAACGGAGCATTTTGGGCGAGCATGGCTCGACGGCTAGAACGCGCCGGGGATTTTGCGCGGTGATGCAGGCGATGGCGCTTGCGCCGTGGACGCCTAGCCCGGCAAAGGTTTTCAAATCGGCCTGAATTCCAGCGCCACCGCCGCTGTCCGAGCCGGCGATAGTGAGCGCGATCGGTAAAGTTTTTCTCGTAATCATAATCCGAATCTTAATCTTAATCACCAAGGCACAGACCAAGCCGATTGAATACAGGATCAAGATTAGGATTAAGAACGCAAAGAAACAAATTTGAACTTTTCGGATTCCACTTCATATTTGATGAATGGAAAAAGACAAAGTGGCTGAGATTTTGTCGGAGATCGGCACGCTCCTGGAACTGAAGGGCGAAAACCCTTTCAAGACGCGCGCCTACTCCAACGCGGCGCGGACACTGGAAGGCTTGAACGAGTCGCTGGCCACGCTCGTCGCCGAGCAACGGCTGGGCGAAATCAAGGGCATCGGCGAGGCGCTGGAACAGAAAATCACGGAGCTGGTGGAGACGGGAAAATTGAAATACTACGAGGAACTGAAGGCTTCCATCGCGCCGGGATTGATTGAGATGCTGGAAATTTCCGGTCTCGGCCCGAAGAAGATCCAGGCGCTGAACCAAAAGCTCGGCGTTGATTCCATTGAAAAACTGGAGGCGGCGTGCCAAGCCGGCCAAGTGGCGGAACTGGACGGCTTTGGCGAGAAGACGCAGGCGAACATTCTGGAAGGCATCGCGCGCAAACGCGCCTACGCCAGCAAACATTTGTTGAGCGACGCGTGGCTGGCGGCTGAGTCTTTGCTGGAAAATTTGAGGTCGCAGCCGGACGTGATCCGGTGCAGCCCGGCGGGCAGCTTGCGGCGGTTCAAGGAGGTCATTGGCGATATTGATCTGCTGGCGTCGGCGAAGGATGCATCGGCGGTGATTAAATTTTTTGGCTCGCAGCCGGGCATCGTCAAGGTGCTGGCGCAAGGTGAAACGAAGGCGAGTGTGATTCTCGAAGGCGGCATCCAGTGCGATTTGCGCGTGGTGAGCGACGCGGAATTCCCCTTTGCGCTGGCCTATTTCACCGGCAGCAAGGAGCACAACATCGTGATGCGGCAGCGGGCGATCCAGCGCGGGCTGCGGCTGAATGAATACGGGCTCTTCAAGTCCAAGGAGGAGACGCGCGATGTGAAGCGGCTGGTGACCTGCAACACGGAGGAGGACATTTTCGCCAAGCTGGACCTGGTTTTTGTGCCGCCGGAACTGCGCGAAGATCATGGCGAATTTACCGCGGCGGAGAAAAATGCTTTGCCGAAGCTCGTCGAGTGGTCGGACTTGAAAGGTGCCCTGCACAATCACTCAAACTGGAGCGATGGCCACAACACCCTGGAGGAGATCGCGGAGTTCATGGACGGGCTCGGCCTCGATTACTGGGCGATTACGGACCATTCGAAGGCGTCGTATCAGGCGAACGGGCTGGATGCGAAACGGCTGCGGGACCAAATCAAAGAAATTATCCAACTCAACAAAAAATTTGCCGATGATGGGCGGGATTTCCGTCTGCTGACGGGGACGGAAGTGGACATTTTGAAGGAGCGGCTGGATTTCGACGACGACGTGTTGGCGGAATTGGACGTGGTCGTGGCCAGCCTCCATGTTCCCGGCAGTAGCGAGGCGGAGAATACGAAGCGGCTGATTCGCGCGGCGGAAAATCCCTACGTCCACATGCTCGGCCACCTGACGGGCCGGCTGTTGCTGGAGCGTGAGCCGTATCCTGTGAACGTGCCGGCGGTGATCGATGCCTGCGCGACAACCGGGACCTGGATTGAACTGAATTGCAACCCGTGCCGGATGGATCTGGACTGGCGGCATTGGCCTTATGCGAAGGACAGGGGCGTAAAATGCGTTATCAATCCCGATGCGCACCGGAATATCCACGCGGGCTATTTGCGGCTTGGCGCAGGCGTGGCTCGGAAGGGTTGGCTGGAAAAAGGGGATGTCGTGAATTCGTTGTCCCGTTCAAGGCTGGCGGTTGAATTGCAACAAAAGCGTCAATCACAAAAGGCTTGACGGTTTGCGCCTCGCCGATTTATGGATTTTTTGACGTGGTTGATGGCGAATAATTACCCGAAAAATGTTTTGACGTGTATCTTGCCCGACTGGTAAATTTTAAAGGTAAACGGCCGTTGGCAACAATTTTTGAATGGGAAATCGTTTCAATGGTCAAAGAAAACCACGCCAAGTATATGAATAAAAATCTTGTTTCCGTCGGGCTGGCAGCGGTGGGTGTTGCCATGGGGCCTTCGGCGTTTGCCCAGGGCATGTCGGCGGGAGCGACGCCGAAGATGTGGAATATCTCCTCGAACTTGCGCGGCTTCTATGATGACAACTACGCGGTGGCTCATAACAAGACCGGCAGCTTTGGATTTGAGGTTTCGCCATCCGTTTCGGCCAACGTGGCTCTCCAGCAAACTGACATCGGTGTGCGCTACACGTTCGGGATGTATTATTACCTCCAGCGCGCCGACAATGGTATCAATCCGCTGGACTACACACATGAGGGAGACATCTGGCTGGATCACTCCTTCAACGAGCGTTTCAAATTGAATGTGACGGATTCGTTTACTGTCGCGCAGGATCCTCTGTTGCTTCAAGGTGGCACGACCGTGAGGGCGAATGGCAACAATCTGGCGAATCGGGCCCAGGTCACCATCAACTCAGCGTGGACGCGGGAGTTCAGCACGGCTACCCATTACGGTAACAATCTCTACCTCTTTAACAATGACACGAGCAGTGGGACGGGGACAAGCTCCGCCGCTAATCCCAGTAATAGAGCCTTGTTGAATCGTATTGAGCAGAGCTTCGGCAACGATTTTCAGTGGACATTCACACCGCAAACGATGGGTTTCATCGGTTACGCTTACAGCTGGGTGCTCTACACCGGCAACGAGCCGATTGCAAATTACAATCCTCCCGCAGTCGGCACCTACTACAGTAATGCGCGAAATAGTCATTCCCATTACCTTTATGTGGGGGTGACTGAACAATTCAGCCAGAATTTGAGCGGTACGGCCAAGGTTGGTGCGTATTTAACGGATGTTTATAATAACCCTGTCGACAATTCCACCTCGTTGGCGCCGTATGCGGACATCAATGTTACTTACACCTACATTCCGGGCAGCTATTTTCAAGTGGGTTTCACGCAGGATCAGAACGCCACGGACGTTGCGAATCCTAACGGCAGCGGTCAGTTGACCGATTACCAGAACTCTTCCGTGTTATACGCTACCATCAATCACCAGATCACCCCGAAGATTACTGGTTCGCTGATCGGTCAATACCAATATTCCCAGTTCCAGAATGGGCAATACGGCGGCACCGGCGACCAAAGTGTGAACGCTGGCGCCAATTTGAGCTACCAGATCAATCGCCACTTTTCAGCGAACGCCGGATATAACTTCGATACATTGATTTCCAGCATCACCGGACGTGGAAACAACCGCAACGTGGTTTACCTCGGGCTGGGCGCAAATTATTGAGCGATGTGGTTTAAAATCTAGATTAACACCGATTCGGGAGCCGAGTCCAAGATAGGCTCCCATTATTTTTTAAGATATGGACCCATTAAAAGCCCCCGTGCCACCCGAGGCCAAGCTGCACTTTCTGGATTACTGGCGCGTGATCCGCATCCGTAAGGCGATTATCATCACGGTTTTTCTCATCACGGCCATCATCGCCACGGCGGTCACCTTCATTTTGCCCGAATCCTACGCCAGCACTTGCAAAATCAAGGTGGAAAACGATGTCAATGACAGTGGCGGCGGACTTTCCGCAACGCCTTCGATGATGCCGTACGATCCCTATTTCATCCAGACCACCTTCGAGATCATGCAGTCACAGCTCGTGTTGAGCAATGTCATCAGTGCGCTGAATCTGAACGTGGAGTGGGGGAAGAAATATTTTAACGGCGAAACGCTCAAGTCCACGGAGACGATGGAAATCCTTAAGGGCCGCATGAGCCTTGCCCCCGTCCGCAACACCAAGCTCATTTCCATCACCGTCTACAGCGACGATGCCAAAGAGGCTGCCCAACTGGCCAATACCATTGCCGAGGCTTACAAAAATTACCGGCTGGACACCCGCCGGCAAACCTCCGCCCGGGGACTGGAGGTCCTCGAAGGACAGTATTTGGACGAATCCAACATGATTCAGTCCACCCAGATGCAGATTGAAAAGCTTCGGAGTGACCTGGGTATCACCGTTGATCAGGCCGACGCTCCGGGTTATACCGCCTCGCTCACCACCGAGCAACTTCAGTCGCTTCACAACCGGATGATTGAAGATGAACACGCCTACAAGGAAAAAGAGGTGGAGCTGGATCAACTCAAGACCTATGACAAGACCCGGCTGCGGGATGTGCTGCCCAATGTGGTGAACGACAGCGAACTGGGATCGATGCTCAGCAAGTTGCATGAAGCCCAGCAGAAAATTGCCACGCTCAAAATTGACTATTCGGCCGAAAACCTCAATGTTACCCGCGTCCAGTCGCTGATTGACGAGTTGAACCGCCAAATCGACTCTCGTGTCGCCGGCGTTCTTTCTACCCTGGAAAGCGAGTTGAACTCGAAAAAAGCCGCGCTGGACGCGCTGACCAAAAAAGTCGATGAAGTCAAAGCCAAGGATATGCAGGAATCAGCGCAATTCCAGCCCTATTACGACCAAAAACGCAACTTGGAACAGTTGCGTGATCTGCACAAGCTGCTTTATTCCAAGATTGAGGCCGAAAAACTCGACGCGGAAATTCCGAAATTTTCCATGGTTCAAGTGACCGACCGGGCCGAACCTGGCAAGGCTCCGGTCAAGCCAAACAAGACTGTCAACATCGTCCTCGGCCTTGTTTTCGGGCTCATCATGGGCATCGGCCTGGCTTTCTTCATTGAATACCTCGATACTAGCGTCAAGACCATTGACGATGTTGAGCGTACCTTACAGGCCCCGGTGCTGGGTGTCATTCCGCAGGATGTTGGTTATCTTGTGGACGAAGGGTCCGAAAGCAAGCACGCCGAAGCCTACCGTGTGCTCCGCACCAATCTGTTGTTCACTCGCAAGGAGGAAACGCTCAACACCATTGTTATTGTCAGCGCCGGTGCCGGCGAAGGCAAGTCCACCACGGCCCTCAATCTCGCCACCGTTTTTGCCCAGGCGGCCAACCGCGTCTTGATTGTGGATTCCGATTTGCGCCGTCCGACGCTCCACAAGCTTTTTAAGGTTGCCAACAATCTTGGCCTGACCAATTATCTGCTCAAGCAGAACACTTTGGCCGAAATCGTTCAGACCACCTCCGTGCCCAATCTCGACTTCATGGCCAGCGGCAAACTGCCCAACAGCTCGATGGGCATCCTGGGTTCCACCCAGATGAAGCAGATGATCGCTGAACTCAAGCAGCGCTACGATTTTATCTTTTTTGATTCACCGCCTATTCTTGGTGTCAGCGACGCTTCCATTCTTGCCAGCGAAGTGGATCTCGTGATGCAAGTCATCCAATACCGCCGCTACCCGCAGCCCATGACCATCCGGGCCAAACAAATGATTGAAAAGGTCGGCGGCAACTTCGTGGGCATCGTCCTCAACAACATCAACATGTCGCAGGACGAAGGCTATTACTACTATAGCGGCTACTACCACGATTACTATTACAGCCGCAGCCCCGGCGAACAGGAAGCCGCCGCCAAACCCGGCCCGTCGGCTCCAGGCGACACCGAATTCAAACCCAAGGACTCGGGCGATACCGAGATCAAACAGAAATATTGATCAAGCCTGTCGTGATGCCGAATTTTTTTGCCGATGAAACTTAAATCATTTTACCTGCTCCGCCAATGCCTGCTGGTGTTGCCGGTATTGTTGGCGCTGGCGGGCTGCTCCCTTTTCTCCAGTTCTGAAAAAAAACATGATCCCATGGCCCAGCCGCCGGCGGAAGCCAGCTCCGATCCGGACAAAGTGGCCCGTCTGCATATTGGTGATGCTATCGCCGTTAGTTTCAGCGGTCTGCCGGATCCCTTGGAAGCGGAGAATCCCACCATCAAGGAAGACGGCACGATCACCCTCCCGGAAATCGGACGTGTCAAGGCCGCCGGCAAGACTCCCGGTGAACTTGAGGACGCCATTCACGATTTGTACGTGCCCAAAGTCTACACGCATTTAAATGTAACGGTAAAAACCAGCAGTGACCGCGTCTATTACATCAACGGCGAAGTGAAATCTCCGGGACGCCTGATTTATGCCGGCACCATCACCGTCA
>CAIQEI010000038.1 GCA_903870815.1 uncultured Verrucomicrobia subdivision 3 bacterium
TCAGTTTATTGGGCGACTCAATGTGCGGTTTGTGATAATCAAAAGACATGACGGTTTGGGTAACCAGCTGATGAGGACTTTAGGCTGGCAGTTGGGTAGCGTGTCGATCAAGCCTGATATTAGGGCCTTTCTTTCCAGTCCACTTTTCAACCGTATGAAAACTATCAAGGCTATCAAAGAGCGGGGATTCTTTTGCTGCAAACTCAATCAGGCTTTGGCCCGCGCCCTCCTCGTCGCGGGCTTTTTTATTGCCCTCCTGCCCGCGCCACTGCACGCCGGCGGGCCGGGCGGCTTCAACACCGGCACTAATTACTATTTTCCCGAGGATATTTGGTCATTTTACGACGCCACCAACTGGACCAGCGATTACGGTTACGCCCCCGTCTCCTTCACCAACCTCAATTTTGTCCAACTCGGCAACGGCCGATCCCTCGCGGTGGACACCAACATCCCCGCTTGGCTGCAATTCAACGTGCTCGAAGGCGACGGCACCACCAACCTCTCCGTTGACTCCGGCACCGTCATGTTCTGGTTTGCGCCCGGTAGTTGGTCTAGCACGAATGCCGGCGGCACCGGCCCTGGCGTGTGGGGCCGGATGATAGAAGCCGGTGCCTACACCTCTGATTCCAGCTACGGCTGGTGGAGCCTCTACGTGGATGATGTCGGACAAAACCTTTATTTTTCGGCGCAGACCAACGACCTTTCCAGCAATTTCACCAATTACATCACCGTCCCCATTTCATGGACCACCAACTATTTTCATTTCGTGGCCCTGACGTATTCACCCACCAACACGGCGTTATATTTTGACGGCGTGCTGGCCACCAACGGCCCCGGCGTGAGCATTTTCCCTGGCCCAGACGTGCTGGCTGACGGGTTTTGCATCGGCAGCGACTACTCCGGCGAATGGCAGGCGCACGGCTTATTCAATACCGTCGCCACCTACAATGTCCCCCTGGACGCCTCCACCATCCAGCAAGCCTACAGCTCGCAAGTTTTCTACTACCAGATCAGTCCCTGGAACACCGCCATGGCCAGCATCGCCTCCGCACCGTCAACCCCTTCCTTTACGCCCACCTACAATGCCATCACCGGTCAGGGCAATTTGCAATTGATCGGTTCGGCAGCCTCGTGTTCGTATGGCACCAATGCCTACAACATCTGGTTCACGAATGCGGTTGCCAAAATAGTTGGCACCGGAACCAATGCAACCATGAACTTGACCTTCACCATTGAAGGCGGTTGGGACAATGTTCCATACGATGTTTTTGCCAATTCCGCCCTTGGAGTCGGCACGAACAACCAGACATGGGCGTGGATGGGGCAAGGCTATCACTGCAACATCTACATGCTCACAAATCTGCCGAGCACGACTTGTTTCCTGATCATGGGCACACCGCAGGACACGGATGGCGACGGCTTGACCGACGCCTACGAAAATCTGGTCAGCCATACGAATCCGAATGTTCCCGACACGTCAGGGGATGGCCTGTCAGATTCGGACAAGGTTTTGCTCGGCCTCAATCCGCTGGCGGTCAATCCGGCATACCCCGCCAGCCCAAGCATTCAAACCTGCCCATAAAACATCAGAGGGGAAAAATATCAACAAAAGGCTATGAAGAACTACCAAGAATTGAGGGTAATGGCATTGGCGATATTGCTGGCTGTTCCACTAAATGTCCCGGCGCAATATGATTTGGACTATGGAGCGGTTCCCCCATTGACCAAACCGCAGGGCGACCAGACGGCGGCTAATCAAAAACTCGATTTTCATACGGATTTGTACACGGGCCGTTTCAATTACGGAATTCCGGTTGAAGTGCCTCCGGGACGAGGCGGATCAGAGCCATCGCTGTCATTGCAATACAGTTCATCGGATGGCAACGGCTGGTGCGGCGTCGGCTGGGATTTGGACCTGGGCTACATCCAGCGCGAGACCCGGTATGGCATTCCGATCACACATTATCTATCGTGGTATGATGATTCGGCTGGCTTCGTCTATTCAGTGGCCGGCCATACGGGACGGCTGATTAAAGCCACTGACAACA
>CAIQEI010000039.1 GCA_903870815.1 uncultured Verrucomicrobia subdivision 3 bacterium
CAACTCGGCGATTGGATGTCCGAGGAAACAGCTTGAAGGCCGGCGGCGAGTAATCGCCGCCGTTTTCATTGCTGGCAGTCGGGGCAGATGCCAAAGAATTCGAGCCGGTGCGTGACGCCGGCATACCCGTTCGTCCGCGCGATGCGCCGCTCAATTTCCTCCGGAAAACATTCCGCGATCTCCACCACGCCGGCGCAACGGGTGCAGATCAGGTGATGGTGGTGGCCGTCGTCGCCTTCGCCCACCAGTTCAAAGCGCGCGGTGCCGTCGCCAAAATCAAATCGCTTCACCATCCCCAGTTTCTCCAGCAGCTGCATGGCCCGGTAAATCGTGGCCAGGTCGCCGCCCCCTTTCGGCAGTTCGGCAAAGATTTCCTTGTTCGTCAGCGGATGCGGATGGTGCCGTAAAATCTCGAGGATGGCGGCGCGCGGGCCGGTAATCTTGCGGGATTCGCGGCGCAGCCGGCCCGTCAGCGAGGCGAGCTCCTGTTTTTGCCCGGAATGCATGTGCGCGCAGGTTTTTTTCACGATTCAAACAGCACGCAGGCAATTCCCAACAGCAGGCCGACCACGACGGCGACCATTTTCCCGACCGGGACCCGGTGGTGATCCTCGCTCTCGAACAGGATCGTCGTTGAAATGTGCATGAAAATACCGATGACGATCGCCATCAGGTAGCGCGAATAAACCGCCAGGCCGGTGAAGCTGCTGGTGAACATGCCGATGGGCGCCATGACCGCGAACAGGCCGAGGCAGGCGAGGGCGGTGGATTTCTTCATGCCGCTCTGCAACAGCATGCCCAGCAGCGCAATGGAGATGGGATAATTATGCACCACGACGCTGACGAGCAGAAAATGATGCGCCGCCAGGTCGTGCGGGCTGGGGGTGCCGACCGTTTTCCCGAGCGCCAATGCCTCGACGAACGCATGGATGCAGAGGCCGGCGAGGATACCAAAGGCCATCCGTCCGTGGATTTCGTGCGCGTGGCCGTGCTCAATGCCCATGGAAATGGAGTCCATGGCGATTTGGAGGAAGAAGCCGAACAGGATGAACCCGCCGATGACCAGCGGCTTGAGGGTGATCCCGGCGGCGGGCTCATACAAATCCGGCAGCAGATGCAGCATCACGAGCGTGAGCAGGAAGGCGCCGGTGAAGGCGTTCAGCACCTTCACCCGCCGGGCGTCAGTCAGGCGCAGCCAGAAAACGGTGCCCGCGCCCAGCGCGATGCTCGAAAGGAGAACCAGATAATCCATGACAACTATTCCACTCTGCATCAATTGCAAATCATTCGCAACTGAATTCCAAAAAAATGCCGCCCGGCCATTACTGGCGGGGCGGCGGGAAAACTACTTCATCAGCAGCATCTGGCGCGCGCGCTTGATCGCGGCGGTCATGCGGCGCTGGTAGGGCGCCGGCAGGCCGGTGTATTTCCGGGGCAGGATGCGGCCCTGGTCGGTCACAAAGGTGCGCAGCAGGTTGGTGTTCTTGTAATCGAGCGCGTCAATCGTGAAGTCGATTTTCGGCTTCGGGCGCGGCGTGCGGTTCTCGCGGGTGCTCTTGCCGCGCTTGTCGGTTTTCTTCTCGGTGTTGGTCTTGCGGGGCATAAATTATTTGATCTCCTTGTGCAAGGTGTGGCGGCGGAGCGCGGGGTTGTATTTATTGACCGCCAGCTTCTCCGTCTGCAATTTTTTATTGCGGCTGGTGGTGTAGCGCGAAGGCGACTTGCCTTCCTTGCGTGCTTCCGTGCATTCGATGGTGATGGTTTCGCGGGCCATAAATTATTCTTTCTCTTTGTTCGGTTTCGCCGTTTCGTCGCCGTGTTCTTCCTCGTCGCCGTCCACTTCCGTGCCGGTGCCGACGGAATCGATGGTTCCCAGCGCGCCGAGGCGTCGGGATTTCAACGCGCCTTCGCGTTCCAGCTGCGCCTGCGCGTCCACCGTGAACCGCGTCCACGGAATGGCCTGGAGCCGCGCCTTGGGAATGGTCTTGCCGGTCAGCTCGCAGATGCCGTAGGTCTTGCGCTCGATGCGCTTGAGCGCCTCCTCGATTTCGTAAACCGCGTCCTGGTCGGACGACAGCAGGCTCAACGCAAAATCGCGGTCAAAATTATCCGTGCCCGAATCCGCCATGTGCAGGCTGTAGCCGGCCATTTCCTGCGCGGACTCCTGGGCCAGGCCGTTCATCTGCCGGGTCAGCTGATCGCGCAGCTCCAACAGGTGCAGGCAGAACTTCTGCCATTCCGGCTTCACTTTTTTCAGGTCCGGCCCGGCGTTCGCCCGGGCGATGGGACGGCCCAGAATGGCCGCCGAGGTGGCGACTTTCTTGGCCTGGCCGCGCGGGGCGGACTTCTTCGATATTTTTTTCTTGGCGGTCACAACAAATTAATTTTTAGGCCAAAAACCGACTGGCCGATGCTTCAAAGGGGCGGGAATGTAGCAAAGCGCGCCAAATAAGCCACTAAAATTTTCGCGTTTTTGGGCGGGCCACCCTCACGCCCGGCCCGCCGGCCGGCGGGCCAACCGGATGCGGATCTCCGGCCGGCGCTCAATGCACGCGTAGGCATTGTGATTATGGATGCTTTCGTAGTTCTCCGCCTCGACTTTATACCACGTCACGAGCGGGTGCGCGTTGAGCCGCAGCGCCACGTTGCGCACCAGATCCTCCACGAACACGGGATTCTCATACGCCCGCTCCGTCACGGCTTTTTCGTCCTGCCGCTTGAGCAGCGCGTAAAGCTCCGAGCTGGCCGAGGCCTCAATCATCTCGATGACTTCCTCAATCCAGACGATTTTCTTGAACCGCAGCGCCACCGTCACCTCGCCGCGCTGGTTGTGCGCCCCGTGTTTGGCGATGGCCTTCGAACAGGGGCAAAGCGTCGTCACGTTCACCTTCACGGTCAGCACAAAGTCCGTCTCCCGCCCGCATGCCGCGGCATCGAACCGCGCGATGTAATCCATCAGGCTCGCCCGCCGGGACACCGGCGATTGCTTGCTCATGAAATAAGGGAACTCCACCTCGATGTGCGACGTCGCGGAATTCAGCTTGCGCTGCAGTTCCTGCAAGATCTCCATGATGTTCCCGACGTGGATAATGTTGCCGTGCGAAGTGAGCACCTCCACGAACCGGCTCATGTGCGTCCCCTTGAATTCCTTCGGCAGGTCCACGAACATCCCCAGCGTGGCCACCGTGTTCTGCACGCGGTGGACGCGGTCGCGGACCTGGATCGGGAACCGCAGTCCACGCACGCCGACCTTGTCGATCGGCAGTTCGCGCGTGTCGCGCTCGCTCTGCTTGTCGTCCAATTTCAACGGCGGGGCGGGGCGTCTGGCTTTTCGAGACATGGCCTGAGGATAGCAGCTTTGGATGATTTGGCAAAAAAAAGAGCCTGACTTAAAACCCAATAAAAAGTCAGGCTCTTCAACCCATAATCCAAACCAATCAGATTAATTGACCGGGCTGGAGAAATTCCGTTCAAAATATTTTAAGCGGGCGGGTTTGCGGTTTTCCTTTCGTCCTGCGCCCGGCGGATTTAACCTGCCCCGGTGATTCGCCGCTTCGCCCTCTTGACCGTGCTGCTGGCCGGACTGAATGCGTTCGCCGGCACCCTGCGCATCGCCGCTTACAACGTCGAAAATTATCTGGACCAGCCCACGGAATCGCGCCCGCAGGTCAAATCCGGGGAGGCCCAGGCGAAAATCCGCGAGACCATTCTGGCCATTAAGCCAGATGTGCTCACGCTCGAGGAAATGGGCACCACCAACGCCCTGCTCGAACTTCGCGCCGCGCTGAAAGGCGACGGCCTCGATTTCCCGTACTGGGAACAGGTCGCCGGCGCGGACACCAACATCCACATCGCCGTGTTGAGCCGTTATCCCATCCTCGCGCGGCACCCGCACACCGACGAGAGCTATCTGCTGGACGGCCGCCGTTTCCGCGTCAGCCGCGGTTTCGCCGAAATCGAGATCCGCGCCGCGCCGGGCTTCACCTTCACCCTCATCGCCGCGCATCTGAAATCACGCCGGCCTTCGCCCGAAGCCGACGAGGCGGAACAGCGGTTGCAGGAGGCAATAATTCTCCGCGCCCTCGTGGACGAGCAGTTCCGGGCCAACCCGGACGTCAACCTCGTGGTCCTCGGTGACTTCAACGACGTGAAAAGCTCCGATACCATCCGCGAAGTCATCGGCCGCGGTCGGTTCAAGCTCACCGACACGCGCCCCGCCGAGCGCAATGGCGACACCGCGCCGAATCCCGTCCCGCGCAATGCCCCGCGCAACGTTTGCTGGACGCACTATTACGGCCTCGAAGACACCTACAGCCGCATCGATTACATTCTGGTGAGTCCGGCGATGACCCGGAACTGGCTGCCGAACGAAACTTACATTCCCACGATTCCCAACTGGGGACTTGGCTCCGACCACCGTCCCGTGGTGGCCGGTTTCACCACCGATTTGAAATGACGCATTCAATACTGGCCGGGACAGCGCTGGCGGCATGATGACCGACAACCCTTCCACGCTTCAACGCTGACTTTTCATTTGCCCGGCTGGGGTTTTCGCGGATAATCATGGCTGCAACCGGTTAAAGTTTCTATGCCCAGACTCGTTGTCATCAACCCGGCGCTCGCCAGCTCAGCCCATGAGCTGGGCGAAAACTGGACGACCGTCGGCCGCGCGGACAGCAACGCGTTTCAGATCGTCGAAGGCTCCGTCTCCGGCCGGCATTGCGAGGTGCGCCTGCGCGGCGCGGAACTCCAAGTACGCGATTTGCTTTCAACCAACGGCACGTTTATCGCCGGTGAAAAAATCACCGAGGGGATTGTCCAGCCCGGCGCGATTCTCCGGCTCGGCGATGTGGAATTGCGCTACGAGGCGTCCGCGCCGGCGGCGCCCGTTACGGGGTTCAATTCCAAGATGCTCGTCACCAGCACCGCCGCCGCGCGCGCCGCCGCGCCGCCCCCG
Source organism: uncultured Verrucomicrobia subdivision 3 bacterium (assembly GCA_903870815.1). Taxonomy (GTDB): domain Bacteria; phylum Verrucomicrobiota; class Verrucomicrobiia; order Limisphaerales; family UBA11358; genus UBA11358. The sequence continues at coordinate 4,958 of CAIQEI010000039.1, forward strand.
GCTCCCGTCAAACCGCCCCCGGACGCGACGACGGAAACGGAGACCGGGAAAACTTCCCAGGTGCTGCTCGTCGACGACAGCATGGCGTTTCTGGAATTGTTCGGCGGCCTATGCACCGAGTTTGCCAAGGGCAGCTGGCAGATCCACACCGCCGCGTCCGCGGATCTCGCGCTGGCCGTATTGGCGGAACGTTCCGTGGACTTGGTCGTGCTGGACATCGGCATGCCGATGCTCGACGGCTTGCAACTGCTCGGCATCATCAACCGCCGTCATCCCGGCACCAAGATCGCCGTGATGACCGGCAACGCCTCGGAAGGCAAGCGAACCGACGCGCTGGCGAACGGCGCGGAATTGTTCCTGGAGAAACCGGTCACCGCCGAAGGCATCCGGAGCGTTTTCAACGTGCTGAAGGAGCTGATTTCGTGGCATCGCGAAGGTTTCACGGGCGCGCTGCGGCACGTCAGCCTGACGGAAGTCATCCAGATGGAATGCAACGGGCGTCACTCCTCCATCCTCGAAATCCGCAACCAGGAATTGCGCGGGCAGGTTTACATCGAGGCCGGCGTGATCACGCACGCCGCCGTCGGCCCGCTCGCCGGCGAACCGGCATTCTGCCGGCTGCTTTCGCTCAAGGGGGGCGAATTCCAGCTGAAGCCGTTTAAGGCGCCGCCGCAACGGACCATTGAAAGCCGCTGGGAATTTCTGCTGCTGGACGCCACGCGCGCCGCCGACGAGGAAACCGGCCTGACCAAAAAAATAGCCGCCCCGGCCGCTCCAGCCGCCACCGCCGTGCCGCCGGCGCCCGCGCCGGAGGGAAAGGGCGACCACCCCGAGTTGGGCGAGGACATCGTCGTGGTCGCCACCTACGACGGCAAATGGAACCCGGCGGACGGGCCCAAAAAATAATCTGCCATGCTCCAAAAAATTCCGGCCCGAAAGATTTCCGCCCGCGGCGGCCGCTTTGCCATCATCGCCTCCCGCTACAACCCGCGCTACGTTGACGCCATGTTGCGCGCCGCGAAGGCGGAAATCCTCCGCGCCGGCGGCCGGGTACAAATCGTCCGCGTGCCAGGCGCGTATGAAATTCCCGTCGTCGCCACGAAGCTCGCCCGCGCCGCGCACCGCGCGCCCGGGGCCCCGCTGGCCGGCATCATTTGTCTCGGAGTCATTTTGCGGGGCGCGACCACGCACGCGCAGCACATCGGCGAGGCGGTGAGCAACGCGCTGGTGCAGATCCAAATCCAGTACGAAGTGCCGGTCATCCACGAGGTGCTGCTGCTCGAAAACGAGCAGCAGGCGAAGGAGCGCTGCCTGGGCCGCACGCACAACCGCGGCACCGAGGCCGCGCAAACCGCCCTGGCCATGGCGCGGGTGATGGCCGGCTTGTGAAACTTTTCACAATCGGCTTGCGGGCGCGGCTGGCGGATGCTACTTTTCAAAGCTCAATAATCTTATGAAAAAATCTCTTCTGCTCCTGGCCCTGGGAATTTTTGCCATGGGCCGCATCGCCGGCGCGGGCGACCTCACCGGCACCATTAGCTTGAAAGGCACGCCGCCGGCGGAAGCCAGTTTCGCATCGAAAATGCAGGATGATCCGAATTGCTCGGTGCTATATGCCGGCAAATATCCCACCACCCGTTTCTACGTGGTCGGCGCCAACGGCGAACTGGCTGACGTGGTGGTTTCCCTCCAGGGAATTTCCGGCAAGTCCACGGGCGCGAGTGCGGCACCGGTAACGATGGATCAAAAAGGCGCGCTCTATGTCCCGCAGATGGTCGCCATCCAGACCGGGCAAAAGCTGATCGTTAAAAATTCCGACACTTTTATTCACAACGTCCACACGACGCCGACGGCCAACCCGGAATCCAATCAGGTGCAGATGGGCGGGGGGGCTGATTTGACCTACACGTTTGACAAGCCGGAAATGTTCCTCAAATTCAAATGCGATGTGCATCCCTGGATGTTCGCGTGGGTCAGCGTGTTCGATCATCCGTATTTCGCCCTGAGCGGCCCGGACGGCAAGTTCACCATCAAAAACGTCCCGCCCGGCAAATACACGCTGGCCGCCACGCACCGCAAACTCGGCACCCAGACCGCCGAGATCGAAGTCAAGGACGATGGCGCGGCCCAGAACTTCACCTTTGAAGTGAAGTGATTTTTCAGGGACGAACGGCCGCTGCGCGATAAATTCCGCAGCGGTTGTTCTTTTTGAAACATGAACCAAAAATATAATCCCGCGCTGTTCTGGTTCGCCGTGCTGAACGCCGTCGCCACGTTCCTGCTTATCGGCCTCGGCGGCCTCGTCACCAGCCACGAAGCCGGGATGTCCGTGCCGGATTGGCCGACGACTTACGGCTACAACATGTTCCTGTTTCCCGTGGACAAATGGATCGGCGGTATTTTTTACGAACATTCGCACCGCCTGCTGGCCTCGGTGGTCGGCCTGCTCACGACGATCCTCGCCGTCTGGCTCTGGCTACAAGATTCGCGCAAATGGATTCACTGGCTCGGGATCGGCGCCTTTCTGCTGGTCATCGCGCAGGGCATCCTCGGCGGCCTCCGCGTCCGGTGGCAATTGGACTGGCTCGGCGTCCCGCATGGCGCCGTCGCGCAAACCTTCCTGGTGCTGACGTGTTCCATTGCGCTCTTCACCAGCCGCTGGTGGATCCATTCAGCCGCCGAAAAACAAATTTATGTCCCCCGCGGATTGCGCAGCCATGTGCTTTACGTCACGATTTTGATTTTCATTCAACTGCTCATCGCCGCGACCATGCGGCACCAGCATGCCGGCCTGGCCATCACGGATTTCCCGCTCGCATATGGAAAAATCTGGCCGGCGACCACGCCGGAAGCCATCGCGCATTACAACGCCACCCGCCCGGCCGGCACCTTCGGCAATCCCATCACGGCCTTCCAAGTAAACCTGCAACTGATCCACCGCCTGGTCGCCTACACGATCTTCCTCGGGGTGGCGGCGGCGGCGGGTCTGGCGCGGAAAAAGCTCGGCGGCCGCGACCCGCTGACCAAATTCGCCGTTTTCTGGCTGGTGCTGCTCTCGCTCCAAATCGTCCTCGGCGCCGCGACCATCTGGTCGAACAAGGCGGCGGATGTGACCACGCTGCACGTCATGGTCGGCGCCTCGGCGCTGCTAACCGGCATGCTGTGGTGGCTCGTGGCCCAGCGCCGGACGCGACTGGCAGGTTAGCCGTTTGCCCGCCGGACAGGCTATTCGTTTTGCTTAATCGACGGGCGGCGGGCGGCGGAGAGTTACTGAATCGAATTGCACCGGGTCATTTTTCCGGTAAAATGCCCGCATGAATTTGGACGCACTTTATTCCGAACTGACCCTCAAAACAAAAGGCAAGCTCGCCCTGATCGTCCTGGACGGCCTCGGGGATCTGGCAACGAAGGAGCAGGGTTATCTCACCCCGCTGGAAGCCGCGCACACGCCGAACCTGGACAAGCTCTCCAAGGATTCCGCGCAGGGCCGGATGATTCCCGTCGCGCCCGGCATCACGCCCGGCAGCGGGCCGGGACACCTCGGGCTCTTCGGCTACGATCCGCTGGAATTCCAGGTTGGCCGCGGCGTCATCGAGGCGCTCGGCCTCGGCGTCGAGCTGCAACCCGGCGACGTCTGCGCCCGCGCGAATTTCGCGACGCTCGACGCCAAGGGCATCGTCACTGATCGCCGCGCCGGACGCATCGCGACCGAAGTTTGCGAAAAACTTTGCGCGAAGCTCTCGGCCAAGATCAAAAAAATCGGCACCACCCAGGTCCTCATCAAGCCCGGCAAGGAACATCGCTTTGTCGTCGTGTTTCGCGGCCAGGGGTTGGAGGGCCCGCTCACCGACGCCGATCCGAACCGCGAGGGTTTCGCCATCCCGACCGTCAAGCCGCGCGACCCGAAAAATCTGAAGCAGAAAAAGATGGCGAAGCTGATCGCGGATTTTTACCAGCTCGCGCTGCCCATCATCGCCAAAGAGAAGCCGGCGAACGGGTTTCTCATGCGCGGCATCGCGCATCAGCCGCATATTCCACTGTTCGAGGACCGCTACTTGCTCAAGCCCGCTTGTCTCGCGGTCTATCCAATGTACAAGGGCCTCGCCCAGCTTGTGGGCATGGTGAAGATCGAAGGGCCGCAGACTATCAAGGAGCAATTTGAGCGCTACCTCGCCGAATACGACAACTACGATTTCTTTTTCATCCATTACAAATACACCGACAAATATGGCGAAGACGGCAATTTCGCCGCGAAGAAAAAGGCCATTGAAGATTTCGACGCCGCCCTGCCCCTCCTGCTGAAAAAGAAACCGGAGGTCATCGCCATCACCGGCGACCATTCGACGCCCTGCTCGCTGCACGGACACTCGTGGCATCCGCAGCCCCTGCTGCTGCACTCGGCGGCGAGCGGCTCGGACAAGCTGGACCGCTTCACCGAGACCGGCGCGAACAGCGGCTCGCTCGGCATCTTCCCGGCGAAATTCCTCATCCGCCTCATGCAGGCGAACGCGAAGATGTTCGACAAGTTCGGCGCCTGAGCGATTTACGATATGCGATTTCCGATTTGCGCGCTTTTTGGGAGTGCATTGCGTAAATGGTAAATCTAGTATCGTAAATCCAAATGAACCTGCCCAACAAGCTCACCGCCTCGCGCTTTGCGTTGACGGTGGTGTTTCTGGTGGCGCTGTTCTGGCCGTGGGAGATTCCCTTTCGCAACACCTTCGCGCTTTTCTTTTTTTGTCTCGCCGGCGTCACGGATTTCCTGGACGGCCGGATCGCGCGGGCGCGAAACCTCATCACGAACTTCGGCATTCTCATGGACCCGCTGGCCGACAAGGTCATGACCTGCTCGGCGTTCATCGCTTTTGTGGAGAGCACGCATCTGCATCCCGGCGCGCCGGTGAAGGTCGGCGCGTGGATGGTCGTCATCATCGTCGCGCGCGAGCTGGCCATCACCGGCCTGCGCCTGCTCGCCGCCTCAAAAAACATCGTGCTCGCGGCGGAGCGCTACGGGAAGCACAAGACCATCTCGCAAATCGCCACCATCATTGCCCTGCTGGTGGTGGACGCCTGCCAGGAATGGCCGGATGGGTTGAAAAATCTGTTTGTCGCGTGGGCGCCGGTGTTCGCGGAAGTGATGCTCTGGCTGACCGTCGTGCTGACCGCGATGTCGGGCCTCATCTACCTCTGGCGCAACCGCACGCTGTATCTGGATGATATGTGACCCTCAACTCGGAGAGACATGTTCCACGAGTCCCGATTCAAAAAATACCGGAAGAAAATTCAGGGACTCGTGGAAATCGTCCCTCCTAATAATCAATGTTTCGGCAGCGGGAGCGTGTCGCCGGGATTGGCCGGCTGATAGACGGCGGGCGGCAGCCTGACCGTGTCCATTTTCTGATGCCGCCGCCAGGCCCAGAACGACACGCCGAGGATCACCGCCAGCACGACGAGGGCGAAAACCGCCGCCCCCACTTTCCAATTCAGTTTCGCCAGCACCAGTGTGGCGTGGTCCACAAAGGTTTTTTTTTGGTCCGACAGCGGCGGCGGCTCGCTGTATTTTTCCGTCCCCTTCAGTTCCGCGGCCAGCGTGGCGAGCAGGGCGGCGGTATCCAGCTTGAGCGCGGTGGCGTAATTTTTCACGGAGCCGCGGATGTAGATGGGCGCGGAAAACACGCTGAAATCCCCCTCCTCGAGGGCGCGGATGTGGTCGGTGCGGATCTTGGTCATTTCCGCGACCTGCTCAACCGTGAGGCTTTTGGCCTCGCGCGCGGAGCGAAGTTGTTGAGCGACCGTTGACATTCCCCGCAATTTAGCGGCTTTAATGCGCACCCGCAATCTTGTAAATCAATTCAATCCGGATTTGAACCTTTGCTCGCCTCGCGCATTCCTCTGGCTGACAATGCCGGAAGTGGCCGACATCGAACATCTGCCCGTGAGCCAAGCCCGCGCTGGCAACCTGGCGGCCTGGGACACGCTCTTCCGGCGCGAATCAAAAGCCGGATTTATGGAATTGCTGGCCAACTGCCGCTGCCGCAACCGCAACGCGCGATTATCACCACGCTCTATTTCGGCTCGCGAAGCCGGCGGCACTCCGAGACGGGGTGCTGCCAAACGGGGTGGAGGTCAAAGCGAAAACTTGAATTTTTTGGAAACTGCTGGATGGTGGGTGGTAAATCAAAATGATTTCTCGATGCCAGCTTTAAAACATCCATTTAACCACGCCATAAATTAAATTTAATACCATGACCAAACCCCGCATTCTCGCATTCGGCGGCAGCCTCCGCCGCGATTCATTCAACCAGAAACTTGCCGTCCTGGCCGCCGCCGGGGCGCGCGAGGCGGGCGCGGAGGTGACGCTGATCGCCCTGCGCGATTTTCCGCTGCCGGTCTTTGACCAGGAACTGGAGGACGCGGAAGGTTTGCCGGCGGAGGCCAAACGGCTCAAGCAGCTTTTCCGCGAACATCACGGGCTGCTCATCGCCTCGCCGGAATACAACAGCAGCATTAGTGGCGCGCTGAAGAACGCCCTGGACTGGGTTTCGCGGGCGGAAACCGACGCGGAGCCGCCGCTGGTGGCGTTCAGCGGCAAGACGGCCGTCCTCGGCGCAGCCTCGCCGGGCGCGCTCGGCGGGTTGCGCGGGCTGGTGCATGTCCGCGCCATCCTCGGGAATCTCGGCGTCACCGTGCTGCCCGACCAGGTGGCAGTGAGCAAGGCGCAGGAGGCATTTAAGCCAGACGGTTCTCTGGCGGATGCCAAGCAGGCCGCCAAAGTGAAAAATCTTGGCACCCGGCTCGCGCAACATCTGGCCAAGCTGCTGGCGTGAAGCTCAACGCTCAAAGCGTTTGAGGTAAGTTACGGCGCCTTCGCCAGCCGCGGATGGAGCCGGCTGATCGGGGTTGATGGGACGACGATTCTGCCGAACAATGAGCGGCTGCGGATGTGTGTCTCGGTGCTGCCGTTGGGAGTGGTGAAGACAAAACCGACCGGTTCGGACAGTTAGTGTACGTTTTGGAAGTTGCTTTTCATGCGGGCTCATATACCTGACGCTGCGCAGGTAATTCCAAGTTAGTATATCAGCCGATAGAACGCCGTCGGGGCACTGACCACGTTCGTCAGCACGTAATTAGTCCCAAGGAGGGAAATCGGCGTGGCCACGGCAGTCCATGCCGCCGGGACCAGGTTGGTCGTTGTTTGCAGCGTGCTGGCGGGAAAGACTGCTGGCCATGAAAGGACCGCCCTGAGGGGTTGCGAGGCAATTTGCAGCGTCGCGCGATTGTTTGAGAATGGCACCGCCGGGGAGGCGATGCCGTTGGCCACAGCCACCAAGGAGTACAGACCGCCCGGCAGACCGGCGGGGAGCACGAATTCGGTGGTTTGCGGTCTATTCCCGTTCATCACCCCGGTACTGCTCCAATTAAAGGTGCTGGCATAATAGACCTTCCCGGCGGCATCCAGCAACCTCACCAGGGGGTAATTGCTGGCATTTTGAACGTCATCACCATAAGCCGACCCCTCGGAAACGCCGTTCAGATTCGTGCCCGAGAGCAGGTAAGAACCGTCCGAATTACGAGTGATATTGTTAATACCCGGCCGACCGGCGGCCAGAATGGCACCGTCGGGGCGGTAAATGTAAAGCTGGGTGTCAAAATCACTGAACAACACCGTGCCGTCCGGCAAGTCCAGGAGACAACCATAATACGTCGGGATATTCATCGTGAGCGTGCCCACCGGACTGGAGTATTGGACAAAGACATGTGTCGCCGGATTATACTCATAAAAACTGGCCGGACCATCGAGGGTTTGTTTCGGTCCGACCACGCAGAGGACGTTGCCATTGGGCAGCAGCGCGGCGGCCGCGTCCGAGGTTCCCTGAGCGTTCGGGAAGTCCGGCCCGGCGGTCCACACTCCGGCGGAAGTGCCACCCGAGGGAGTGTAGAGAGCGGTGTGGCCGGTACCACCCATGAAAAACGCCTGCCCATCAGGCAAGAGCACCGCCGCTCCCTCCTCACCGTTGGTGTCGTAAATCGCCAACGGTACGCTGGCATCGCTGACCCATTGGTTTAAAGTGGGAATATAACGCTCCGCAGTCGTCCCGAATGGGTCCACCGTCAGAATGCTGTTGTCGGCCAGTTTGACCCAGCTCGCCTCGGCCTGATCAGGATAGCCGATCTTATGGAGGGTAGGACCTCCAGACCAAGTGTTGGAGGTGGGATCGAAAAGCAGCGTGCCGCCGGTTGTCATCGCCCCGACGGGAGCCACCAGCACATTGCCGTTGGAAACCACCTCGGAAGTGGCATCGTAAAAACCCTGATTTTCGGACACCTCCGGCGAGGGCAAATTTGGATTCAAAAGGCTGCTGGGCGGGCTGACCTCCGTCCAGATATTGCTTGCCGGGTCGTAAATCTCGGCATTGGCCACGCCGGTGCCATACTCGCCTCCCGCCACCAGCACCCTCCCGTCGCGCAGGACATCGGAGGCGAAATAAAGTCGGCTATAATTCATGGCGGGGAGGGTGGTCCAAGTGCCGCCGGAATAACTGCCGGTAGCGCTTGGGGTCAGCAAATACCAGTTGGTTGATCCGCTGTCGTGGGCCATCACGGTGCCATTGGGCAGGAGCAGCGTCGTGCTAATATAGTCGGGCGCGAGGTTGTTCAAGGGGGTCCAGGTTCCACCGCGGGCCAAGCTAACGGCCAGCCCCAAACAGAAGAGGATGAGCCAGCCAGCCGATGGGCAAAAGTAACCGGCGCGAAATCCCCGATCTATCCGTTGAAAATTAAAAATCATGAAAGCGGTTTTCACGGCCTTCAAAGAGCTAAAGCCCCAACCTGCGAAACCGGTTATTAACTTCCTTGAAATGGAAATCCAGGGAGCAGAGTTTTTCCATCTCGCCGGCCTGGAAAAGTTTTGCCACCTGCGGGTCGAGCTTGAGCTGCCCCACAAAATCCGCGTCCTCGCGGCCGGCGTGCTTCACCTCCCACGTTTTCATCGCCGCGTCCTGGCAGATTTTGTAGGCGGCCTCGCGCGTCAGACCTTTCTTGATGAGCGCCAGCAGGACGGTCTGGCTGTTCCACATGCCGAGCGAGAGCCCCAGATTTTTTTTCATGTTCGCTGGATACACCACGATGCCGTCCATGAGCCGGGTGAGCAGGCCGAACATGTAATCCAGCAACGTGCAGGAATCCGGGAAAATGATTCGCTCGACGGACGAATGCGAAATGTCGCGCTCATGCCAGAGGGCGACGTTTTCCAGCGCGGCCATGGCATTGCCGCGCAGCACGCGCGCCAGGCCGGTGAGGCGTTCCCAAGTGATGGGATTGCGCTTGTGCGGCATGGCGCTGGAACCTTTTTGCCCCTTGGTAAACGGCTCCTCGGCTTCGAGCACCTCGGTGCGCTGCAAATGGCGGAACTCCACCGCCCAACGCTCGATGCTGGCGCCGACCAGCGCCAGCGCCAGTTGAAATTCCGCGTGGAGGTCGCGCTGCACCACCTGGGTGGCGATGGGCGCGGGCTTTAATCCCAGTTTTTTGCAGACATATGCCTCGACGCGTGGTGAGAGATGCGCGCTCGTGCCCACCGCTCCGGACAACTTGCCGACGGCCACCACCCGGCGGACGCGTTCGAGGCGTTCGAGCGCGCGGCCGAATTCATCGTGCATGAGCGCCAGCTTCAAGCCGAAGGTCGTCGGTTCGCCGTGGATGCCGTGGCTGCGCCCGATGCACGGTGTGAACTTGTGTTCCCTGGCCCGCCGGGCGATGACGGGCAGGAGTTTTTTTGCGTCGGCAATCAGAATGTCCGCGCTCTGCGTCATTTGCACGGCGTAACAGGTGTCGCCCACGTCGCTGCTCGTCAGGCCGAAATGAAACCAGCGGCTGGCGTTGTCGTTGATGACCTCCGCCACGGCGGTGGTGAAGCCGATGACATCGTGATTGAGAACTTTTTCCAGCTCCTTTTGGCGGGCAACGAGGCCGGGCAGATCGGCAAACCATTGGTCGCATCCCGCTTTGATCTTCGCGAAATCCCTGGCCGGAACAATCTTCTCCTTCACCAGCGCCTCGCTGGCGAGGAGTTCGATCTGCAGCCAGATCCTTAATTTATTTTCGTCGGTCCAAATCGCCCGCATCTCGGGGCGCGAATAACGCGTAATCATGGCTTAATTAAAATGGAATAAAGCGAAATTAAAAAGCCTGAACTGATAGGCAGTTGGTAAATTACCACGCGTCCCGAAAGCGGTGCTGAAGCAACCGCAGTCCAAACACTTCGCGACGGCCACTGGTGTTGAACGCGCGAAGCGTCTGGCCTGCGTAAGGTTTACCGCCGCTTTTCCAGCCAGCGCGATTGCAGCAGCCCATTGGCCAGCGTGATGAGGCCACCGCCGATGAGCAAGGGTGCGGTAAGCATCTCGTTCGGATAATGAATCCCGGCCCAGCGCGAAAGAATCCCCGGCAGGAACAGTGCCAGCAGGCTCGCGAACACCGGTTCCGCGCAGTATATCAACCCGGCCTCGGTTGGGGTGACGTGGCGCTGCCAGCGGTTCATCAGGATGAAGGCCGCCAGGGTGCAAAACAGCGTGATGACCGCCAGCAAGCCGCCCGCCGCCGGCGAGGCGTAGGCGCGCAAAAACGCCATGGCATCGGGCGCGGTGGCGCCGGCCAGCGGCGCGCTGAGCAGGGCCGTGCCGAGCAGCATCACGGTGGTCAATGCCAGCGGCCGGTTCGCGGCGTAGCGCGGATGGTTGAGACCCAGGATCTGGCCGGTGAACAGCAACGAGGCGATCAGGGTTTCGATCTCCCCGCGGCCAAGTTTGAATGAATGCACATTGACCCCGGCCAGCACCGCCACCCCGGCAATCACGAGCGCGCTGCACAAAAAAGTTTTCCGCGACGGCCATTGCCGGTGCACCAGCGCCAGCCAGACCGGAATGAAAACGCAATATCCCTGGGTGAGAAACGCCGAAGTGGAGGCCGGGGTGTAAACCAGCCCGTCCATCTGAAATAGAATTCCCAGTCCGCCGAAAACCGCGAGCAACATCCCCTGCTCCACCTCGAGCCGCCGCACGGTCCGCACCTGCCGGAAACCAAACAGCAGCAACAGCAGTCCCGCCGCGCCAAAGCGATACGTCACGCTCAGGGAGGTGAAAAACCAACTGCCGGTTTGCGGCAGCAGCCCCTGCTGGGTGAGCGCCAGCGCCTTCATGGCGGGAAAACTCAAGGCCCACAGCGTCGTGCAAAAAACCAGCATCCGCATGGCGCGACGGCGCTGGCCCAAGGGGTTGTCGCAGCCGGGATTCAAGAATGGCGGATGTGCTTGCGCGCGTTTTCCAGGATGTTCCGTTCGCGCGGCGTGAGGCTCTGGAGCCCGTGCGCGGAGATCTTGTCGAGGATGGGATCCACCTCGCTTTCCACAAAACCAGCCTCGGCGTTTTTCTCCAGCGGCTCCAGCGCCGGCCGACGCGACGACCGCTGCTCCGCCGGATGCAGGAACCCGCCCAGCCGCGACCAGTCGCCCTGCATGATATTGCGCACAAAGAACCAACCCATCAGCATGCCGCCGAGATGCGCGGCGTGGGCCACGCCCGGCATGATGACGTCGTGAAACGCAAATCCCGCCAAGGCCAGCACTGCGGAGCCAATCAGCAGCGTCTTTGCCCGCATATGCACCGGAATGACGAAGAGGATCAGCATCGTCAGCTCACGTTCGGGGAAAATCATCGCATACGCGGCCACCAGGCCGAACGCGCACGCCGAGGCGCCGACCACCGCGCCGCCGAAGTATTGCGGCCACACCAGCGCCACCAGCACCTGAAAAACGCCGCCGACGATGCCGCTGGAAATCATCAGCGCCAGAAATTTTTTGCCGCCGATCTGGGATTCCACTTCCCGCCCGAAAACATAGATCACCCAGCTATTCATCAAGAGGTGGACCCAGCCGGCGTGCATGAACTGGTAGGTCACCAGTTGCCAGACAAAACCATGCGCCAGGCCCGCCGTGCTCAAAGGCAAATAGCCGGGAACCATTTCCAGACCGTCCTTGGTAAAAATCGAATGGCCTTGAAAAAAATTACTGCCGGGGAAACAGCGTTCCGCAACAAACACGGCCGCATAGGCGATCAAGAACCCCACTGTCCACGACCAGCGTGGACGAAAGCGCGGCGTCCAGCGCGGTTCATGGTATTCCGGCTGGCGCATGTAATCACGATCTTCGAGCATGACAAAATAATAATCCGCTACCCGGTTTTGGCAATGCCGGGGGTCGGGCGGGCGTCCGTCCGTCCGGACCACCAGAACATCCGTTCCCGGCCGGCGCGTTTGGGATACGAGCGCGGCGTCCAGTCCGCCAGCAGTTCAAAGTGCGGCGTAAATCTTTGCAGCAGCTTCCCGCGCGTCGTCGGCCACGGGGGACCTTCCGGGCCGCACAAAATATAATTTACCGCGAGATAGAATCCGCCCGGTTTCAGCCACCTCAACACCGCCCGGACGTAGTCCTCGCGCTCATGGGGTTGGACGGCACAGTAGAGCGTGTGTTCAAACAGCCAGTCGAATTTCTGCGGCGGCGCGGCGTGCAGAAAGTCGGCGCGGGCGTAAGTGGCAGTGAGACCGGCCGCTTTCGTTTTCGCTTCAGCCTGCGAAATCGCGCTGGGAGCGATGTCGAAGCCGGAGGCAGCAAAACCGGCGGCGGCTAACGCCCGCACATCGTGACCGGTGCCGCAACCGGGAACCGCGACGCGGCCGCGTTTCAATTCCGGATGCGCCGACAGAAAATCCACGAGGCCGGGCGAGGGTTCGCCCTTTTCCCACGGCATGTCCCGGGCTTGATAGCGTTTTTCCCAATCGGCGCAGCTCATCAGATTTACGATTTACGAATGACGATTGATACGCCTTACGACCGTTCGCCCGTGAATCGTAAATCGCATATGGTGGATTCAGGTTTGGATCAGTCCATCCACCAGCTCAATCACCCTCGGCGCGAGGGCGGCGACACGCGCGTCGTGCGTGGCGATGACCAGCGTGGTCCGCTTCTCCGTCCGCAGCGACTGGAGCAATTCCATGATTTCGCCGCCGGTGCGGGAATCGAGGTTGCCGGTCGGCTCGTCGGCCAGCAGCAGCACCGGTTCGTTGATGAGCGCGCGGGCAATGGCGACCCGTTGTTGTTCGCCGCCGGATAGCTCGGATGGCTTGTGATCGAGGCGGTCCTTCAGACCGACGCGGGCCAGCAGTTCACCGGCGCGTTGCCGGGCGTCACCTGTGGAAATCCGCGCCACGCGGGCGGGCAGGCAGACGTTTTCCAGCGCGGTCAGTTCCGGCAGCAGATGATAGGCTTGAAACACAAATCCGACGCTGCGATTGCGGAAATTCGTCAGCTGGTATTCGGAAAAGCCGGACAGCTTTTGTCCGCAGAAGATGATTTCGCCCGCGTTCGGGGTATCGAGTCCGCCGATCAGATGGAGCAGCGTGCTCTTGCCCGCGCCCGACGCGCCGCGCAGCGCCAGAAAATCACCGCGCGGAATTTCCACGTCCACGCCCCGCAAAACTTCCAGCGAGCGCTTGCCCATGACGTAGGTCTTGGTGAGCCCGCGGGCGGATAGCAACAGCTCGCTCACAACCGGCCTCCGGTGGATAAAGGGGAAACATTCAACATTGAACATTCAACGCTGAACATCGAAGTCGGCGTGGCGTAGCAGTCCATTGAATGTTCGGCGTTGAATGTTGGATGTTCGATGTTTCCCAAGTCATTCATAGCGCAGCGCCTCCACCGGTTTTAACCGCCCCGCCCGCACCGCCGGCAGCACGCCGCCCAGAATGCAGATGATAAACGAACTGACACAGATGATGACCACGTCGCGCGGCAAAATGATCGCCGGTAATTCGCCGAAACCATAGACCGACGAGGGAAACAATTCGAAGCCGGTCATCCGGTTCATGAAATGGAGAAACTGGTTCCGATACGCCAGCGCCAGCAGGCCCAAACCGAGGCCGGACGCCACGCCGATGACGCCGATGATGGCGCTCTGGAACAGAAAGATGCCGGAGGTTTGCAGCCGCGACGCGCCCAGAGCCTTAAGCATCCCTATCTCGCGCGTCTTCTGGATGACAAAGGTGATTTGCGCACTCAAGATGCACAGCGCCGCCACCAGCACGATGAAAAACAGCAGATAGAACATCACGTTCTTCTCCACCACCAGCGCATTCAGGATGCCGGAATTCTGTTCCATCCACGTCGAAACGTAATAACCTGCGGGCAGCGCGCGCATCAGGTCGCCCTTCACCACCGCGGACTGATACGGATCATTAATCATCACAAACAGGCCGTGGACCGCTTCGTCGAGGTCATACAAATCCTGCGCGTTTTCGAGCGAGGCCACGATGACCCGGGAGTCGTAGTCGTTCCAGCCGGTCTGGAATATCCCGCGCACCTCGTAATCGTCGGGCAGAATGGTTTCATCCTCCTTGCGGTCGTGGGCGGCCTTCATCTTCTTAATCTCGCTCGCCGAATAAATGGACAAATGATCGCCGACCGACAGGCGGAGATTGTTGGCAAAATCCACGCCCACGATCAGGCCGCGCCCGCTCAAATCAAATTTGCCGTCAATCATCTGGTCCGGCAATTTGCTGACCTTGCGCTCGGTTTCCGGGTCGCTGCCGCGTAGCATCGGCGCATCAAAGAGGGACGCGTGGTTCGAGTCGCCCGTCGTCTCCACCAGCACCGGGCCGAAAACAAACGGCGAGACGCCCCGGACTTTTTTGTTTTGTGCAACCACTTTGGCCACCGCCGCATAATCCTTCATCGTGGTGCCAGACTGCGTGACGGTGAGATGCGCGTTGAAGCCGAGAATCTTGTCGCGCAGGTCGTGGTCGAACCCGCTCATCACGCTGATGACAATAATCAGGACGGCCACGCCAAGCGCAACGCCGAGGATGGAGATGAGGGTGATGACCGAGACAAACGTCCGTTTGGGCCGCAAATAACGTAGCGCCAGGAATAGTTCAAACGGCAATCGAGACATCAGCCAAGCCTAAAGATGCCGGGCGGCGCTGTCAATTTCCGCCGGGCGAACAAATGGCATAGAGGTATCGTCCGTATTGTCACCAGCCAGCCGTTTCCCTGCGCAATTATAAATCCCTGAAATCTTGTCACCCGCATCCCGTTTCGCCAGCATGACGCCGGCATGGCCGATATTCCCAACGTCCCGCTCGTCGTTGACCTCGACGGCACGCTCATCCGCACCGACTTGATGTGGGAATCACTGTCGCGTTTGCTGCGGCGCAATCCGTTCGCGCTGTTTCAAATCCTCTCCTGGTGGATACGCGGCCGCGCCCGGCTCAAGCAGCGGCTGGCCGAACGCGTCCAGATTGATCCCGCCAGCCTGCCCTACCACGAAGAATTTCTCGCCTGGCTGCGGACGGAAAAAGGTTCCGGCCGTAAAATAATCCTTGCCACCGCCTCCGACCGGAAGCTGGCGCAACCCGTCGCCGCCTACGTCGGCGTCTTCGACGAGGTGCTGGCCAGCGACGGCAAAACGAATCTCCGCAGCGAAAACAAGCTTCGCGCGCTGGCGGAAAAATTCGGCGAACGCGGCTTCGACTACGCCGGCAATTCCTCCGCCGATTACGCCGTGTGGCGCGGCGCGCGGGAAGCCGTGGTGGTCAACGCCAGCCGCCGCGTGCGGCGCAAGGCGGCCCATTGCGCCAAAGTAGGCGCGACCTTCTGCGACGGGTATTCCTCCGTGGCCGTGGCAAAACGGGTGGGCACGGAACTCTTCTGGCGCAGCGGCTACCTCCTGGCGCTGGCCGCGGGTCTGCTGCTGGCCGCCGCGTTCCCCAAAATCGGCGTGGCGGGTTTCGCGTGGGCCGCGCCGGCGCTGATGGTGTTTGCCGCGCGCGGAAAAACGGGCGCGGAGGCTTTTCGCGTCGGCTATGTCAGCGGGCTCGGCTTCTGGCTGGCGTCGCTCTACTGGCTCTTGCGGATGCCGGTGGCGGGATTCCCGATGCTCGGCTGGCTGGCGCTGTCGGCGTATGTGGCGCTGTTTTTTGGCGCGTGGGTCTGGTTCATTTCCCATTTTCAATTTTCAATTTCCCATTGGCGCCGGCGCGTGCTTTGGACGCTCACGGGCGCGGCGGCCTGGGTCGCCCTCGAATTGCTGCGCGGCTGGCTCTTCAGCGGCTTTCCCTGGAGCTTGCTCGGCGCTTCGCAATACCAGCTCGTTCCGCTCCTCCAAATCGCCTCCGTCACGGGCGTTTATGGCGTGTCGTTCCTCGTGGTCTGGTTCTCGCTTGGCCTCTATTCGGCAGCGGAGATGATCTGTCTCAATCCGGCCAAACGCCACGTCTGGCAGGCGGAAATGGTGCTGCCGCTGGTCACCGTGCTGTTGCTGTTTGTCGGTGGAATTTTTAAAATCGATTTCAATTCCCACCCCGCCGCCAGCCTTTCGGAGCGTCCGCCATTTCTACGCGTCACGCTCGTTCAACCCAGCGTACCGCAGACGCTCATCTGGTCGCCGGAAGCGGACGAAAAACGCTTTGCCGAACTGCTCGCGCGTTCGCAGCGCGCCGTCACCAATGGCACGGACCTCCTGGTTTGGCCCGAATCCGCCGTGCCAATGTTCGACGGCGTCTATGATGTCATTAGCCGGTTCGCGCAGTCCAACCGCGTCGCCGTCATCTTCAACGGCGACGACGCGGAGTTCAGTCCGGCGGCGACGAATTATTTCAACGCCGCCTTTCTCATCGGCACCGATGGCCGCTGCGCCGGCGTCTATCACAAGCAGAACCTCGTGATCTTTGGCGAATACGTTCCGCTCGCGCGCTGGCTGCCATTCCTCAAATATCTAACGCCGATCCAGGGCGGCTGGACGCCGGGCACCCGGCCGGCGGTGTTCGCCGGCAACCATTTCACCGCCGCACCGCTGATCTGTTTTGAGGACGTATTTCCCGGCACCGCCCGCGCGGCGGCGGCGACCGAACCGGACCTGCTCGTGAACCTCTCCAACGACGGCTGGTTCGGCGAAAGCGCGGAACAATGGCAGCATCTGGCCAATGCCGTTTTTCGCGCGGTGGAAAACGGCCGGCCGCTCGTCCGCTGCTCCAACAACGGCGTGACCGGCTGGATTGACGCCCGCGGCCGCGTCCGCGAGATCTTCCGCACGAAAACCGGCAGCGAATACGCCGAGGGTGTGTTGACCGTGGAAATCCCCTTGCGCCCGACGATGGAAAAGTCTGTGTCCACATTTTATCAGCGGCACGGCGACTGGTTCAGCCGGAGCTGCGCGGTCATCGTGCTGGCCATGTGGGTCATCAACCGGTACAAAAAAAACTCCAACCAGAAGGGCTGATCAAATCGGGCTGGCTTAAAGCCGGCCTCCGCCGGCGTTTCCAATTTGGGGACGTTGTCTGCCTGACCAAAGGGTGGACCTCGCCGCGGTGAAGCATGTAATTGGATTTTTTTGGACATTTCAAATTGCTAACCCCCTTCCAATAACCCCAAACCCTCACCCCTGAGCTTCGAATTCGCTTGTAAGCAAGGGGGTTATTCGCATCGCCGATAGTAGGCCAGATTCTTTACAGGGCTGTCAGATTTTCCGGCAAAGGAGCGCAACCATCGGTTGGCAAGGTGAATGCTACTGGTTTTCGACATGCTTACGCATTGTTTGAAAAACAAGCACATCAGAAGCTAATAAAATGTTACAAAGCGAAATGGAACCCGGCTGACACCTTAAATCAGAAAATTTTAATTCATTTCGACACAACCCACCCAACATGTCCAAACCTAAATTACACCACCGCCGCCGCTTGTATTGGCAATTGCAACTGGCCTTGCTCGGCCAGTTGATCGCGATCCGCACCCGCGCCGAAAACCAAGTGGCTGGCGGTTACGAATATTACAAGGAAGATAACAACCGGATGACGATCAATACGTATTCGGCTTATTTCGACCAAAAAATATCGGATACCCTCTCCACCAAGGGTGAATTTACCTACGATGGGGTCTCCGGCTCGACCCCGACCGGAACGTTGTCGCCGTCGGGAAACGTAAACCTGACGCATCTCGAAGACATTCGTCGCGGTGAGAATATCGAGTTCGACTGGCTGCATGCCAATCACACCGTGACTCCCGGCTTCGCCCACAGTTTGGAAAGTGATTATAAATCCTACGGGGTTTCCCTGGCCGACGCGATCGCGTTTAACGAAAAAAACACCACCTTTCAATACGGCCTTTCGCAAAATTTTGATAGCGCCCGGGAAGCGAACAAGACCACCTGGAACCCGAAGTATTCCACCGAAGTGCTGGTCGGGTTATCCCAATTGCTTTCGCCCAGTTCGATCTTCAACGTCGCCTTAACTTTCGGCAATGATTCCGGCTATTTGAGCGATCCTTACCGGCTGGCGGGATTCATTCCGGTCGATCCCGTAACAGGTCCATGGACATTCTCCATTGGCGTTCCGGAACGGCGCCCTTCCCACCGAAACAAGGAAGTTCTATTCACCTCAATCACGCAACATTTTGACGAACTCGACGCCAGCCTGGAAGGCAGTTACCGCTTTTATCACGATTCCTATGGCATTTACGCCAACACCCTGGAGCTCACTTTGCATCAGTGGAATGGGAAACATATCATCTTCGAACCTTATATTCGGGGCTACGAGCAATCCGCCGCCAGCTTTTATGCGGTCACGTTTACCGGGCAACCGTTTTCGGCTGATCCAGCGGGCATTCATTCATCCGACTATCGTCTCTCCGAACTTTACACCGTCGATTACGGTCTCCAAGTCACGGCGGTCGCCGTCAACGACCATTTGCATTTCATCGTCGGTTATCACCGCTATGCCATGTATGGACTGGATGGACAGACCAACTCCGGTATGTATCCGCGCGCCAATGTTTACACAGTCGGCCTCTCAGTTTTATGGTGATGACCAACTCCAATTCAACCGAGCAAGTGCTTGACCGCGTCCGGCAATCGGCCCGGACATCAGTCGAAAAGGGGCTGCACAAACTGGAGTTTCGCGCCATGAGCACGCTTTGCCGGGTTCATTTTCACGGCGTTTCCGCCGAGGTCGCCCGGGATTTTCAGCGCGAGGCCGTGGCGTGGACCGCCCGATTTGAGGCGCGTTACTCGCGGTTCATCCCGGACAGCCTGATCGGCCGCATCAACGCGGCGGCGGGCGAGCATTGGGTGGAAATCGATGCCGAAACGGACCGCCTTTTCACCCTCTGCCAGGATCTTTTCTTTTTCACGCGCCGGGCTTTCGACCCGACCTCCCTGCCGCTCATCAAATTATGGAACTGGAAGACTCAGCCGCACGTTATTCCGTCCGAGGATCGGATCCGGGCCGCCCTGGAATTGGTTGGCTGGAATAAAGTGGAACGCCGCGCCGGCGGCATTTTCCTGCCGCGTGCCGGCATGA
Organism: uncultured Verrucomicrobia subdivision 3 bacterium; assembly: GCA_903870815.1. Lineage (GTDB taxonomy): Bacteria > Verrucomicrobiota > Verrucomicrobiia > Limisphaerales > UBA11358 > UBA11358. Next base: position 24,362 of record CAIQEI010000039.1, read on the forward strand.
GCATCGATCTCGGTGGCATCGGCAAGGAATACGCCGTGGATTGCGTGATGAACCTGGCCATCCAGCGCGGCATTCCCAATGTGATGATTGATTTTGGCCGGGACGTCCGGGTGCGCGGCCAGGCGCCGGAAAGAAAGTTCTGGTGGATCGGACTGGAGGACCCGCAAAACACCGGCAAATGCTGGACCGGCGTGGCCGTGACCGACCATGCCGTCGCCACTTCCGGCGATTCCCAACGCTTTTTTGAGATCAACGGCCGCAGATACAGCCACATCATTGACCCGCGCACCGGTTATCCGGCCAATAATGGCTGCCGCGCCGTCTCCGTGATCGCGCCCAGTTGCACGATCGCCGGACTATTTTCGACCACGGTGTTTATCCTGGGCGAAAAAGAAGGACTCCAACTCATCGAGGCTCATCCCGGTGCGGCTGGTGTCGTCATCAACAACATAACGCAGTTCTTCACCAAAAGATTCAATGAATACATCCCTGCTTAAATCACTGGCATTGTCGGCGCTTTTTGCCGGAACCATCGCCAACACCCACGCCGCCCTGAAGGTCGGCGACTCTCTGCCTGACCTCGCCAGTTACCGGCTGGAAGGCACCCTGCCCGATTCCCTGAAGGGCAAGGTCGTGGTTTTGGACTTCTGGGCCTCCTGGTGCGGGCCCTGCGCGGAGTCATTTCCGGTCATGGATGCGCTTCAGAAAAAATACCAGGACCAGGGACTCGTGATCCTGGCGGTGAGCGTGGATGAAAAGGCCGCCAAGATGGATGCTTTCATGAAAAACCATCCCGTCGCCTTCACCGTCGTCCGCGACGCGGACCATCAACTGGTCGCCAAAGCCGAACCGCAAACGATGCCCACCTCGTTCGTGATTGATCGTGCCGGCAAGGTGCGTTACCTGCACAACGGTTTCCACGGCACCGCCACCCAGAAAGAATACGTCGAGCAAATTGAATCACTGCTGAAAGCCACCCCATGAAACTGAAATCCATCATTTTCGCCAGTCTCGCCGGACTGGTGTTCACCAGCGGCTGCGCCAACGTCAAACCCTGGGAACGCGGCACGCTCACCGACTACACCATGCGCAGCGACCTCAGCCCGATTCAATCCGGGCAGGTCCAGCACATCTACTTCTCCCGCGAGGAGGCTACTGGTGGCAGCGGCGTGGGCGGCGGCGGCTGCGGCTGCAATTAGTGTTAACTAATTCCAACCTCCAACCGGTCTCACCATGAAACGACTCACCCAGATATTTCCCCTGGTACTGGCCGCCGCGTTGCAAGTCATGCCTTTGCTGCGGAATATTGTGACCAGTCCGGCGGCCACTTCGAGCTTTGCCATGATCTTGCGCTGGACGATCGGTTCGGCCGCCACGCTCGGCGTTGTGGATGCCGTGTCGGGCGCAACCTCGGTTTATACCTCACCCAGCACTTTTAGCGGATCGGTTGGAACTGCCTTCAGCAATAACGTGGTCTGCGCCATCGGCGGCGGAAACAATGCGTCGAGGAATGACTATTTTGTCGTGTCCTACGGCGGCGTCAGCTCACCCACCTTGTCCAACACCGCCACCACGACCCTTACCCTGCCACCCGGCCTGACGTTCAAGGCGTCATGGGTCAACGGTGCCACAACCATCGGCGGCATCCTCTACGGAACGCCCACGACCGCCGGCTCCTATCCGACCACCGTCACCGTGGTCAGTCCCGGCAATGCCGTGCTGGCCCAGAACATCACCATCACCATCACCGGTGCGGGCGCGCCAACCGCTCCGACGATCACCACGCAGCCATCGGGAACCAATGTCCTCGCCGGCCGATCCGCCACGTTTACCGTGGTCGCCGGCGGCTCGGCTCCGCTGGCCTATTTCTGGTTGAAAAATGGCGCCGCCCTGGCCAATGGCGGTAACGTTTCCGGCGCGAACACCGCCACCCTCACCCTGACCAATATCGCCACGCCGGATGCGGCCAATTATTCCGTGTTGGTAAGCAACTCCGTCGGCAGCGTGACCAGTTCCGTCGCCGCGCTCGCCATCAGTTCGCCGCCCACCATCAGCACTCAGCCAGTCAGCCAAAGCCTGGTCGCCGGCAACCCGGCCCAATTTACCGTCACCGCCGGCGGCGGCACGCCGCTGGCTTATAAGTGGTTGAAGAATGGCGCGGTGCTGGTGAGCGGCGGCAATGTTACGGGTTCGACCACCGCGACCCTTTCCCTGGCCACCGTGTCATCCGCGGACGCGGCGAATTATTCAGTAATCGTCACCAATAGCTCCGGCAGCATTACCAGTTCGATCGCCACGCTAACCGTACTTTCGCCGCCGGCCATCGTCACCCCGCCGGCCAGCGTCTCGGTTTCTGCGGGCAATAATGCTTCTTTTACCGTCACCGCCTCCGGCACCGCCCCGCTGAGTTATCAATGGCTGAAAAATGGGATCGCACTGGCCAACGGCGGCAATGTTACCGGCTCGACCACCGCGACCCTTTCCCTGGCCACCGTGTCATCCGCAGACGCGGCGAATTATTCGGTCTTCGTCTCCAACAGCTCCGGCAGCATCACCAGTGCGATTGCCTCGCTCACGGTGCTGTTGCCGCCAACCATTGTCACTCAGCCCGCGAGCGCCTCAATTTCTGCGGGCAGCAATGTTTCGTTTACCGTCTCCGCTAGCGGCAGCACGCCACTCAATTACCAATGGCTTAAAAATGGGGTCGCGCTGGCGAATGGCGGAAACGTTTCCGGCTCGACCACCCCGACGCTTGCCCTGGCCACCGTGTCATCCGCGGACGCGGCAAATTATTCGGTCTTCGTCACCAACAGCTCCGGCAGCATTACCAGTGCAATTGCAACGCTCACGGTACTTTTGCCGCCGGCCATTCTCACCCAGCCCGCGAGCGCCTCAATTTCGGCGGGCAGCAATGTTTCGTTTACCGTCACCGCCTCCGGCACCGCCCCGCTCAGTTACCAATGGCTGAAAAATGGGGCCACGCTGGCGAACGGCGGAAACGTTTCCGGCTCGACCACCCCGACCCTGTCGCTAGCCACCATTTCGTCGGCTGACGCAGCGAACTATTCGGTCATCGTCACCAACAGCGTCGGCAGCGTGACCAGCGGCAACGCGACATTGACTTTGCTTTCCGCCGCGATCGCCATCACCACGCAACCGGCCAGCGCGACCGTGGCCCAAGGCGGTCCGGTTGGGTTGAGCGTCACCGCATCAAGCACCTCGGCTTTGAGCTATCAGTGGCTGAAAAACGGGCTCATCATTTCCGGCGCCATTTCCAACGCGCTGAATTTTTCCGCCGTTTCCACCAACGATGCCGGCAATTATTCCGTCATCATCACCAACTCCTCCACCAGCATCACCAGTGCGATTGCCACGCTCACGGTGCTGTTGCGGCCGGCCATTATCACCCAGCCCGCGGGCGCCTCGGTTTTGGCGGGCGGCCAGGTTTCGTTTACCGTCACGGCCACCGGCTCCGCACCGCTGAATTATCAATGGCTGAAAAATGGTGCTGCGCTGGCGAACGGCGGAAATGTTTCCGGGGCGACCACCGCTACGCTTTCGCTGGCCAGCGTGTCGGCCGCGGACGCGGCGAATTATTCCCTTACGGTCACCAACAGCGTCGGCAGCATCACCAGCTCGACCGCTTCACTCATCGTTTTGACGCCGCCGACTATCAGCAGCCAGCCCGTCAGCCAGAGTCTGGCCGCGGGCAGCACTGCCCAATTTACCGTAACCGCCGGCGGCAGCGCGCCGCTGGCATATCACTGGTTGAAAAATGGTGTGCTGCTGGCAACCGGCGGGAACGTTTCCGGCTCGGCCACCCCAACCCTGTCTGTAGCCACGATTTCGTCGGCCGACGCGGCGAATTATTCGGTCATCATCACCAACAGCTCCGGCAGCATCACCAGTGCGATTGCCACGCTCACGGTGCTGTTACCGCCCGCTATTCTCACCCAGCCCGCGAGCGCCACGGGTCCGGCGGGAAGCAATATTTCCTTTACCGTCACCGCCTCCGGCACCGCCCCGCTCAATTACCAATGGCTGAAAAATGGTGCCGCGCTGGCGAACGGCGGGAACGTTTCCGGCTCGTCCACCCCGGCCCTGTCTCTTGCCACCATTTCATCGGCCGACGCGGCGAATTATTCGGTCATCATCACCAACAGCTCCGGCAGCATTACCAGTGCGATTGCCACGCTCACGGTGCTGTTGCCGCCCGCCATTCTCACCCAACCCGCCAGCATGTCGGTGGGACCGGGCACCAATGTCACTTTTTCCATCACCGTCAGTGGCACCGCTCCGCTCGCCTATCAATGGTTGAAAAATGGCGGCCCCATCTCCGGCGCCACGGCCGCCAAACTCAATTTGGCAAATGTTTCGTTGGCGGACGCGGCCAGCTATTCTGTGGTCGTCACCAATTCGGTTGGCAAGGTGACCAGCGGAAGCGCCGTCCTGACCGTCGTAATTCCCCTGGTTATCTCTCGGCAGCCAGCCAGTCAGCTCGCTCCGTTGGGTATTCCGGTGGCATTCAACGTGGTTGCTTCGGGCGCGGGTACGCTCAGTTTTCAATGGCTCAAAGGCGGCCAAATCCTGACAGATGGTGGCACCATTTCCGGTTCCACGACCAGCAACCTGAATATTACCATGGTGACCGCCAGCGACGCCGGAGGTTATAGTGTCGCGGTCACCGACTTGAATGGCAGCATCACCAGTTCCATCGCCACTTTAACCATTCCGCCTTCGACCGGAAGCTTTAACGCAACGGTCGGGACATTTTTTAACAACAACGTGGCGGTATCCTTACCAACCGGCAACACGGCGGATGTGAACAACTATTTCATCCTGGCCAGCGGCGCTTTGACTTCACCCTTGCTAGCCAACGGTCAGAGCACGACCACCGCCCTGCCGCCGGGTCTCACTTTCGTGGCAGCTTGGGTGAACGGTGCGTCCGCCTTGACCGGCGTGATTTACGGGACGCCCACCGTTGCGGGCAGTTTTCCCATAACGGTATCCGTCGTCCGGCCCGGCTACGCGGTGCTCAGTCAAAACCTCACCATCACCATCAGCGACACGACGGTGCCATCCGGGGGCGTCTCCAATCCACCAATGGGAGTCATCACCAATCAGCCGGTCGGAATCGTCGCCGTGGCGGGGAGCACGACCAATTTCTCCGTGGTGGCGGGCGGCACCGCACCGTTGGCTTATCAGTGGTATTTTAACACCAACACTATTTTGCTCAACGCCACGAACGCTTTGCTGAGCCTCGCCAATTTGCGCGCCAGCCAGGCTGGCAGCTATTCCGTGGTCATCACCAATGCGGCTGGTGCCGTCACCAGTTCCCCCGCCCTGCTGACGGTCACTTTGCCCGCATCACCCGCCATCGGATCACCTGCCGTCGGAAACGGCAAATTCCAGTTCACTTTTGATCCAGTGGTGGGGCTCACCAACAGCGTCTTGTATCAGGGCGCCTCCAATGGCGGAAGCTGGTCGGTGCTGACCAACGTGCCACCGCCGGTCACGACCAGTGCGATCACCGTGTCGGACACCATGACCGCAACCAATCGCTTTTACCGGGTGCAGATCATACCCTGACCCGCCATGATGCTGTACCTGGGAAACTAGCTCGGTATTGAATATTGATGATTTGAACTGTCCGGCCAGATACATTATCCAATGAATATGCGAACTCTCGCCATCGCCATGACGGTTTGCCTCTGCTTCGCGGCCTCCGTCGCAATGGCGGCGCACACCCGGGTGCAACTGCTTTTATCCGCCGAAACGGGCCGGGCCGGCGACACAATTTGGGCCGCGGTGGACCTAAAGATGGACTCCGGCTGGCATACCTATTGGAAAAATCCCGGGGACGCCGGCCAGGCCACGGAGATCAAATGGCAGTTGCCATCCGGCGTCAGCGCCGGCGAAATCCAGTGGCCGCTGCCGGAAAAACTTCCTCCGGCGGATGTGACCACCTACGGCTACGAAAACGAAGTTGTTCTGCTCGTGCCGCTCACGCTGTCCAGCAATCTGCCCGCCGGCCCGCTGGATCTCGCCGCCAAAGTTTCCTGGTTGGAATGCAAAGATTCGTGCATTCCCGCCAACACGAATGTGCAGGTCACATTAAATGTCGGCGGCGAGACCAAAAACTCCGGCGAAACCGCGATGATTGAGTCGTGGAAAACCAAAACGCCGCAATCCAGTCAGGTGGCTTATCAGGCCCGGTGGGAAAAACCGGCGGATGGTGACACGCGGCCGCTCATGATCAGCCATGAGCAACTGCTGGACGCCGCCGCGAATATAAAATATGACACGGCTGATTTTTTTCCCTACGCCAGTGACGCATTCGAAATTCAACCGGCCACTGAAATCATCTCCGCCGATTCGGGCGACCTCCGGGTGCGCAAGCTGGTCAAAAAATTCTCCGGCGACTGGCCGAAAGAAATTTCCGGCGTGCTGGTGATTCAAACCGGCGCCTTCCGGACCGGAGTGGATGTCAAATTGCCGGTCGCAGAACTGGCTCCCGCTGGCGGAAGCACTTCCGCGACGGTCAACCCGCCGTCCGCATCGCCCGCGCAATCGCTCTGGCAAATGCTGATTTTCGCCTTCATCGGCGGGTTGATCCTCAATATCATGCCCTGCGTGCTGCCGGTCATCGC
>CAIQEI010000040.1 GCA_903870815.1 uncultured Verrucomicrobia subdivision 3 bacterium
CAACGACATTGCGCCCGGCTACGATCACATCACCAGCGGCATCGGCGCGCCGATGATCGGCTGGTAAGGCTGCGCGATGCTTTGCTACGACACGCCCAAGGAACACCTCGGCCTGCCGAACAAGAAGGATGTGAAAGACGGCGTAATCACCTACAAGATCGCGGCGCACGCGGCGGACCTGGCCAAAGGCCATCCCGGCGCGCAACAGCGCGACAACGCCATCTCCAAGGCGCGCTTTGAATTCCGCTGGGAAGATCAATTCAATCTCGCGCTTGATCCCGTGACCGCGCGCGAATTCCACGACGAAACGCTGCCGCAGGACGGCGCCAAGACCGCGCACTTCTGCTCCATGTGCGGCCCGCATTTCTGCTCGATGAAGATCACAGAAGACGTCCGCAAATACGCGGCCGAACAAGGCATCGCCGAGGACGAGGCGCTGAAGCAGGGCATGGAAGCCAAGTCAAAGGAGTTCGTGGAGAAGGGCGCGGAGGTTTACGCGAAGGCGTGAAGTAGTCTGGGCGGCACGGCCTCAACCCCTCCTTTTTTATTGGCATGGTAAAGCTGCCGCTTTGCCCATTCTTACAATCTGGATAACTTTTCCGGCTACCGCGAAATCTATGACCACCTTGAAAAGCATTAAAAAGGAGTTATCCCCGAAACAGCAGGAAGAACTGCTCAGTGCGTTGAAAGCCCGGTTTGACGCGAACAAGGCCCGTCACCAGGGTTTGGTGTGGGCCAAGGTGCAGGCGCGGTTGGAGGTCCGGCCGGAAAAGTTGTGGTCGCTCGCGGAAATGGAACGCACCGGCGGCGAACCGGATGTGGTCGGTCAGGATAAAAAGTCGGGCGAGTTCGTCTTCATGGATTGTGCCGCGCAAAGTCCCAAGGGCCGCGTCAGTTTTTGCTACGACCGCGCGGCGTTGGACTCGCGCAAGGAACACAAACCCAAGAACTGCGTCCTGGATGCGGCGGCGGACATGGGCGTGGAGGTGTTGACGGAGGAGGAATATTTCGCGCTGCAAAAGCTGGGCGAGTTCGATACGAAGTCGTCGAGCTGGTTGCGGACGCCGGCGGAGATCCGGGAACTCGGCGGCGCGATCTATGGAGATCGGCGTTACGGTAGAGTCTTCATCGGTCACAACGGTGCGGAATCATATTATGGCGGCCGCGGATTTCGCGGCGCGCTGAAAGTTTGACCCGAAGTAATTGCCCCAAGAACTCGTCGGAGTGGTGTGGCCAACTAAGGCTACCCCCGAGCACCATGCAGCTGCGTGCCGGTAATAAAATGTGATTGATCTGCTACTGGACGAATCTCCCGGAACAGTTTATGAGTTCACCGATGAAAAGCAAAATCCTTTGGCACGGAGTTTACGGTGGCCGGCCGGATTAAGCCATGCACCGGTTCATTAATCAAATGACGGCACGCGCCGGCAAATTTGCCGACTCCTTTCTATTTGGCGATTGCCTGACGGATCTCGAACTGGGGCGGCGAGCGCGGCTCATCGTGCGGTTTGGTCTGCTGGGATTCTTGTTCGGCCTGCTGTTCGCGGGCTTTTATCTGCTTATCGGTCACCGGTGGGGTGCGGCGATTGTGTTGGTGTGCAGCCTGGGCTTTGTCGCAACGCCGTGGTTGCTGCGCGCGATGCGGTCGCTGGCCTTCGCTGGCAATTTTTTGGCGGCGATCATGACGGCGGGGTTCGCCGCACTGTGCTGGGTGGAAGGCGGTTTGTCCGGCCACGCCATCGCGTGGCTGGCCATCGTGCCGCTCTGCGCGCTGCTGCTCGTGGGCCGGCGCGCGGCGCGCTGGTGGGGCGGCGTAAGTTTTGTGGTGGTTAGCGGCTTCATCGGCGTGGCGCTGGCGGGTATCCGGTTGCCGGTGACGTATGCCCCGGAATGGCAGCTTCTGATCTCGGCGACTGGCTATCTGGCGCTGGTCATATTTTTGTTTTGTCTCGGGATTATTTTTGAAGCCGGACGCGAGCGTGCCTTTAATAAGATGCAGGAGGCGCTCGGCAAGTTGAAAGATTCCAACGAACAGCTCGTCAACCTGAACAACGAGAAGAATGAATTCCTCGGCATCGCGGCCCATGACTTGAAAAATCCGCTCACCAGCATCATTTTAGGGGCGGAGATGTTGCACGCAGCGAAAAATCCCGATCAGGTTTCCAAGCTGGCGGAAGCCATCCTCAATGCCAGCAACCGGATGCGTGATCTGATCACCAATCTGCTCGACGCCAATGCGATTGAAGAAGGCCGGTTCACATCCAATCTGGAGCGTTGCGATCTCAACGCGGTGCTTGCCGAGTGCGTCGGCCACAATGCCGCCGCGGCCGCGCGGAAGGAGATCGCCCTGACCGTGCTTTCCAATGGTGAAGCCTGGGCGCGCGCCGACCGCACCGCCACCGTGCAGATTCTTGATAATTTCATCTCCAACGCCGTCAAGTATTCACCGCTGAAGTCCACCGTGAGCTTGCGTGCCGGCGCGGCGGCCGGCCGCATCACCGCTGCCATCACCGACCAGGGGCCGGGCTTGAGCGCCGAAGATCAGAAGAAACTCTTTCGCAAATTCACCCGCCTGAGTGCGAAGCCAACCGGCGGGGAATCTTCCAATGGACTGGGGTTGTCCATCGTCAAACGTCTGGCCGAGGCGATGGGTGGCTCCGTGGAATGTCAGAGCACGCCGGGCAACGGTGCCACTTTTAGCGTGCATTTACCATCGTGGACGGAAAACTCCGAGGCGGCGCCCGACTAAGCAAATTAGAGTTCAGGTCCGCCATTCCCGGCTACAGGTGCGGTCGATTTTCTGCACGGCACAATTGCCCGGGAAACTCGCTGCGTCCCAAACCAAGGAGGGTTACGCCCCGAGCGCCAGCCAACTGAAGGCGACGGAATAAACGCGAGTCTCCCGCCAGGTGGCGATCTCGGCGATGAAGCCGGTGCCGGTGATTTCCGTGGCGGTGAGTGTGAGGCGGCTGGTATCGCGCTGGTCGAGGTCGAAGCCGGTCAACCCAAGGTGGACGACGGGCGGCGCGTCGAACGGCGCGCTGAAAAAGACGGCAAAGCGCAGGACGCGGATTTGATCGTGAGCCTCGGTCGGCGGCGTGGCGAGAGTCCAGCCTTCGGTGAGTGTGCCAACTTGCACATTGGCAGACAGGGATTTCCAGGATTGCATAAAAGCTCCAATCAAACGGGTTAAAGTTTCTCCTTGGCTGCAGCAGCGGTTGCTGGCGCAGCGACCCGAGAGTTAAATCGGAGCCGGGTGCGAACGCAAGCCGGTAATGAGAAAAGCGCATAACTTTTGACCTTTGCGCTAGCTTGCGAGCGGACGCGGAGGCGCGGAATGGCCGCCGAAGGGTTGATTTCAAGAACATTGTCAGATTTAATTTTCTGGATGCCAATTCACATCGCCATCACCCGCCAGGTGCGTCCCGGTTGCGAAGCGGAGTTTCAGCAGGCGCTCCGTGAATTTTTCCAGACTTCATTCGCCCACGATGGCGTGCTGGGGGTGACGATGATCCTGCCGCCGCCCGGTTCGGCCTCGCGGGAGTTTGGGGTCATACGCACGTTCACCGATACAAAGGCGCGCGATGAATTTTACGCGTCGGACATGTTCAAGACCTGGGAACAGAAAATTCAGCCGCTGGTGGAAGGGGATTGGGAGCAACGACCATTGTGTGGGCTGGAAGCGTGGTTTCGTTCGCCCGATGGCCCGCCGCCGCGATGGAAGATGGCGACGGTGACATTACTGGGCGTTTATCCCGTCAGCCTGCTGATTGGGTTTTTTCTGGGGCCGCATTTGCGGAACCTGTCGCTTCCGCTCTACCTGTTCATCGCCAGTGCACTGATGGTGAGTTGCCTGACATGAATTGTGATGCCACAACTGGCGCGCTGGTTTAAGCCGTGGCTTAATCCACTACCACAAAAGCAGGACGGGAATAAACCACAATGAAACCGTTTCTTGGATATCAAATCATTAGGCCAAACGACCTGCATTGGCGGCCGTCTAACCTGATGCGCATCCCGAATGCGGATTATCTGGAACGCACCGGGAGCGAGAACATAGGCGCACGGCTCTGGCGGTTGCCGCCGAAGAGCGCGAACACGCTGCACAAGCACATCCGCGCGGAGGAGTTTTATTTTGTGCTGGAAGGCACAGGCCGCCTGCGCGTGGGCGACGATACCTTGACCGTGCCGCGCCACGGCGGCGTGCTGGTCGGCCCGGACCAATTGCGCCAGGTATTCAACGACACGGACGCCGAGGTGCTCTGGCTCATCATCGGCGCGCCGGAGGAACTGGAATTTCTGCAAGGCTCAAAATCCCAGATGGACCTCTCGCTCATCTACCCGACCGACCCGACGCAATTACCCAATGAACTCGCCGGCGTGCAGTGGCCGCCGCAGAGTTGAAAGCTTTGAATAAATAATGCAATCTCCGACCGGCAAATGAATTCAGCCTCCAACAATTTTCCGCACCATCTCGCCGAGCTGCGGGAGCGGATGCAGCATCCGACGGATTACGAAAAAGCGGTGCATTATTTTCTGGAGGAATTTGCCGGCGATCAGGAGTTCGTCCGGGCATCGGAAGTGGACTCCCGGCCACATCTGGTTGAGGTGTTGGGACGCGTCGCCTCCAAGGCCATTGGACGGACGGTGGAACTGGAAGGCGTGCTGGTGTCAAACCTGCGCGCCCACCAATTCATCCATGGCAACGCGCAGGCGGACGGCCGCATCGTGCTGTTCTTTTATTTTCAGGAGGCCGACACGGGTATGATGATGTTGATTCTGGGCGTTCGCGGTGAAGGGGACGTCGCGCGCTTCCACCTTCGCGGCGGTTTGACCGATCCGCAGAAGAATTGAATCCGGGCCGGGTTTAAGCGAAGGCTTGAATCTGATAGACCTTTGCCATGCCAAAAACGAGCCGCCGCCGGCCCAACCCTTAGCAGGGTGGTCAGTCCTCTGACCGCCAGGGCGTTCGCTGGCGGATGAACGGCGCGAAGGTAGCGACGCTTCCGGCCATTTATACTCACCGCCCGATGATCTTCTTCCCGGCAAAGGCCAGCGTGTAGACCGCACCGATCAGCACCACATCGGTGGGACCGACCGGCCAGTCCCATTGGTAGGCCAGCCAGAAGCCGAGGAATGAACTAACCCCACCCAGCAGCGACGCGAGGATTACAAACCCCTTCAGGTTTCGCGCAAACAGATGCGCTGTCAGCACCGGGATGAGCAGAAAGCCGAACGCAATCAGCGGCCCCACACTCAACACCGCCACGGACACCGTCAAGCCGATCAGCAGATATAGAACGGCGTCCCAGAGCAATACGTTTTTGCCCAGCGTAGCGGCCATGGTGCGGTCGAAGGAGACGAGGAGCAATTCCTTGCTGAACAGACCCAGCATGACCAGCACGCCGGCGAGCGCCCCGGCGGTCAGCGCGAGATCGAAATTGGAGATGGTGATGATCTCGCCCTTGAGCAAATCCAGCCAGCCGGCCTCGGCGACGCGATTTTTGGAGAGCAGCAAAATGCTCAAAGCCGTGGCGACGACATAAGCCGTGCCCAGCCGGCCTTCCGCCGACCCGCGCCCGCGCCGTTCCAGAAGCGCCAGCACCAGAATGGCGGCGAGCGTGAACCCGGTCGAGCCGGCGAACGCCAGGGTGTGGGCGTGTTCCTCGGCGCTGTTCACGGTCAGTCCCAGCCACACGGGCAGCGACAGCGCCACGGCCACGCCGGTGGAGGAGATTTGCGGCAAGGCTACGCCCAGGAAAACGAGCCGCCGCAGCACGAGAAACACGCCGACCAGCGGGCACGCGAAACCAACCAGCACGCTGGTGTAGACCGAATTTCGCAGCAGGAAGCCGGACGAGAAGATTTCCTTGAGGGTTTCCATAATCAGCCGACCTCCAGGTCGAACATTTCGGACATTTTTTCCGGCGTGAAGAGTTCCGCCACGGTGCCGGACTGCACGGTGCCATTGTGCAGCCAGACGATCTGCTGCGCATGTTTGCGAACTAGCGGCAAATCATGCGTGACGAGCAGCACAGTGAGCTTTCGTTCCACGTGAATCTGCGAGATGAATTCCAGCAGCGAGTGCGTCGCGGCCACATCCACACCGGCGGTCGGTTCGTCGAGGACAAGCAGATCCGGCCGGGTGGCCAGCGCGCGGGCGATGAGGATGCGCTGCTTTTGTCCGCCAGAGAGCTGGCTGAAGGTTTGGTCAGCGAATTCATCGGCGGCGGTGGCGTGCAGGCATTCGCGGACAAAGTCCCTTTCCGCCCGCGACGGAAACCGCGCCGGGCCAACGCGGCCAAAGGTGCCCATCAACGCCACGTCGAACCCGGTGAGCGGATAGAGCGGATCGAATTGGAGGGCCTGCGGAACGTAACCGAAGACGGGTTTCACGCCTTCCGCTCCGAACCGGACCACGCCGGTGACGGGCGGCTGCAGACCAAGCAGCGTCTTGAGCAGGGTGGATTTGCCGGTGCCGTTCGCGCCGAGGATGGCGGTGAAACTGCCGCACGCAATCGTCAGCGAAATGCCGGACAGCACGGCCTGGCCATCGTAACCGATGGCCAGGTGGTCGAGCGTGATGAGGGGATTGCTCATGGTTTTTTCAGCGCAGTGGCCATCGTGTTTACGATATATTCCATCTCGGCGATATAGTTGTCCGTATCCGGCACGCCGCCGGGCATAATGGGGAGTTTCACGAGCGCTGCGCCGGTTTCCTTCGCAATGAGGGCGGGGACCTTCTCCGGAAACTGCGGTTCGCGAACGACCAGCGGAACGTGCTCCGACTTCATCGTGGTGATCAGTTCCTCGATGTGGCGCGGCGTCGGGTCGATGCCGGGCTTCAGCTCGATCGTGCCGAAATATACCAGACCGAAGCGCTCCGCGAAGTACGGCCAGTGCTCGTGATATGAGACAAACTTCGTGCCCTTGAACGGTGCGAGTTCCGCCCGCCAGCCGGCGATTTTGATATCGAGCTGGGCGAGGTAAGCATCGCGGTTCCTGGTGAAGTCCGCCGCATGTTCCGGCGCGGCGGCGATGAGCGCGGCGCAGATATTTTGCACGGCGATCTTTGCCAGCACCGGGTCGAGCAGATAATGCGGATTGCCGTAGGGATGCACGTCGCCCTCGGAATGATCGGTGGATTTCGGCACGTCCAAGGGCGTCACGCCCCGGGAACAGTCCACATAGCCGGAATGCCCGGGCTGGATGCGGGGATTGCGGCTAGCCTCGAGCAGCGCGGGCAGAAAGGCGTGTTCGCAATCGAAGCCGACCAGCACGACGAGGTCGGCGCGGTTGAGCAACGGCACGAAGCTCGGCTTCATCGGCACGCCATGCGTGTCCTCGACGCCGGTGGCGAGGCTGCGGACCTGCACATATTCGCCGCCGACGTTGCGCGTGAGGTCGGCCAGGTCGGTGAGCGTGGTGACGACGCGGACTTTGGATGGCTGCGCCACGGCCGCCAGGGCGGCAAACAGGGCGAACCCGGTGAAACATAACAATTTCAGTTTCATGATTTATTCCTTTTTTAGTTTTGCGGTTTAGCGTTGCTGCCAACCATGCGAATGGGCGCCGATGATCCAGGTCCACTGAAGATAAACGGCATCATTGGGTTGATTGCCGGTGGCCGAATTCGGCTGGGTGTGGGTGTATTGCAGCCGAAGCTGGTTCCAATGGCTGACGGCCCAAGTGACATAAGGCGAATAGCCGTAAGTCCGCCCGGCACTGTCCTGGTCATTCTGGAGGTATTCGAACAGGAAGCCGCCGCTCCAGCTCCGGCTCCATTTGTAGGTAAGGTAGGAATACATGCCCCACGCACCGACCGTCTCGGCGAAAGCGCTGCCACCGCCGGGGTTGCTGGCAAGATATTGATTGTCGCTATAAAGGACTTCATTGCCCCAAGTGAGGCTGTTGAACTGGTTGTCGCGCAGCGGAACGTAGCTCAATTTCATATCCCCGCCGAGAACCCGGCGTCTGGTTTCCGTGAGCGTCAGCCCGTTCGGCGCCAGCTCGCCATTGACGTTGCCCGAATCAGGATTGATCAGCCACGACGCGCCACCTTCCAACTGCCAGTTGTCGCTCAAATCGAAATAGGTCGAAGCGCGACCATAATAATTGACCGCGCCGAAGGAGCGATAGCTGCCGACCACGTCCGGACTGTCGCCGAACTGCGTGCCCAAACCGGCGGTCAGGTTCACATAATGCTCGATGGGCAGCAGCCAGCTCGCCTGCGCCCCGGGCGTCTTGGATTCGCCGCCAATGTATTGGTCCAGCACCATCGGCCGGTTCACGAAAGGCAGCTCGTGGTCGTGGATGTAAGCCAGCCGGCCGAATTCGCCGAAGAACTGCCCCGCCGTCAGCGTGAGGTTGCCCGGCAGCGACGTCGTCTGCAACGCCGCTTCCTCCACGTCCAGCGAGGTCTCGCCCGTCGCGGCGTCGGCGGAGCCGTTGACGACCACCCAGCCCTTGGCAAACGGATCCACCGAGGCGGAGGCGTTCAATTCCACCGAGCGCTGGTAGACATCGAACCCGCCCGGATAGCCGGTCCCGTTCTGCGGCGAGCCCTTGCTCTGCTGCGAGAAAATGGTCTCGCCCACAAAGCCAATGGCCGGATTAAACTCGCTCACCAGCGTCTTTTTCTGCGCTTCAACGACGTTATCAACCCGGTCGCTCAATTCCTTGAATGAGTCCGGCGACACGGCGTTGGTCGCCTCCGGGGATACGACCACGTTGGTGACCACGGCGGGTTTTTGTGCCAGCAGGTCGAGCTGTTTTTGCAGCGCGTCAATCTGCCGCTGCTGCTCGATTTCAATCTTCTCAAAGTTCGCCTGCATCTGCTCCAACTGCTGTTTCAACTGTTCCACTTGATTTGTCTCCTGGGCCGGCACGCCGGTGGCGCACAGGCAAAGGGCCGAAGACACGCCCAATAAGTTATTCAGTTTCATATTGTCATTCTCCCTCCGTCGCGCCCGCAACGCAGGCGCGACAGTTCAAAGGAATTTTCTAAACGGAAACCCGATCAGCGAAAGCTGACCGGCCAATCAAACCGGAGAAGATACTGAGGCGGGAGGGGCGCGACCGGCGGGAAGGCTATCAATGGCCGGGGCAAATACGGAAAAAGAAACCGGCGAAACCTCATCAAATGAAACCGCCGGCGGGGCGGCGGAAACTTCCACCGTGGCCGAATCAACCTGGCCGTGGGCGAACATGGTGACGGCGCACTGATGCTCCGGCCGGCCCGCGTCGTGATGGATGAGTTCATGCAGGGCCGGAAAGGCCGCCATCGCATCCAGCAGCAGGACAAGACCCACCAGCATCGAGGCGAAGACCGCCTTGCCGGACAGGTTGAAATGACGCTTTGAGCACTCCATCCGGACTGTTTTTAGCAAAGCCCGTGCCGGATGCAAGGGTTACTGAACTTTTTCCGGCACCAAATGCCCGCCAAACCCCGCATCGAAAACGACGGCGGGTCGTTTTCATGTTCAGCGAAACGAAGGACATCGCCTTCATATTTGGTGGCGCCCAATCCGATGCCGAGGCGATACGCGATGAAGTTCGGGACTTTTGGAACTCGTCCCCACGAATCGTTCCTCCGGATTTATTTGCCGCAACAGTTCTTGTATTTCTTGCCGCTCCCGCAGGGACACGGGTCGTTGCGACCGACTTTCGGGCCGGTACGGACGGGTTTGGCCTTGGCCGCCACTTCCGCCGCGTTCGCGGCTTCACTGACCACGTCGCTGGCCTTGCCCGGTCCGCCACCGGTCCCGGTGCTGGTGCCGCCGAAGGCGCTGGTGGTTTGATGCAGGGTTTGCTGCGGCGCGTTGCGCAGGAAATTCTCAAACGCCAGCAGGCTGGACGCGCTGCGGAAGACATTGTGGCAGATCTCCGATTTCACGTTAACCATCAGCTCGTCGAAAATCTTGAACGCCTCGGCCTTGTATTCCAGCAGCGGATCGCGCTGGCCGTGGGCGCGCAGGCCGATGCTGTGGCGCAGGCTATCCATCTCGTAAAGATGTTCCTGCCACAATTTGTCGATGGCCTGCAAAATCGTGTAGCGCTCGACCGTCGCCAGCTTGTCCGGCTCCTCGAAGCTGACCTTTAGCTCGTAAGATTCGCGAATTTTGTCGGTGATAAAATTGCAGACCGCGAACTGCGCCACACTCAAACCTTCATAGACGGAGCCGGACACCGGTTCCTCCTTGCCGGCAGCGGCGGCCTTAACGATCTCGCCTTCAGGCAGGCCGAGCGGAAAGTTCAGGTTCACCCAGTCGGCCAGCGAACGCACGCGCCATTCGGCCGGGTCGGCATCGGCGGCGGTGAATTCCTCAATCTTCAGGATCACCACTTCCTCAATGATGTCCATCAACCGGTCGCGGACGTCATCGCTGTTGATGATCTCGTTGCGGAAGCCGTAGATGACCTCCCGCTGCTTGTTCATGACGTCGTCATATTCGAGCGTGCGCTTGCGCTGCTGGAAATTGTGGCCCTCGACCCGTTTCTGCGCCTGCTGGATGGAGCGGTTGAGCAGGCCGTGCTTCAGTTCCTCACCTTCCTCGAGACCCAAGCGCTCCATCAATTTCACAATGCCGTCGGAACCGAACAAACGCATCAAGTCGTCTTCCAGGGAAATGAAAAAGTGCGACGAACCCGGGTCACCCTGACGCGAGCAGCGGCCGCGCAACTGTCGGTCGATGCGCCGGGACTCATGCCGCTCCGTGCCGAGCACGTGCAAACCGCCGACGCCCGCAACGCCTTCGCCCAGTTTGATGTCCGTGCCGCGACCCGCCATGTTCGTGGCGATGGTGATGGCACCGCGCTGGCCGGCGCGCGCGACAATTTCGGCTTCCTGCTGATGATACTTGGCGTTGAGGACGGAATGGATCAGCCCCTCCTTCTTCAGCATCCGCGAGAGCATTTCACTGGTCTCGACGGACACGGTGCCGACCAGGATGGGACGGCCCTGGGCGTGCAGCGCCTTGATCTCACCCACGACGGCGTTGAATTTTTCCCGGCGCGTCTTATAGACGGAATCATCCGAGTCCTGCCGGATGTTCGGCTTGTTGGTCGGGATCGTCATCACGCCGAGCTTGTAGATGTCGAAAAATTCCGACGCCTCGGTCTCGGCGGTGCCGGTCATGCCGGCCAATTTCTGATACAGGCGAAAATAATTCTGAATTGTGATTGTCGCGAGCGTCTGCGTTTCGCGTTCAATAGCGACGCCTTCCTTGGCCTCAACGGCCTGGTGCAAGCCGTCACTCCACCGGCGGCCGGACATGAGCCGGCCGGTGTGCTGGTCCACGATGATGACCTTGTTTTCCTGCACGACGTATTCGACGTCGAGTTGGTACAAGCTGTAGGCCTTCAGCAATTGCGAGATGGCGTGGATCTTCTGCGCCTTGCCCTCGAAATCCGACTGCAGTTTCGCCTTCAGCTCCAGCCGCTTGCGGGCGTCGGTTTCCGGGCCGGCGTCCACGTCATGCAGCAGCGTGGTTAAATCCGGCAGCACGAACGCGTCCGGGTCCTGCGGGCTGATGAAATTCCGCCCCTTCTCCGTGAGGTCAGCCTCGTGGCTTTTCTCATCCATCGCGAAGAGCAGCTCCTCTTTCTCGCGATACAAATCCACCTTCTTCTGGTCCTTGTGCAGTTCCAGTTCCGAGCGGTTCATCATGCCGGCGTTTTCGGGCGTCTCCAAAAGTTTCATCAATGCCTCGGAACGCGGCTGGCCGGTCTTCACGCGGAACAGCAGCAGACCAATCTGTTTTTCCAATTCGTCGGCATTTTGAACATTCGCGCCGTCGGCCGGATGCAGTTTTTTGATGAGTTCCTCGGCTTCCTTGAGGAAGCGGGCGCAAAGCTGCTGCTGGGCGCGGACCAGTCCGTCCACGGTCGGCTTCCACTGCGCGTATTGCTCGTCAAAAGTGTGGACCGCCGGGCCGCTGATGATCAACGGCGTGCGCGCCTCGTCGATGAGGATGGAATCCACCTCGTCCACGATGGCAAAATAATGGCCGCGCTGCACCTGCTCCTCCTTGCGGAGCGCCATGCCGTTGTCGCGCAGGTAATCGAAACCGAATTCCGAATTCGTGCCGTAGGTGATGTCGCAGAAATACTGCTCGCGGCGCACCTTCGGCGACTGGTCATGCAGGATCACGCCGACGGTCAACCCGAGAAACTTGTAGATCGCACCCATCCATTCCGCGTCGCGGGCGGCAAGATAATCATTGACCGTCACCACATGAACGCCGCGGCCGGTGAGCGCATTGAGATAGACCGGCAAGGTGCCGACCAGCGTCTTGCCCTCGCCGGTGGCCATCTCCGCAATATGCCCGGTGTGCAGCGAATAGCCGCCCAGGAGCTGCACATCGAACGGCACCATTTCCCAGCGGAGCGGACGTTCCCGCACGGTAATGTCCTGCCCGCAGAGGCGGCGGCAGGCGTTTTTCACCACGGCGAATGCCTCGGGCAGGATTTCATCCAGTTTTCGGGCGAGCTCGGCGGGATCCGAAATCTGGGTCAACTCCGCTTTCCACGCGGCGGTCTTGGCGCGCAAATCGTCGTCGGACAGCCCTTGCAGGCCGGCCTCGATCTCGTTGATCCGGTCCACGACCGGCTTTATCTTCCTGACATCACGATCGTTCTTGGTCGGGAAAATTTTTCTGAAAAAGTTCACAATGATCCTTCCATCACATTGGTTAAAATGAACGGATACGCTACGCGACGAATCGCGCAGCGTCAAAGCGAAACGGATTGAAGGGAAGGGTCAGGCCGCCGGCTGGGCCGTAACAGCGGCACCGATCAACGGGCGAGGACGTGGGTAGGTGGAATGCCGCACGAGCGACTCGGCGCGCTTGACGTTTTCGGCGATCAGCAGCAGTTCCGGGCGCAGCGCCGGATTTTCCCCGTGCTTGATCAGCATCCGGTCAGCATAGCCGCGGATGATGGTGAAGATGTTGTTCAACTCATGCGCCACCTCACGACCCACCTGCTTCTGGTGGTCGGGCTGCGGCGATTCATGGTGTAATCCCGCCAGGGTCGCTGGTTCCAGCGCCGGCGCCATTTTCATGTAAATGTTTTCAAGAGATGACATCGGGTTTGCCAAAGCAAACTCCTTGCCAAGCTGATATTACGGAGAATTGAACTGATATAACGCCCGTACCTCCAGTAAATGGACACGCCGACCCAAAAGTGGACAGTCATTCGCGGCTGGATTCCTGCCGTCGAATGGTTAAACTGGCCGCCCGGATCGCATGAACCTGGCACTCGAATCCATCGGCCTCATCGCCGGCAGCCGCTCGCTGCCGCTGGAATTCGCGCGCCTGGCCCGCGCCGCCGGCGTTCGCCGCATCGTCTGCACGGCCGTCGAGGGCGAAACGGATCCCGCGCTCGCCCCGCTCGTGGACGACCTCGTCTGGCTCAAGGTCGGCCAGCTCAACAAGATGATCTCCACCTTCACTGATCGCGGCGTGAAGCAATGTGTCATGGCCGGCCAGGTTGCGCCCAAGAATCTTTTCGACCTGCGCCCCGATCTCCGCGCGATGGGGGTGCTGCTGCGGCTGAAAGAAAAAAACGCGCACACGATCTTCGGCGCGATCGCCGACGAGCTAAAAAAAGACGGCGTGGAACTCATCGAGGCCACGCCGTGGCTGGCGCCGCTAATGCCGCAGACCGGCTTTCAACTCGGCCCGAAACTGTCCGCCGCGCAAAAGGCGGACGTGGAATTCGGTTTCCGCATTGCCCGGGAGGTTTCGCGGCTGGAGATCGGGCAGTTGGTGGTCGTCAAAAACGGTACCGTGCTGGCGGTTGAAGGTTTCGAGGGCACGGATAATTGCCTTGCGCGCGGCGGCGGGCTGGCGGGCAAGGACGGCGGCGCCGTGGCCGTGAAAGTCGCCAAACCGGATCACGACATGCGGTTCGACATCCCCTGCCTGGGGGCGCAGACTTTGGAAACGTGCGCGGCGGCAAACATAGCCGTGCTCGCCTTGGAATCCGGCAAGTCGCTCCTCCTCGAACGCTCCGCCTGCGAGGAACTCGCGAAGAAAAATAAAATTTCCGTTACCACCATTTCCTAACCCCCATCCGCCAACCCCTACGCCTATGCTTACCTCCCACGAACTCCTCGGTTTCATGTCGCCCGCGCTGGCGAAGGACATTTTGTCCTTCATCTTTGAATCGGACAAGCCGGCCTACAAGGCCACCCTCGCCGCCGTCGCGGAGGCGAAGCACGTGCGCCCGGTATTTCTGGAACGACAGCCGCGCGATGCGCGCCACACCGCGATGCTGTCCGCGCTAACCAAGCCGAACCTCGATACCGCCGCCGGCGCCTTCATCCGCGCCTGGCTCGTGAAGAAACACGCCGCAATGCTCGTGGATTTTCTGAATGCGCTGGAGATCAAGAATGAAAACGGCGTGGTGGAGGATTTGCCGGCGGCGGCGGAAGACGCCAAGTTGAAATCCGCCGTGGAAATCCTGCTAGCGAAATACCCGCACGAGACCGTGGCCGTCTATCTAAACGCGTTCAACGACATGAACACCGCCAACTGGCCGAATCTCAAAACCCTGCTGGAATCAGACGCGCGGCTGCAGCTCGGCAACCACGCCTGAAGCCGTTTTTAATTTTATGGAACCACAAGCTGACATCGCCCTGATCGGCCTGGCCGTGATGGGCCAGAATCTCATCCTCAACATGAACGACCACGGGTTCACCGTGGTCGCATTCAACCGCACGGTGGAAAAGGTGGACCAGTTTCTGGCCGGGGCAGCCAAGGGCACCAAGGTCATTGGAGCGCACTCGCTGGCGGAAATGGTCTCGCTCCTGAAAAAGCCGCGCCGGGTGATGATGCTCGTCAAGGCCGGCGCCGCCGTGGACGAGTTCATCGAACATCTGCTGCCGTTGCTCGAACCCGGCGACATCATCATTGACGGCGGCAACTCGCTGTTCGAGGACACGAACCGCCGCGTGAAATATGTCGAGTCCAAGGGCCTGCTTTACGTCGGCACCGGCGTGAGCGGCGGCGAAGAAGGCGCGCGCCACGGCCCGAGCATCATGCCCGGCGGTTCGCCCGCCGCGTGGCCGCAAGTTAAGGATATTTTCCAGGCTGTGTCCGCGAAAGTCGAGGACGGCACGCCGTGCTGCGACTGGGTGGGCGAAGGCGGCGCCGGCCATTACGTGAAGATGGTTCACAACGGCATCGAATACGGTGACATGCAGTTGATCTGCGAGGCCTACAACATCATGAAGCTCGGCCTCGGCCTGAGCGCCGACGAGATGCACACGGTGCTCGCCGAATGGAACCAGGGCGAGCTGGATAGCTATCTGATTGAAATCAGCCGCGACATCCTGGCCTTCAAGGACACGGACGGTTCGCCGCTCGTGGACAAGATTCTCGACACCGCCGGCCAGAAGGGCACCGGCAAGTGGACGGTGATCAACTCCCAGGATCTCGGCATCCCCATCACGCTGATGGCGGAGGCGGTTTTTTCCCGGTGCATCTCCGCGTTGAAGGAGGAACGCGTGAAAGCGGCGAAGAAATTGAAAGGCCCGCGTCCGGCGCTCACCAGCATCGCGGCGAATCCCGAAAAGAAAAAGGCGTTCATCAACGACATTATGAGCGCGCTCTACGCCTCCAAGATCGTCAGCTACGCGCAGGGCTACATGCTCATGCGCGCGGCGGCCAAAGAATACGGCTGGAACCTCAACTACGGTGGCATCGCGCTGATGTGGCGCGGCGGCTGCATCATCCGCTCGCGCTTCCTCGGCAAGATCAAGGAGGCCTACGACCATAATCCGAAGCTCTCCAACCTGCTGCTGGATGATTATTTCCGCGGCGAGATCAAGCGCTCACAGAAGGGCTGGCGCAACATTGTGGCCACGGCGGCGAAGAAGGGCATCCCGGTGCCGGCGTTCAGCACGGCGCTGGCGTTCTACGACCAGTATCGCTCAGCCGTGTTGCCGGCAAATTTACTGCAGGCGCAGCGGGATTATTTCGGTGCGCACACCTATGAGCGCGTGGACAAGCCGCGCGGGGAATTCTTTCACACGAACTGGACCGGCCGCGGCGGCACGACGAGCAGCAGCACTTACAATGTGTAAGTCCTTGCAGACGGCCACCAGGAACACGGCAACGCGGCGACCCTGTCAATAATTCAAAGCACGGGCTTCGGCCCGTGTATTTTTCTTTCCGAAACAAAAGGTTTGATTGACGCATCCGCGGCGCCTGACGAAAATCCGGCATGGCAAAACCTGAATTGAAGATTGAGAAGCTCAGCAATGGCAACGGCACCGCCGCCAAAAAAGGCGACACCGTGTCCGTCCATTACACCGGCACGTTCATGGACGGTAAAAAGTTCGACAGCTCGGTGGACCGCGATGAACCGTTCGCGTTTGTCCTCGGCGCGGGCCAGGTCATCGCCGGCTGGGATCTCGGCGTGGCCACCATGAAGATCGGCGACAAGGTGAAAATGACAATACCGCCCGAACTCGCCTACGGCCGCGACGGCTATCCCGGTGCCATCCCGCCCAACTCGACGTTGATCTTCGAAGTCGAGCTGCTCGGCATCAACTGATCGCTGCCGCAGGGATTCAAACAGTCCGGCGGCCGCGGTTTTTTACGCTCGCAAGCCGGCGTTTGTTTGATAAATTCCGCGCTGCAATTGAGGCAACCCATTATGAAAAAATATCTCGTTGAATTCATCGGCACCTTCTTTCTCGTCCTGACCATCGGCATGACGGTCATTGACCCGGTCGTAGCGGTCGGTTTTGCCCCGCTGGCCATTGGCGCAGCGCTGATGATCATGGTCTATGCCGGCGGCCACGTTTCCGGCGGCCATTATAATCCCGCCGTGACGATTGCCGTATGGCTGCGCGGACGCTGCCCTAGTTGCGACGTGCCAGCTTACCTCATCGCGCAGGTTCTCGGAGCGGCGGCAGCGTCATTTATCACCTTGTATTTCAAAGGCAATCCAACTTTGACGGGGAAGGAGATCGTTTTGGTCCCGGCGCTCCTCGCCGAATTCATCGGCACATTCGCCCTTTGCTATGTCGTACTGAATGTCGCCACCGCCAAAGGCACGGCGGGCAATTCCAACTACGGCCTTGCCATCGGCTTCACCGTGACGGTGATGGCCTACGCGCTCAGCGGCATTTCCGGCGGCGCGTTCAATCCGGCGGTGGCGGTCGGCGCCACGCTGATGCACCTGGTCAAGGCGTCGAACCTCTGGGTATATATCGTCGCCAACTTCGCCGCCGGCGCGCTCGCCGCGCTGGTGTTCAAGTTTGCAAACCCGGACGACAAATAATTCCACCGGTTTCGCCCAGTGCCGCCGGCAAACTTTCTTCGCGAAACCTCCGGCGTCACTTTGCTTTCCGTAAAGCTCCAGCCACGCGCTTCCAAAAACGAAATCTGCGCGCCGCTCGGCGACGAATTGAAAATCAAAGTCACCGCACCGCCGGTTGATGCCGCCGCGAATGAGGCACTGGTGAAATTACTTGCGGAAACCCTGAACTGTTCGCGCGGTAAGGTGGAACTGATCCGCGGCCAAACCGCGCGGCACAAAACCATCCTGCTGCACGGATTCAAGCCGGAAGACGTCGCGCAAAAACTTTCTGCCAGCGGGTAATCCGTCGCCCCCGAAAAACGAACGCTTGCCATTCCGGCCACGGAGAACTAACGTCATATTGCGATTGGTTCCTTTGGAAAACCCGCTCGGTGTTACTTCGAGTTCATCTTTCAGGCCAATCCTGTTCCAACCGCGCCGCACCGTTTACCGGGCGCTGATTATCGACCGTATTATCATGTCATATCCACGAATCATCCAGGGCGGAATGGGCGCGGGCGTCTCCGATTGGCAGTTGGCACGGGCCGTTTCGCGGGCCGGCCAATTGGGCGTGGTTTCCGGCACCGCGCTGGCCGCCATTCTGGTCCGGCGGTTGCAAACGGGCGACGCCGGCGGCCAGATGCGCCACGCGCTGGGACAATTTCCCCTGCCCGGCATTGCCGGAAAAATCCTCGCGGATTATTTCATCCCCGGCGGCAAACCCGCCAACGCGCCCTTCAAGCTCTCGCCGCTGCCCGGCCTGACTCCCGGGCCGGATTATGTGGCCCTGACGGTGGCGGCAAATTTCGTCGAGGTGTTTCTCGCCAAGGAGGGTCACGACGGTCCAGTCGGCATCAACTTTCTGGAAAAGATCCAGTTTCCCACGCTGCCTTCGATTTTTGGCGCGATGCTTGCCGGTGTGGACTATGTGCTAATGGGCGCAGGCATTCCGCGCGCCATTCCCGGTGTGCTCGACCGGCTGGCGCGCGGTGAAGCTGCGCAATTGAAGATTGATGTCGAAGGCGGACTGCCCGGCGAGGAGTTTCATTCCACGTTTAATCCCGAGGAGTTTTGCGGTGGCAATGCCCCGCGGTTGAAGCGTCCTGATTTTCTCGGCATCGTCGCTTCGGCCACGTTGGCCATGACTCTGGCGCGCAAGTCCAGCGGAAAGGTCGACGGCTTCATCGTGGAGGGCGAATCCGCCGGCGGCCACAACGCGCCGCCGCGCGGCGTGCAGCAACTGAACACCGACGGCGAACCCGTTTACGGCCCGCGCGATGTGGTAGACCTGGAAAAAATCCGTGAACTCGGCCTGCCCTTCTGGCTGGCCGGTTCCTACGGCGGCGCGGGAAAGCTCGCCGAAGCCTTGAGCCTGGGCGCGGCGGGCGTCCAGGTCGGCACCGCTTTTGCATTCTGCGAGGAGTCCGGCATCCGCCCCGACCTCAAGCACCAGGTGTTTCAACTCTGCCGCGAAGGCCGGCTGCGGGTATTCACCGATCCGCTGGCGTCACCCACGGGTTTCCCGTTCAAGGTCGTGCAACTGCCGGGCACGCTGTCGGACATCAACACCGTTCCACCCCGCGACCGCTTGTGTGACTTGGGTTTTCTCCGGCACGCCTATCGCAAGCCGGACGGCACACTCGGGTATCGCTGCCCCGCCGAGCCGGTGGAGGATTTTGTCCGGAAAGGCGGCACGCTGGAGGAAACCGTCGGCCGCGAATGCGTCTGCAATGGCCTGGTCGGAACCATCGGCCTGCCCCAAGTGGATGCGGAAAATAATTCCGGCTTGGCCCTCGTCACTGCCGGCAACGACATCGCCAACGTTCTTCAGTTTCAATCCCCGGGTCGTGACTCCTACACTGCCGCCGAAGTCATCCGCCTCCTGCTGGCCGAAGTTCCCGCCGACGCCGCGCCGCTCACCGTAACTTGATCCGCTCCGCCAGTTCCTCGGCCGGGTATGTCCAGATCTCCGCCAGCGTCGGATGATAATGCGGCACCGCCGCGAGTTCTTGGACCGTCATCCGCTTCGCCATCGCCGTCACAATCTCGTGGATCAGCTCGCCGCCGACCGGCCCGACGCACGCGCCGCCGATGATTTCGCCGGTCTTGGGGTTCGCCAGCAGCTTCACGAAGCCGTCCTTCGCCTCCATAATGAGCGATTTGCCGTGGTCATTAAACGGATAGCTCGCCGCGAGAAATTTGATGCCGCGCGCCGTGGCTTCCTTTTCCGTCACCCCGACGCACGCCACCTGCGGCTCCGTGAACACCACGGAAATGAGCAGCCGATAATCCATCCGGCGCGGCAACTGCGGCTTCACAATGTTGTGGATCGCCGTTTCCCCCTGCTGAATGGCGATATGGACGATCTCATGCGGCCCGGTGCAGTCGCCCGCCGCAAAAATGTGCGACGCGCTCGTCTGCATCCGGTCGTTCGCGACCACCGCCCCCTGCTCCATTTTCACGCCGGCGTTTTCCAATCCGAGTGACGCGGTGTTCGGCACGCGGCCCAGCGCGAAAAGAATCTCCTCGGCGGCAACGGAAATGCGCTTTCCTTTTTGATCGAAGAAAACGGTTTTCAATTCCCCTTTGCGCCGGGCATCCACGAGCTTGGTGCCGGTGAAAACGGATACGCCTTCGCGGCGGAAAACCTTTTCAATCTCCGCTCCGGCATCGGTGTCAAATTCCTTCAAAATGTGTTCGCTGCGCTGGATGAGCGTGACCTTCACTCCGAAGCGCGCGAAGAATTGGGCGAACTCGCACGCAATCGCCCCGCCGCCCAAGATGATGAGCGACTTCGGTAATTTCTTCAGCGCCACCGCCTCGTCGCTGGTGATGAAGCCGACGTCATTGAACTGCGGCAATGGCGACGAGGCGACGCGGGAGCCGGTGGCGATGACGAGGTTTTTTGCGGTGAGGCGTTGGAACGTCGAGCCGGTGGCTCGACCCGATTCGGCCCCGGGCCGAACGCGACACAATTCAACCGTATGCGCGTCGAGAAACTTTGCCTTGGCGCGGATGAACTTGAATTTACCCGCGTTCAGCTGCTGCCCGCGGAAATCAGCGAAATCCTTGATCTGCTCTGCTTTTCGCGCCATGACTTTGGTGAAGTCGAAGGAAACTTTCCCGGCGCGCACGCCCCAGATTTCCGCATGTTCGGCGAGATGCTTGACCTCAGCCGCGTAGAGCAGCGCCTTGGTCGGCATACAGCCGCGCAAGATGCAGAGTCCGCCAACTTCTTGACCACCTTCGATCACAACGGTTTTCAAACCCGCCGCCACCGCCGTGCGTGCCGCCGCATAACCGCCGCTGCCGCCGCCGATGACGGCCACGTCAAAATCAAACTTCGATTGTTTCATGCCAGAGAAGATGCGCGGCATTTCAAATTTGACAATCCGATTCAACGCTTTAACCATTCAAGCCATTATATTATGAGCGAAACCATCTACCCCCGCAGCCCGCGCGAAACCATGGACGGCTGGCATTACCTGCCGCGTTACGTTGACAAAATCCGCCTGCACCTCGCCGGGAATCTGCATCCCGACTACCACGAAAACCTGGGCAAGGCCTTTGACGGCTTTTGGCTCAAGGCCGCCGGCGTGACACACGAACAGTTTGTCGAAGTCGTGAAAAATTCCATCACCGATGGCCAGGTCTGCGACTGGGTGCGGAAAAATGTGAAACGCACCGCCGCCGAAAAAGACGCGCACTGGCAGGATGTCTTGAGCCGCCCGCTGGCCAGTGATCCCAGCGCCGTCGCCCGGTTGAAGTTGCGCAAGGAGCAGGCCGGCATCGGCCACCGCGACGACATCAAGTGCTTCGTGGACATGCTCGATGCGGACGAGAAGCGGATTTGACAGCAACCACTTCGTCGGAATTCAACGCCACGTCGCAAGGCGTCCAAGGGGCATAAGGTTTGGCCGTTTGTGAATCGGAAAATCGGCGTGTCGCCGGCGATCGAACGCTACCCGGAGATTCCCCAGCCACGGGTTCGATGCCATCGCTTGCACCTTTGCGCTTGGTCGTTAAAGCCCCTTACTGCCCGGCGTAATACGCGTCTACTTTGGCGGCAACGTCTTTGTAGCTGATGTCGGATTCGTAAAGGATTTTAAACTGCTCGATGGCTTCCTCCTTCTTGCCCATGCTTTCCAACACGCAGCCAAGCTGATAGGTGAGATCTTTCTTTTCCTCGTCGAAGCCGGGCTTTTCCTTAATGGCGTTCTGCAGCGTCTTGGCCGCGAGGTCGAACATCTTGCGCTTGGCGAAACACTGCGCGAGATAGCTCATGGCGGCGAGGCGCTTGTGCGGGTTGCCCTGCGCCTTCTGGAATTCCGCGATGGCTTCGCCGATCTTGCCGGTCTGAAAATACATCTGCCCCAGTTCGAACTTGATGGCGAGGTCGGTGGGATATTTCTCCGCGCGCTTCTGGCATTCAGCCAGGCGGAAGTTTTGTTTTTCCGCGTTGATGGCCGCGACCCGGTCGGCGTGGCCTTCGTCAAAGGGATTCAATTGCGCGATCTGAAAATCGTACTGCCGGACGGCGGTGTCCGCGATCGCGCGGTCGAGCGAGGCGTCGCTCGCCATGTCGGATTGCTTGAGGCGCTCATACATCGCGAGCGCCTCGGGAAACCGGTTTTTCTGGGTATAAAGCTCGGCGAGCGAGCGGATCATCTTGAGGTTATCCGGCTCGTTCTGCAGTCGCGATTCATATTCGCCGATCAAACGCTGGGTCACGTCCTCGGATTTCTGCACCCGCTTTTCCTGTTCGAGCGAGACCGCCTCGTCCTTGTTGCGCAAAACATCGCGATAGGAACCTTTGCCGTCTGCGAGTGCTCCATAGCCGCCCTCGTCGAGGACCTTGTGCGCGGAAAGATTTTTCTGCGCCTGCATCAATTCCGGGTCATAGGGCGTGGTGCGGACGAGGTCGTCCAGAAACTGCTCCGCCACCGCCACCTGGCCGCCGGTCCGGGCCACCGCGTTGGCGAACTCGACTACCAGCGCCTTGTCCTTGGGGGCGAGCCGCACCATCGTCTCCAGCGAGAGCACCGCCGTCAGCGGCAGGTCCAGCGCGTCCGCCGCATCCACGATGATGCGGTGGGCGAAGGGATTGTTCGCGTCACCGTTCAGCACGTCCTCGGCAATGGCCATGGCTTCGGCGGGATTTTTTTTCAGGGCCAGCTTGGCCTTGGCGATCTGCGGGGAGGAACCGGCACTGCTCATCATCTTTTTGAAAAAGCCCGTGCTCGCGCCCGCCGACCGCCGGGTCTGGGTCTGCCGGAGTGCCTTGCGGCACTCAAACATCCCCGGTTCCTTGGCCAGCAACTGGCAAAACAGCGTGGTGGCGTAGTCAAAGTTTTCGTGCCGGGAAGCCTCCAACCCCTTCTCGTAAAGCCGGCGCAGG
Organism: uncultured Verrucomicrobia subdivision 3 bacterium; assembly: GCA_903870815.1. Classification (GTDB taxonomy): domain Bacteria; phylum Verrucomicrobiota; class Verrucomicrobiia; order Limisphaerales; family UBA11358; genus UBA11358. Next base: position 22,712 of record CAIQEI010000040.1, read on the forward strand.
TCCGGCGGCAGTTCGTTGAGTTTTTTTTCAGCCATAAATTTTCAATGTATCGCTGGCGCTCCCGGCGCCAGGGATCACCCGCACTGCGCCTTCTGCCGCAGTGCGTGGTCCACCAGGACAAGCGCGGTCATCGCCTCGACCATCGGCACAGCGCGCGGCAGCACGCACGGATCATGCCGACCCCGGCCCTTAAGCGTGGTGTTCTTAAACTGTTCTGTCACCGTGGCCTGCTCGTGCATGACCGTGGCAACCGGTTTGAACGCGGTGCGGAAGAATATCGTCTCGCCATTCGAGATACCGCCCTGGATGCCGCCGGAGCGGTTCGTGGTCGTGAATACTTTGCCCGACTTGGCGCGGAAGGCGTCATTGTGCTCGCGGCCGGTCAGCAGAATGCCGCCGAAGCCGGAGCCGCTTTCAAACCCTTTGCACGCGGGCAGGCTCAGCATCGCCTTGGCCAGGTCGGCCTCCAGTTTGTCGAACACCGGTTCGCCCCAGCCCGCCGGCACTCCGCGCGCCACGCCTTCGACGATACCGCCGACGGTGTTGCCTTCGTTCCGTATCTTCTCGATGAGCCGGATCATTCTCCCAGCCGCCGCCGCGTCCGGGCAGCGAACGATGTTCGCCTCGATTTCGGAAAGTTTCACCGCATCGGGGTTAACCTCGCCGATGATTTTTTGCACCTGCTTGACGTAGGCGAGAATTTCCACGCCAAATTTCTCCCGCAGGATTTTCTTGGCAATCGCCCCGGCGGCAACGCGGCCGACGGTCTCGCGGGCGCTGGCGCGACCGCCGCCCTGCCAGGCGCGGATGCCGTATTTGGCGAAGTAAGTGTAATCCGCGTGCGACGGGCGGAATTTATCCTTCATCTCGCTGTAAGCCTCAGAGCGGGCGTCCTCATTTTTCACCCAGAGACAGATCGGCGTGCCGAGCGTTTTGCCGGTCATTGAAATCCCGGACATGATCTGCACCGTGTCGGATTCCTTGCGCGGGGTGACAATCTTGGACTGGCCGGGCCGGCGGCGGTCGAGGTCGGGCTGGATGTCCGCCTCGGAAAGTTTCAGGCGCGGCGGGCAGCCATCCACGATCACGCCCACGCCGCCGCCGTGCGATTCGCCCCACGTCGTGATGCGGAACAATTGTCCAAAGCTGCTTGCCATGACCTGATAATGCGGAATATTTTCCGCGCGGTCAATCCGGCTCGCGCGACCTACTGTGGCCGCGCTTGTATACGTGCGGATTCTTTGCCAACAGGGAAGTCCTCCGCGTTTTCCAAGCTTGAAACTTGAAACCCGAAACTTGAAACTGCCCGCACATGAATCGCATCGTCGAAAAGTTCGCCGGGTTGAAGGCGGCCGGCAAAAAGGCTTTTGTCGTGTATGTCGGCGCGGGCGATCCGAACCTCGAAGCCACGCGCCAACTCGCCCTCGCCTTTGATCGCGCGGGGGTGGACATCCTTGAACTCGGCGTGCCGTTCAGCGATCCGCTGGCCGACGGCCTAGTGAACCAGCTTGCCGCGCAGCGCGGGCTGGAATCTGGAACCACGCCGCCGAAATTGCTCACCACCATCGCGGCCATCCGCAAGGACTCGCAGCTTCCAATCGTCCTCTACATCTATTTCAACCTCATCCACAAAGTCGGGCTGGAGAAGTTTATCACCGGCGCCGCGCAGGCGGGCGTGGACGGTTTGCTCGTCCTGGATTTGCCGCCGGAGGAATCGGACAACTACGAGGCGCTGATGAAGCAGGCCGGCCTCTGCCACATTTACCTGGTTGCGCCCACAACGCCGGAAGATCGCATGGCGCTCATCGTCAAGCGCGGGGCCGGATTCATTTATTACATCTCGCGCGAAGGCGTCACCGGGATGCAGACGAGCGTCGCCACTAATCTCGCCTCGCAGGTCGCCAAAATCCGCACCCACACCGCATTGCCCATCGCCGTCGGCTTCGGCATCTCGAATCCGGCGCAGGCCAAAGCCGTCGCCGCCGAGGCCGACGGCTGCGTGGTCGGCAGCGCGGTGGTCAACCAGATCGCCGCGCACGGGAAATCGCCAGACTTGGTGAAACGCGTGGGTGAATTTGTAAAATCACTCGCGGATGCGGTTAAAGAAGTTTAGAGACGGATTTCACGGATAAACACGGATTCGATCAGTGCAAATCCGTGAAATCCGTGTCAAATGATATGAAAACTAAAACTGACCCAAAGGACCGTTTCGTCGTCATCATGGCCGGCGGACGCGGCGAACGCTTCTGGCCGTTGAGCCGCGAGAAGTTGCCCAAGCAACTGCTCTCGTTGCTCGGCAAAAAATCCTTTCTGCAGGAAGCCGTCGAGCGCGTGCTGCCGCTGGTGCCGGCCAAGAATATTTTTGTCATCACCAACGCGGCGCAACTATCAGAAGTGCGGAAGCAGTTGCCCAAACTGCCCAAGGACAACCTCGTGGCCGAGCCGATGGGCCGCGACACCTGCGCCGCCGTCACGCTCGGCGCGGCGCTGGTCGGCGTGCGTTCCACCACCGGCGTGATGGCCGTGCTGCCGGCGGATCACGTCATTCCCGATGCAAAAAAATTTCAGCAGGTCTTGAGCGATGCGTTTGACGTGGCCGCGCAGGGCCAGGCGATCGTAACCATCGGCATCAAGCCCTCCGAGCCGGCGACCGGCTACGGCTATATCCAAACCGGTACGGAATTGCCGGCGCCCGCCGGCGCCAGGAAGACCAAGACGACGTTCTTCAAGGCGGAGCGCTTCGTGGAGAAGCCGGATTTCGAAACCGCGCTGGAATACGTCAACAGCGGCCAATATCGCTGGAACGCCGGGATGTTCGTCTGGAGTTTCATCACCGTCACAAACGGGCTGGAAAAGCATCAGCCGGAAATGTTCGCCGCCTGTCAGCGCTGGTTCAAAGTCGCGAACCAGCCGGCCAAGCTCGCGAAAGTGCTCGCCAAGGAATATCCGGTCATCAAAAAAATCTCCATCGATTACGCGCTGCTGGAGAAGGCGCAGAATGTCATCGTGGCCGACGGCGCGTTTGAATGGGACGACCTTGGCGCGTGGCCGGCGCTCGCCCGGCACATCAAGCAGGACGCCGAAGGCAACGCCGCCGTGGCGGATTTCCTCCACGTGGACGCCGCGCGCAACATCATCTACGACGCCCGCACCAGGAACCGCACGCCCATTTGCGTGGTCGGCCTGCGCGATTCCATTCTCGTGCAGACGGACGACGCGGTGCTGCTCGCCCACAAATCGCAGGCGCAGAAAATCAAGGAGCTGGTCAAGAAGCTCGCCGAGGATCCGCGGCTGAAGAAGCTCGTGTAGCCCTAGACGCTGGTAGCCGCGCTTGTGAAAGCGCGGTCGGACGATTTACCGACAAACAAACATATCCATACCAGTCCGCATTTTCACAAATGCGGCTACTAAACATGCGATAAAATGGAATCGCCCGGCGAACCGAAGGACAATTTACCGAGACTGCCTCGCCATCATTACCAAGGTCATGCCGTCGTCCTGTGGACGCTCACGCTGGAACATCGCGCGACCGGTTGGTTGAAAAATCCGCTCCATCTTCACTTTCGGGAACTTATGCTGCACGTGGCGGTGCGGGAAAAAGTCTGGTGTCCGGCCTATTGCCTCTTGCCCGATCACCTGCACCTGGTTTGGATGGGTATGAGGCGCGAAAGCGACCAACTCAACGCGATGAGGTTTCTGCGCCGCCAACTTGCGCCGGCGCTTCAGCCGCACGAATTCCAGCATCAAGCCCACGATCACGTCCTGCATGAAGACGAACGCAAGCGCGGCGCTTTTGCCCGGGTTTGCTTTTATGTGCTGGAAAATCCGGCTCGCGCCAGCCTCGCAGTGAAAGCCGGGGACTGGCCATTCAGCGGGGCGATTGTGCCGGGCTATCCGGCGCTGCATCAGACGAAAGAAGATTTCTGGGAAACTTATTGGAAGCTTTACGCTGCCGAACGGGAAAGCGAGCCGCCCTCACCTTTGGTTCCTCCCTTGATGGAGCCGCATTAATTTGTAGCCGCGCTTGTGAAAGCGCGGACAACTTGCTGGCAACAGACGATTCCGCGTTTTCACAAACGCGGCTACACGGCTACGGCTTCCACAACGCGGTGGGACGACCGCCAAACGTCGCACCCCAGCCCGTGGTACCCGGCAGGTAATTGATTGTTGCTTTGCTGTCAGAACTGAATAAATCCCAATCTAGGCCCGGGTTGTTGCCTTTAAAATATACATTTTTAAGGCTGGAACAGAAATGAAATGTGCCTATTCCCATGTCAGTAACAGTTTTTGGAATCGTGACACTTGTAAGTCCAGTACAGGCTGTGAACGAACAGCCATCGAGGGTGGTTACACTCTGGGGGATTGTGTAAGGTCCGGCTTTGCCACCCGGATATTGGATGAGCTTGGACTGACTTTTGTTAAACAAGACCCCATCCACACTGCTATAAACGGAATTCAATTCATCCACCGTGATGGCCGTCAGTTGAGAGCAGGAACCGAACGGATTATTCCCAATACTGGTGACGCTGGCAGGTATTGTGACGTCAGGCAAATTGATGCAGTCGAAGAATGCACCACTTCCGATTTTTGTGATATTCTTACCGAACGTAACGCTTGCAAGTCTGAGACAGTAAGAAAACGCATTATCCCCCACGCTAGTGATGCTTTTGGGAATCGTAATGCTGGACAGGCTGATGCAACCAAAGAACGCATTTGTTCCGATGGCGGTGACCGGGAGACCTTTGACCATGTCCGGAATCGTCACGGCACCGCCCGCGCCGGTGTATTTGGCGATACTGATCGCACCATCATTGGTCGTGAAGGTGAATTGTGCCTGCACCACGACAGGCAACGCCAACAGCAACAGAAGAGTCAGTGGTTTCATGGTCTGATGCAGCGTAATTGCTCAAATCCCCCCGATGCGGTCAATTTAAATCGCTTTGGCCGCCCATCCGTGTTTATCCGAGTCCATCCGTGGTTGATTTATTCCCCCGCAAAGCTTGACCTTTGGCCGCAAATCTCCATTATACGCAACCCGGCTATTCCGCCGCTTTCCCGTTCGCGCCCGTTGTCGCGTCTGGTACATTGAGCGACGTGAGCGACCCGGTCATTTACGATATGCAACACATCCGCAACATCGCCATCATCGCGCACGTTGACCATGGCAAGACCACCCTCGTGGACTGCCTCCTGAAGCAGTCCGGCACCTTCCGCGCCAACCAGCACGAATCGTCCGAGGAACGCCTCATGGACTCGATGGACCTCGAAAAGGAGAAGGGCATCACCATCCGCGCCAAAAACGCCGCCTTCAAATACAAGAACTACCACATCAACATCGTGGACACCCCCGGCCACGCGGATTTCGGCGGCGAAGTGGAGCGCATCATGAACATGATCGACGGCGTGCTGCTCGTCGTGGATTCCGCCGAAGGCCCGCAGGCGCAGACCCGCTTCGTCCTCCGCAAAGCGCTCGAGGCCGGCGCCAAGCCCATCGTCGTCATCAACAAGATTGACCGCGATAACGCCAATCCCAAGAAGGTGCTCGACCAGGTGTTTGAGCTCTTCATGTCGCTCAACGCCACGGATGAGCAGCTCGATTTCCCGTTCATCTACGCTTCCGCCAAGGAAGGCTACGCCAAGACCGAGCTCGAGCACGTCACCGGCACCATGGAGCCGCTCTTCGACGCCATCGTGAAGCACATCCCGCCGCCCCGCGCCAAGGCCGGCGACGGCTTCCAGCTCCTCGTGGCCAACCTCGATTACTCCGAATACCTCGGCCGTATCGCTTTCGGCAAGATTTACGAAGGCAAAGTGAAAGTCGGCGACCCCGCCATCTGCCGCCACGGCACCGGCAAGGTCACCAAGAACAAGATCACCATGCTCTACCACTTTGAGGGCATGAAGCGAATCGAAATCCAGGAAGCGCACGCCGGCGACATCGTCGGCATCTGCGGGTTCGAGGAAGTGTTCATCGGCGAGACCATTTGCGACAGCGAACTGCGCGCCACCCTGCCCTACATCCC
>CAIQEI010000041.1 GCA_903870815.1 uncultured Verrucomicrobia subdivision 3 bacterium
CAGTGGATATCACCGTTGCGGTGGTATTTTCGCTCAAGGCCTCGCCGAGCGTGGGCGTGGGCGAGGACGTGGCCAACCGCTACCGGCTGCTCGGGGAATAAGGGCAAATCCAGCTACGCCGAATTGGCGGCAAAGGGTTACCGCTCGGCGGCGAGGGAAATGATGAAGGTCGAGCCGCGGCCCAACTCGCTGACCACCTCGATGTTTCCCAGATGATCTTCGGCGACGCGACGGCTGATGGCCAGCCCGAGGCCCGTGCCGTTTTGCTTGGTGGTGAAGAACGGCTCGAACAGCCGCGAAAGATGTTCCGGCGAGATGCCGGGCCCGGTGTCCTGGAAATAGATCTTCAGGGTGTTGCCGCCCGGCCCGCCGGGGGCGGTTTCCGTGCGCACGGTCAGCTCCCCGTTACTACCGATCGCCTCGACTCCGTTTAGCACGAGGTTCATGAACGCCTGTTGCAACTGCGATTCGTCGCCGCGCACCAGGTCGGAGCCCGCGCGATAATCGCGTTTCAGTACGATCATCCGCCCACTCATCTGGTGTTCCAGCAGCCGCAGGGAAAGGTCGAGCAGATGATGGATGGACACCGGGGCCAGCGCCTTGGATTTCGGCGCGGAAAGCCGGAGCATCTGCGTGGCCAGCCCGTCAATCCGCACCAATTCGCGCCGCACGACCCCGGCCATTTCCCGGTCCTCGCCTTTTTCCAGCAAAATTTCAACGTAGGTTTTGATGGCCACGAGACCGTTTTTGATCTCGTGCGCTAGACTGGCGGAGACGAGGCCGAGGTTGGCGAGCCGGTCGAGCCGGCGGAGGTTATCCTGCAAATCATTGCCCGCAGCGGAAGCAGGTTCCACCGGGCGGCTGGATTTTTTTTCTGAGTGACTGGCTGACATTACGTTTCAAGGCGCCATCAACCCCCGCCAAACATGATTCGAACTATTGCTGCACAACTTTAATCATTATGTTCGTCACCACCAACAAAATTCCTAAGAGCCTGTCGTGAAAATTACGAGGGGCGTTGTTTTTCGGGCAAAAATCTGGATAACGAGTCGTGACGAGAGAAGAGATCGCCAGCGGGCACCAACCGAGGAGAAACGGAACCAGAAAATATAAAATGGTGTTAACCTCCCGAGCGGCGGGTCTTTTGCCTATGGCCGGCGTTGGCTCATCGGTCACAGCCCGCTGCGGGGATGTTCCCGATGCGCCGTCTTGGCCAAAGCCAAAATCCCTCGCCGCACCACCCCCCGGAATTTTCAGACAAGCTCCAACCAAACCGCATGAATGGGGTGACTTTTCCCCACGCCATGATTAGCCTGTGGCCGTTGATGAAAACCAAATTCGACTCCATCCCCGCCGTCCTCGCCGACATCCGCAAAGGCAAAATGGTCATCGTGGTGGACGATGCCGACCGCGAAAACGAGGGCGATCTGATCCTCGCCGCCGAAAAAGCCACGCCCCAAAACATCAGCTTCATGGTGCGCTACACCTCCGGCGTCCTTTGCGCGCCGATGACGGGCGACGAGCTGGACCGGCTGGGGCTGCCTTTGATGACCCAGCAGAACCAAGAACGGATGCGCACGGCCTACACGATTTCGGTGGATGCCGCGCGCGGCGTGAGCACGGGGATATCCGCCGCCGACCGCGCCCACACGATCCGGCTGCTGGCCGCCGCCAAAACCCGGCCCGATGACCTGGTCCGCCCGGGCCACATATTCCCACTGCGCTACCGCGAGGGCGGGGTGCTCCGACGCGCCGGCCACACGGAGGCGGCGGTGGACCTAGCCCGGCTGGCCGGCCTGCGCCCCGCTGGCGTGATCGCGGAAATTGTTAACGACGACGGGACGATGGCCCGGCTGCCGCAGCTATGGAAATTCGCCCGGAAACACAAATTAAAAATCTGCACCACGGCGGCGCTCATTGAATTCCGCCGCACCGGGGAAAAACTGGTGGAGCCGGTCGAGACGGTGAGGCTGCCCACCGACTATGGCGATTTCAACCTCCACCTTTACCGCTCGAAAATTGACGGCGAACATCACCTCGCCCTGGTGTGCGGGGACGTGGCCGGACAAAAAGACGTGCTGGTGCGCGTCCACAGCGAATGCCTGACGGGCGACGTGTTCGGTTCGCGCCGGTGCGACTGCGGGTCGCAACTGCATTCCGCCCTGCGGCAGGTAGCCGAGGCGGGGCGCGGCGTGGTGCTGTACATGCGGCAGGAAGGCCGGGGCATCGGCCTGGCGCCGAAGATCAAGGCCTACAAATTGCAGGAACAGGGCTACGACACCGTGGAGGCCAACGAAAAACTCGGCTTCAAGATGGACCTGCGCGAATACGGCATCGGCGCGCAAATCCTATGCGACCTCGGCCTGAAAACCATCCGGCTCCTGACGAATAACCCGCGCAAAATCGTGGGCCTCGAAGGCTACGGCCTCAAGATCACCCGGCAGATTCCCATCCAGGTCAAACCCAATCCCCACAACGAACGGTATCTAAAAACCAAACGGGAGAAGCTGGGGCATCTGCTGTGAGCCGCCCATCCTAAATAAAGTTCAATCCTCGAACAACGCCTGCGCGAATTGTTTGGCGTCGAACGGCTGCAAATCATCCGGCTGCTCACCGAGGCCGATGAACTTGATGGGCAGACCGAGCTCCTTCTGGATCGCCACCACCATGCCGCCCTTGCTGGTGCCGTCGAGTTTGGTCACGATCAGGCCGGTGAGCGGCACGGCCTTGTGAAATTCGCGCGCCTGGTTCAGCGCGTTCATGCCGGTGCCGCCGTCCAGCACCAGGAGCACCTCGTGGGGCGCGCCCGCAAGCTGCTTGCCGATGACACGGTGCAATTTCTGCAATTCCTGCATCAAGTTGTGCTTGGTGTGCAAACGGCCGGCGGTGTCGATGAACAGGTAATCCGCCGAGCGCGCCTGCGCAGCGGTGACGGCGTCGTGCGCCACGGAAGCCGCGTCCGCTCCGTAGCTGCCGGCGATGACCTCGACCTTAAGGCGCGCGCCCCACAGTTTGATCTGCTCGATCGCTGCCGCGCGGAACGTGTCACACGCCGCAAGCAGCACGGTTTTTTTCCGCCCCTGAAAATAATGCGCGAGCTTGGCGCTGGTCGTGGTCTTGCCGGTGCCGTTGACGCCGACGATGGAGATGACGGTGGTTCCGTGCGCCGCGGGCTTGATTTCGGCATGGTTCGCCGACAGGCTTTTCTCAATCTCAGCGCGGGCGATGGCGAGATAATCAAGACCAGCGGCGCCCTGGGTTTCGTAGGCCTTTTTCACCGCCGCCACGATCTGCGTGGTCATGGCCAGGCCGAGGTCGGCGGCGATCAGAGCGTGCTCGATTTCTTCCAGCGACTCCGCGGTGAGCTTGGGCGAGCGCGTGACGATGCGCTTGATTTCGTGCGTTAGCTTGGCGTGCGTCTGGGCGAGGCCGGCTTTGAATTTGGCGAATAAGCCCATATTGAAAAGCAGAATTCGGAGTGCAAAATCCGGATTTATCTGGCAGCGGCCGGCCGGCGCTTTTCATCGGCCCGGCTTTTGGCGGCGCACAGCCGTTCGACGTACTCGTAAGGCAGGCGCACGGTGCCAATGAGCGGCTGTTTTTTGCTAAACCCGTGACAGTCGCTGCCGCCCGTGACCAGCAGGTGATATTTCTCCGCTAGCTCGAGATATCGCTCGGACATCACGGTGGAATGTTTCGTATGAAAACATTCAATCCCGTCGAGGCCGGCGGCCACGAGGTCGGGAATGATATCGTCCGTGCGGTTCAAGCCGGGATGGGCCATGATGGCGTGGCCGCCGGCCTGTTGAATCAATTCAACCCCATCGAGGGCGGACATCTTGGTCTTGGGCACCCACGCGGGCCGGCCCTTTTTGAGATATTTTTCAAAGGCTTCATCGAGGTTGCCGATGAGATTTTCCTGCACGAGCGCGCGGGCGACGTGGGGCCGGCCGGGCGACCGGCAGTTCGCCAGAGCAAAAACGGATTCCGCCTGGAGCGGTACGCCAAGGCGGTTCAAGGCCGCGCACATTTCCCGGATGCGGTTTTGCCGCACCGCCTGGAATTTGCCAATTCTTTCGAGCAACACCCGGTTCTGGAGATCGAGAAAATAGCCGAGGATGTGGACTTCCGTGTCCTGATGCTCGGCGGTGAGCTCGGCGCCGGAAATGAATTCCAGCTTCACCGCCGCGGCCGCGGCCGCGGCGCGGGCGCAGCCCTCGACCGTGTCATGGTCGGTCAGCGCGATGCACGCCAGGCCGGCGTTTTGGGCGCGCAACACCAGCTCCTCCGGCGTGAACGTGCCATCGGAAAACTGCGTGTGCAGATGTAAATCCGCGAATTTCATTGGTTAGTCCAAAGTCTAATATCCAAAGTCCAAAGTCATTCTGGCTTGTTCGCCGGTTTCTTGAATTTGCTGCCGCGCAGTTCGGAGCCGCGCAAGTAAGCCATCATGCCGGAAAGCAAGCGGCTGACTTCCTGACAAAACTCCTGCAATTGACTGAACTCGGCCCCGCTCAGATAATTTTCGTCCAGCGCCGCGTAGAGCTGGCAGCGCACCTCGCCGCAGGAGCCTTTGGCGTTGGAGAGGAACTGCAAGAATTCCTTGTCACCGCCTCTCTCGAAACCTTCCGCGATGTTGGACATGACTGAAATCGAAGCGCGGCGAATCTGGTCGCGCAGGCCAAAGTCCTTGCCAAAGGTTCCCTGCCGGGAAATTTTATAAACCAACCGATTCAACTCGCGGACCTTTTGCCAGCTTATCAAATCCTCAAATCGTGTTATCTTGGCCATGATTTTTTTTGGCTTTGACCTATTTTACATTTCGCGCGGGCCGGAGAATTTCGCCGCGGATTTTGTCGAGAATGCCGTTGACGAACTTGCCGCTGTCCTCGGTGGAGAATTTTTTGGCGATGTCCACCGCCTCGTTGATGCTGACGACGGGCGGAATATCCTGGCGGTGCAACATTTCGTAAATGGCCAGCCGCATGATGTTCCGGTCCACGGCGGCGATGCGGTGGAAGTCCCAGTTCTTGGCGTGGCTCTTGATTTTCTCGTCAATCGCGTCGCGGTGCTCCAGCGTACCGCGGATCAGCGGTTCGGCAAAGAGGCGGAGCTCGGCATCCTCGACGGTGGGGGGCGGCAACTCGGTGACTTCACCCCATTTGGCGGAACCTTTTTCGTCCTCGATGGCGGCGGCGCGCTGGGAATTCCAGAACGTCGCCAGCTCCAATTCAAGATTGTCCGGCGGGTTCAGGTCGTGCTGAAACAGAAACTGCACCGCGCGTTCGCGCGCTTCGCGTCGTTTGCCCATAGTCCTAGTCTAAGCTCCAAAGCCCAAAGTCTAAAGCCCAAAGTCAAACAATGCGCTCGACTTTGGACAGGGGACTTTGGACATTGGGCTTACGATGAGCATCGTGACGAAACTGCTGCACACGCGCTACCGCGTGAACGACCTGGAACGCACGGTAAAGTTTTACCGCGAGATCCTCGGCCTAGAAGAAATCAAACGGCACAAGTCGCCGCGCGGCTCGGAACTCGTTTTTCTCAAGACTCCCGGCAGCGAGGAGCTGATTGAGGTCACCTATTTTCCCGGCAGCGGCCCGGTGCAGGTGCAACCGGATTTGACGCACCTGGCGTTCGAAGTGGACAGCCTGGAAGCATTCGGCAGGCACCTCGCCGCGCACGGCCTGAAATACTCTGACGGGCCGACGACCAGTTCCAGCGGGTCAACTTTCGCCTTCATCGATGCGCCTGAAGGCTACGAAATCGAATTGATCCAGAAAAAATAGCGCGCAAAAAACCAACCCCCTCCCCTCCCCTTTCAACTCCTGAATTAAAATGAGCGTTCTGATCGTCGGTACCACGGCACTTGATTCCATCAAAACCCCCACCAAGGAAAACCCACGCCTGCTCGGCGGCTCGGCCAGCCACGCGGCGGTCGCGGCCAGTTTTTTCTCGCCGGTGAAACTCGTCGGCGGCGTGGGCGAAGATTTTCCTAAAAATTACATCGCGCTATATCGCAAGCACAAGATCGACCTCGCCGGCCTGCAAATGCTGCCGGGGAAAACCTTCCACTGGTCGGGCGAATACGAGGTGAACATGAACCACCGCCGCACGCTGGCGACGGAACTGGGCGTGATTGAAACCTTCACGCCGAAATTGCCGACGGGATATCAGAACTCCGCTTTTGTTTTACTGGGCAACATTGCGCCGGCACTGCAAATTTCCGTGCTGGACCAGATGAAGAAGCCGAAATTCGTCGTGGCCGATTCGATGGACTTGTGGCTGAACATCGCGCTCGCCGATTTGTTGAAATTGCTGAAGCGCGTGGACGGCTTTGTGCTCAACGACAGCGAAGCGGAATTGCTGACGAAGGAAGACAATATTTTTGTGGCCCTGAAAAAGATCCACAAGCTCGGCCCCAAATACGTGATCATCAAAAAAGGTTCGCACGGCTCGGTGCTCTCCGGCCCGAAAGGCGTTTTCATCTGCCCGGCCTATCCGCTGCACACCGTCGAAGACCCGACGGGCGCGGGCGATTCCTTTGTCGGCGGCCTGATGGGTTATCTGGCCACGGCCAAAGGTTCAATCGATGCGAACATCCGCCGCGCGATGGTCTATGGCAGCGTGACCGCGTCGTTTTGCTGCGAAGGTTTCGGCCTGAACGCCACGACGAAAGCCAAACGCGCGGACATCGAGAAGCGCGTGATGGAACTTGAAAAGCTGACCCGCTTCTGATTTTGGGTTTACGATATACGATTTACGCAGCCTTCGTTAAAACGGCGCGTAAAACGTAAATCGCACATCTTAAATTCACGAAACAAACTTCGGATCGAACACGGGGCCGAGGTGATGTTTGCGGAGCAGTTCGCAGAATTTGGCGATGGCGCGCTTCTCGTCCTCGCCCAGGTGGAACTGGATGTGCCACTCGAAGTAATCGCGCCGGAAATCCTCGTCGAAGTCTTCGCGCGTCTCGATAATGTGGTCCAGCGACTCCATGCCAAAGCGTTTCGCCTGGCGCAATTCGCGGCGCAACTCCCGGTTTTCAATTCCCCGTCGCAGCGCCCAAACGGCATAAACAAAAGGCAGATTGGTCAACTCCAACCAGGCCAGGCCGAGGTCGAAGATCTGGTGCCCGTGCGCCGAGCGCTGGAATTCAATCGCCGGGTCGCCGATGAGCAGGACAAAATCCTTTGCCGGCGCGGCGGCATAACTTTCCAGCGGTTTGAATTGCGGGAACAGGTTTCGCTCCGCCAGCAACACTTTGAGCAGATTCACGCTGGTGAGCGAGGCGGGGTCGCAGAAAATCTCCCCGGCCTCCGCCAGCGGTTTTTTGTGGGCAAGAATAACGCTATAAACTTCACCGAGCGAACCGATGGCCACGCCGTCGAGAATGTCGTAGCGGTCGTTGAGCAAAACCTCGGTGAGGCTGACGAGGGCGGCGTCGAGTTCATCGCGCCGGAGCATTTCGGCGAGTTTGGTCGGGGTGGCAAAGACGAGCTCGCCGGGGAGATCGCGCGTGAGCGGCGCGGCATTCAGATACGGCACCGAGCCGATGCGGAATTTTTTGTCGGGGTCGCCAGCCATGCCGGTCACTTCACCTCGACATCGAGGTTATGGCGCTGGAGGGTGCTGCCTTCCTGCAGGGCAAGATTGGCGAGCGCCTGATTATAATTGGCCAGATCGCGGATTTGCTGGGAGCGGGCGGCCGTCAATTTATTTTGCAATTGCAAGACGGTGAAAGTGGTGCTTTTGCCGACGTCATATTTCTTCTGCTCGGCGTTGAGCGCGGCCTCGGCGGAGATGCGCGCCTGCCGGGAGGCGGCCACCTCCTCATAATCGGAGCGGGCCACGCCGACGGCGTTGTCTATCTCCACCATGATGTTCTGCTCCAGCTGTTTGAGCTGCAGCAGGAGTTGTTTTTCCGTCGCCTTGCCGGCTTTCAACTGGTTGCGCGGGCCGACATTGCTTAACGGGATGGTCAATTGCCCGCCATAGGTGTAATACGGCCGGCTGCCATCATTCATCTGGTTGAACGAGTCACGGTATTGGGCACCGCTGCCGTTGAAGCCGTAACTGCCGATGAGATCGACCTCGGGGAAAAGCTGGTTGCGCAGGTATTTCAACTGGATGCCCTGCTGCTCGACACTAAACCGAGCCTGCAACAAATCCGGGCGCAGGGTCATGCCCTTGCTCCAACTATCCTGCAGGTCGAACAATTGCAAGGGCGCCTCCAAAGTCAGGGTCGGCTGAAGGTCGGCGTCAAACCAGGTGGAATATTCATCGGTGATCTGATTTTTCAACACCCGCTCATCCGTGTCCAAAGTGCTTTCCGCGGCGATCAAATTCGCCCGGCTCTGGGCGACTTGCGCCTCATCCTGCTCAATCGTTCCGTCGTGCTCGGCGACGCTGCCGATTTGCACACGCTGCCGGTCCTGATCGAGCTGCGTTTGCGCGAGCACGAGCGCCTCACGCTGCACCTGGACGTTTTCGCGCGCGTAGATGAGTTCGTAATAGGCGTTCTCCACGGTGGTGACGGTCGTGATGATCTGCCCGCGCAAGGCCTGTTCGGAACTTTTTAATTGGGTTTTGGCGATAAGAATCGTGAGCCGGTTGTTATCAATCCAGAAATTTTTCAGCAACGGCTGCGTGACACTCAGGCCGACGGAACCGCTGGAGCTGTCGCCCGCCAGAAAATTGGTGCTAAAGGTTTTGCTGACATGCTGCTCGGAAACATTGCCGCCGAGATTATAGGTCATGCCCCACGGCGTCGCCCCGGTGAACGCGGAATTAAAGGTATTCTGGTTGTCAATCGTCGGGAGGATGATCTGACCATCCTGAAGATAGGCTCCGGTATCGTTGTAGGAATGCTGGCCGCCGAAAACAAACTGCGGGTCATAGCCGCCGTAGGCCGCCTGCAAATTATAAAGCGAGATTTGCGGAACCGTCTGCTTGATCTGGACGTCGAGGTTGTGCTTGAGCGCCTCGGTGAAACAGTCTTGCAACGACAGCGGCCGCGCCGCCGGCGGGTTCGTTTGGGCGAACGCCGCCGTCAAGGTGACGGTCAGGAACAAACAGGCACCGATTTTTTTCATGGGAAAACCAGACGCCGCGACCGATCGCAAAGTAACTAAATAACTAAAAGATTATTTTGCCGGGGCGGTTTCCG
>CAIQEI010000042.1 GCA_903870815.1 uncultured Verrucomicrobia subdivision 3 bacterium
ACGGACCGGAATTCATATCCGGGCCAGAATGGCGCATTTTCGGCGTTTCCAATCCAAATCGAGGACAGGTCTTCTATCGCGCTATGCACTGCAACAACGCTGTTAACAAAACTTCGGATGGCCCTTAACTGGACAGCCGTGCGTCCGCACATTTGATTCACTTCCGCCAATACACTGGAAGAGTCCACTCCCAGAAAAGAAGGGTTCGGATCGGGAGAGTCCTGAGTTTGCCACAGCCTCCTCCAGCTGCAAACACCGCCTTTGTCAATCATGTCTGGAGTCAAATAGAGGGTATAACTCGCCGATCCCATCAATTCCGCAAGACGATTTGGCCCCGGCCTCGAATCGAACCCACGATAGAGGACAAGTATATCCTTATCGATATGATATTTTGTTTTGTTATATAACACTTTCCGCACCGCAAAAATGGACATTTGAACGTTTGAACCGCCCACCCAGTGCTGGACGACTCCCTGAACGGCTACCGTTGCGGCAGCGATTTCGGCTTCCGCTTCGGTTTTCGGAAGCGCCGCTCGTTTTTTTCCCCAGAAGAACGAAAACGCCGCACAGAATAAAATCACGAATATCCACCCAATGGTTTTGCCCTTTCGCATATTCGTATTTAATCAGCCCTGCTCAGCATCGAATATCAATGGAGGTCACGTTTCAGGATTTAAACCGCCACTAGTGATGCCGCCGCCGGATTCCTGCCGTGGAACAAGAGTTCCGCCCGCCGGCTGACGGACACAGGGAGAATCACAATCTTGTTCAGCCGCCCGTTCAGCCAGCGGTCGGGTGAATTCAAAAGGTGACACGGTCGGCACGGCACCAGCCAGCACCAACCAGGCGGTCCGGGCAAGCCGCAAGGCGGCTGGGCCGGGGTTGAAAACTTGCCCGAGTTTGGAACGCCCGCGGGCTTGGCAAAGCCCACCCTCTCCGCCACAACGACGCCATGCCGCTGCTCGCCCTCCTGGTCCTCGTGCCCCTGCTCTGCCTCTGGGCCAGCCTCCACCTGCGCCGGCAGCAGCGCCTCCTCCACGACCTGCCCACCTCCAAGGCCGACGGCGTTTTCATCGGCCTCGTCGAGCTCAAGGGCACCGCCGAGTCCCCAGCGCCGCTCTGCAGCTACCTGGCCGGCCAGACCTGCATTCACTACGCCTGGCGCGTCGAGGAACACTGGTCCCGCACCGTCATCGAATCCTACACCGACGACAAGGGACGTTCCCAGACCCGCACGCGCCACGAAAGCGGCTGGACCACCGTCGCCGAGGGCGGCGACTCCCAGGATTTCTACGTTCGCGACGATTCCGGCGCCGTCCTCGTGCGGCCCCAGGGCGCCAAGATCGACCCACTGCCGTTCTTCAACGAGACCGTGGGCCGCGGCCATCCGCTTTACTACGACAAGGGCCCGCCGACCGCCGTCGCAGACTCCGACCATGAGCGGCGTTTTGCCGAGACCGGACTTCCGCTGCACGTGCCCCTGTTTGTCGTCGGCCAGGCCCGCGAACGCGCCGACGTGGTCGCCCCCGAAATCGCCGCCAGCCGCGACGCCGCGATGTTTCTCATTTCCACCCGCAGCGA
>CAIQEI010000043.1 GCA_903870815.1 uncultured Verrucomicrobia subdivision 3 bacterium
TGTTCCTCTTCTTCTCTACTATAACTTCTTCATTCATGTTAACACTCCCTCTATCATTGAAGTGTCAACCAATTAACACCCTAAATCAGTCTCAAGATCTGGTCGTTAGCACACTGGTGGGTTCCTGACCGCCGGCGTCGGAGCCTGTTTTTTGGCGAAACTTTAACCAAGCCTTCACGCCACCAAATACAGCACCCCAGCCGTCACGAAAACGTCACCGATCAGGTGAAAAGCCGGCTTTAGTCGCCCAAAATCGCCCAGAGTCGCCGCCGGGTGTACAAGCCCGTTTTCCAGCTTCCGATGCGTCCTGGAGCACCACAGTCGACCAGACAGCCTGCGGGCAGACATCAAAACAACCACCAACCTCTGGCAAGAGCAGCTTCAGCAAAAGCGTCGCCGATGAACACCGCAACTGCGCAGCTACCAGATATTTACGATCCTTTTCCCCTCTATCATCAAATTTTTATGCCGGCTCAGAAAAATGACAGCTTTTTACTACCCATTCTGGCTGAAAAACACGGTAGCTAAAGATCGAGAATAAACTTAAAGATGCCCGCAACACGGAAGGACACGTTATGCTAAAACGTTTTGCCAACTTGTTTTTCTAGTGCTAGGAATTTGAGAAATGCTTGTTTTTACTGCCTAAAATCGTGAGTGGCGACCCTACCGGGAATCGAACCCGGGCTACCTCCGTGAAAGGGAGGTGTCCTAACCGCTAGACCATAGGGTCACGAAAGGCCGAACACTTTATCAGCCGCGCACGGGTTGTCACGCGGAAATTCACGTTTGCCTCGCTTCAGCTTATGCCGTAGCCTGAACTTCTTTCGCATGAAGATTTTTATTGATGGAAAATATTGCAGTGAACGCGACGCCAAGGTGTCGGTGTTCGACCACGGTTTGCTTTATGGCGACGGCGTGTTCGAGGGCATCCGCGCCTACAACGGCCGCGTGTTCAAACTGAAGGAGCACATCGACCGGCTGTATTATTCCGCGAAGGCGATCCTCCTCGACATCCCGATGACGCCGGCCGCCATGATGAAGGCCACGGTCGAGACGATTCGCGCCAACAAATTGCGCGACTGCTATGTCCGGCTCATTGTCACGCGCGGCATCGGCACTCTGGGCTTGAATCCGCGCAGTTGCAAACAGCCCTGCGTCATCATCATCGCCGGCAAGATCCAGGTCTATCCGGCGGAGCTTTACGCGCGCGGCATGGACATCGTGACCGTGCCGACTGTGCGCAACCTGCATAGCGCGGTCAACCCGGCCATCAAGTCGCTGAATTACCTGAACAACATCCTCGCCAAGATCGAGGCGAACAACGCCGGCGTGGAAGAAGCCGTGATGCTGAACGCCGAAGGTTTTGTCTCGGAATGCACGGCCGACAATCTTTTCATCATTAAAAACGGCGCGTTGTTCACGCCGCCGAACTATGCGGGCGCGCTTTACGGCATCACGCGCGGCACGGTGATGGAACTTGCCGAACAACTGGGTGTGAAAGTGGCCGAAACAAACCTGACGCGCTATGATCTGTTTAACGCGGACGAATGTTTCCTGACCGGCACCGGTGCGGAAATCATGCCGGTGATCAAGATTGACGGGCGCGTGATCGGTTCCGGCGAGCCCGGCGCGCTGTCGCTGAAATTGATTGCGGAATACCACGCCTTGACGAAAGTCTCCGGCGAGCCGATATACAAATAGAATTATGCAATGCTGCGTGTGCAAGGAAAAGCCGGCGACCGTGCATCTGACCCAGATTGTGGGTGAGAAGATGCAGAAGCTGGATTTGTGCGAGGGCTGCGCGAAGGCCAAGGGCATCAACGACCCTACGAGCTTCGCGATGGCGGACCTGATGCTCGGCCTCGGCGCGTCGCAGGAACTCGACCCGTCAGCGGGCGTGGTGGAGATCAAATGTCCGCGTTGCGGTTTCTCCCAGGCGGATTTCAAGAAGTCTGGCCGGCTCGGGTGTCCGGAATGTTACCAGACCTTCGCCGAAGGGCTGGCTGGTCTGCTTAAAACGATGCACAAGGGCACCCGGCACACCGGCAAGGCGCCGGAGGCATTGCGCAAATCACGTGAGACCGGCGACCGGCTCAAGCTGCTGCAAAAAAAACTGAACCAGGCCATCGAGGCGGAGGATTTCGAGGCGGCCGCGACGTTGCGCGATGAAATCAAGGGATTGGGCGGGGCATCTCCGGCAAAGGCGGCCAAATGAAAGACCTGCATCAATTTCTGATTTCGCCATCGTCGGCCGCGCAGCAGCACGGGCCGCACGACCGAATCGTCATGTCGAGCCGTGTCCGGCTCGCGCGCAATCTCCGCGACTCTGCGTTTCCCGGCTGGGCGAAGAAGCCGGAGCGCGTGAAAATTTTGGAGGCCATTCTGCCGGCGGTGGGGGCGCTGCCGGAGATGGCGGATTCGTTTGCCGAGGCGATGGACAATCTCACCGCGCTGGACAAGCAGATTCTCGTGGAGCGGCACCTCATCAGCCGCGAGCACGCCGCCAAAAGCGTCGGCAGCGGCATCGTTTTGAACCGCGAGGAGTCGTTCTGCGTGATGATCAACGAGGAGGATCATCTGCGGATGCAGGCCTTGCGGCCCGGCTTTCAAATCCGCGAAGCGTGGCTGGCGATTGATCGCTTTGATTCCGCGCTGGAGAAGAAATTAAATTTCGCCTTTGACAACGAACTCGGTTACCTGACCGCGTGCCCGACGAACCTCGGCACCGGCATCCGCGTGAGCGCGATGCTGCACCTGCCGGGGCTGGTCCTGGCGGAGCAGATTAATCCCATCATCCAGTCCGTGAACAAACTCGGGCTGGCGGTGCGCGGGCTTTACGGCGAAGGCACGGAGGCGCTCGGAAATGTTTTTCAAGTCTCGAATCAGATGACGCTGGGCGAAAGCGAGACGGTCATCGTGGAGCGGCTGGAAAAGGTCGTGGCCCAGATCATTGAGCACGAGGAGAACGCGCGGCAGACGTTGCTGGAGAAGAAAAAGAAGGTGGTATTCAACCACATCGGCCGCGCCTACGGCATCCTCGCCAATGCCCACAGCATTTCCTCGAAGGAAACGATGAATCTGCTTTCCCTGCTGCGGCTGGGGATTGACCTGGGTTCGTTCCCCGGTACGGAGCGTGCGCTGGTGGATGAGCTATTCCTGACCACGCAGCCGGCGCATTTGCAGAAACAGGTTTCCGACAAGCTGACGGCCGAGGAGCGCGACCTGATCCGCGCCGACATGGTGCGCGAGCGCCTGAAGGACGTGAGCCGCCCGGTCACGAAGTAGTTTCAAGCCTTCTTCGCGCGCAGGACCAGCAGGGGTATATTTGTGTGATGCCGCACCTGGGTGATGGTGCTGCCGTGAAAGAGATCGCCTAAGAGGCGGTGGCCATGACTGGTCATGGCGATCAAATCACAGTTTTCGGCGGTGGCGACCTTCAAAATCTCCGCGGGCGGGTTGCCCATCGCAAGCATGGTGGTGACCGAAAGTTTCCGGGCGCGCAGATCCCCGGCCACCCGCTCCAGATAAGCGCGGTCTTCCTTGATTTCCTCGGACTCGGCCAGTTTCAACTGGTCGAACGAGCGCGCCGCCCAGCCGTCGGCGACGTGCAATAGCAGAATCTTCGAGCCGAAATGCCCCGCGAGTTCGGCCACGTGCGGGATGATGGTGGCGTCCGCCGGTCCGTTTTCGAGCGTGATGAGGATTTTTTTATACATGACGGGTGGATGGTTATTTGCCCCAGTCGCGGAAAATGTAACAGAGCAGGGTGGCGTTCAAGATCGCGATGATCGCGGCCGTGCCCCAGGCGATCCCCTTCAACCAGGGCGGATTCACAAACTCGCCCATGCGCTGCCGGTCGCTGGTGAAGATCACCAGCGGCACCACGGCAAAGGAAAGTTGCACGCTCAGGATGACCTGGCTGAGGATGAGCAGTTTGGCCACGCCGCTGGTGCCGTAAAGCGCGGTGACGATGATGGCCGGCACGATGGCGATCACCCGCGTGATGAGCCGCCGTAGCCACGGGCGCAGGCGCAGGTTTAGAAAACCCTCCATTACAATCTGCCCGGCCAGCGTGCCGGTGAGCGTGGAGTTCTGGCCTGAAGCCAGCAGCGCCAGCGCGAACACCGTGCTCGCAATGCCCACGCCCAGAGTCGGGCTCAGGAGCTTGTAGGCGTCCTGGATTTCCGCCACATCGTGCTGGCCGCGCGTGTAGAACGTCGCCGCCGAGACGATGAGGATGGCGGCATTGATGAAGAAGGCCAGCGTCAACGCCGCCGTGGTGTCGATCCCCGCAAAGCGGATGGCTTCGCGTTTGCCCTCGGCGTTCTGCTCGTATTTTCGGGTCTGGATGATGGACGAATGGAGGTAGAGGTTGTGCGGCATCACGGTGGCCCCGAGGATGCCGATGGCGATGAACAGCATGCCTGGATTGGTGATGATTTGGGCGGTCGGAAACAGTCCTTTGAAAACGTCCGCCACGTCCGGGCGCGAGAAAATCAGTTCCAGGAGGAAGCCCATGCCGATCAGTGCAATGAGGCCGATGACCAGCGCCTCGAGATAGCGGAAACCGCGCTTCTGCAGCAGCATCACCACCAGCACATCCAGCGCCGTGAGGACCACCCCGACGATGAGCGGGATTTTAAAGAGCAGGTTCAGCGCGACCGCCGAGCCGATGACCTCCGCCAAATCGCACGCGCAGATGGCGATTTCGCACAACACCCACAGGCCGAAGCTCACCGGCCGCGAATACTCGGCCCGGCACGCTTGCGCCAGGTCGCGCCCCGTGGCAATGCCCAGCCGCGCGGCGAGGATCTGGAGCAGGATGGCCATCAGGCTGGAGATCGCCACGACCGAGAGCAGGGTGTAGCCGTAGGCCGAGCCGCCGGCCAGATCCGTGGCCCAGTTGCCGGGATCCATGTAGCCCACGGCCACGAGGTACCCAGGGCCGGAAAATGCGAGCAGCTTGCGCCAGAACCCAAAGGATTTCGGCACCGGAATGGTGCGGTAAGATTCCGGCAGGCTGGGAACCTCGGTGCGGGAACCGGGCGGAGCTGAACTGGCGGTTTCAGTCTTCAACGAAAATCAGGTTAACGGCTGCCGGCGGCGAGTCAATGAAATCGGAATGTGTGGACGTCCGGTGCCGGAGAAAATAACCTGTCGCCATGCGACCGCTGGATCTACAACATATCGGGAACGAACTGGCCGTGAAATGGGACGATGGCACGGAGGATTTCATCACCCTGGACAAACTGCGCCGCGCCTGCCCCTGCGCCGGTTGCAAGGGCGAGGTGGACATCCTTGGCAACCTTTATAAAAATCCGGAAAAGCCGCTGACGGCCAAGGCGTTTGAGCTGGCGAAAATCACGAGCGTGGGCGGCTACGCCATCCAGCCGGCGTGGGCGGACGGACACAACACGGGAATTTATTCCTTCGAATATCTGCGCCGGGTGGCCGCGGCAAAATGGCCGGTTTGAATTTCCGGCCTTTCAGGTTGTCGAGAAGTATTTGGCGAGGCGGCAGGGCCTATCTGGCGGGGGGATACAGCACCCGTTTGGACTGCGGCGGGAAGCTCACCGCCACGCCGCTTCAGCGTGAAATATGCGGGCGGGCTGGGCTTTCCACGTAATTCGTGTTTCTGGTCGTTGAAGCGGCGTGAATGCCGCGCTCCGTCACCGAATTGTCCAAGTCTTTATAGTTTCAGGGGGAAGGCAGGCGATTACAAGCCCTACCAAATCCAAAACCGCCAGCGAAAGCGAGGTAACGGCTCGGCTTTACAATCTATCCTCATATTAGCCACTGGGTAATCATAACAAATGAAAATGCTTGGCAAAACCAATGGCTAAACAAATAAGCAAAACGGCTACTCCAATACAAGTGCCTGCAGCAATCATCCACCGCCGAACTGCCAGCCAATTCCTTTTTAGTGCCATCACTCCTGCACAAATAAGACAGAAAACGACAATAACCGCGGAAAGGAAGAAAATATAAAGTCCCGTAAGCGTGCCAGGGTCGTAGTCTGCAAGTATCACAGTCATAAACCTCGAAGTGGCCAACGACCAAAGCTGAGCCAACCTGAACCACTGGCGATGCACGCAACGGGCTTTCTCGATTGATTAAAAACTGCAATTGGGATTGGCTCCGGCAAATGGTTGGACGAAGCCGCTGCGCGGCGTGGGGCTGGGGCTTTCAGGCTTCGCATGATTGGACGCTTTGGTGATTTGTTTCGGTTGGGTTTTCGCTGACCTTGGTAAAAGGCGATGCCAGCTAACGGGCTGGCACCGCGTTTTAA
>CAIQEI010000044.1 GCA_903870815.1 uncultured Verrucomicrobia subdivision 3 bacterium
CAGATTCTAAACTTCGCCTTTCGGATTGATCACTTCGCTTTCTATTGTTCTGTGCACGGCATTCGCAACGAATTTTCAATTCACCCACAGCGTTCCGGCTGAGCTCACGGGCATGAACTGACCGTTGCCGAGATATTGCAGTTCTACGGCGGAACCCTGACTCCCAGTGATCGTGGCGTTGGTGCTGGTGGTGCTCAGCAGGTTGGCGGTGGAATAAAAAATGGTCCCGCCGGTGCCCGGGCTGGTCCCGCCCACGAGCCGGCTTCCATCCGCCGAAGCGCCCAGCGCGGACCAAGCCTGGTTGGTAGAACCGGTGAGCAGCGTCCAATTCGCGCCAAAATTCGCGGAGGCATAGATAAACCCGTTGCTGACGCCCGCCACGAGCCGGGTACAATCGGCGGAGGCGGCCAGACAGGTCCAGTTTGTGGTAGGTGCGCCGGTGGGCACCCAGCTGGCGCCGCTATTGGTAGAAGTATAGATGCCGCCTGGACTGGCGCAGGTGACCAGTTTGCTGCCGTCGGTGGAGACGGCGAGCGCCGTCAAATTGGGACTTCCGGTCACCGTGGCGCTGCCGCCCACGGTGGTATAAACGGTGCCATTGTTGTTCGCGGCGGCGCGGTTATTGCCTGAACCAGCGCAGGCCACCGCAACCCAGTTCCCGGCGGATCCCGATCCGGTGGCCGACCAAATGCCACTGGCGTTATTGGTGTAAACCGAGCCGCTTTTAACGGCGGCGACCGATTTCGTTCCGTCCGCCGAGCAGGCGATGGCAACACAGTTGGACGCGCTGGTGCTGGGCACCGGCAACCAAGACTTGCCGGCGTTAAGTGAAATCTCAATCGGCTTGGTGGCGCCCACCGCAATCACCGTGTTGCCGTCAGCCGAGGTGGCAATACCATTCCAGGTTCCGGAGAAGCCGCCAATCGCACTGATCCAAGTATGGCCGGAATCGAGGGAGGCCATGATGGCATAGCTGCCCGCCGCATACATTTGGGTGCCGTCGGCCGAGGCGGCCAGCGAAGCACATTTGCCCGAGACCGAGGTCGCCTGCCAGAGCGAATTCCGGTAGCTGAAAAAATTGCCGATAAAGCTTTGGCCGCTGTTCGCCACGGCAAGCCAGCCGCCCGGGCCTGCGCCGGAGATCCGCACAATGTCCACCGGCAGCGGCGTCGCGGGCATGGTGACGGTGGTAAGCTGTGAACCGGTGAGCATGTAGCCAGTGTCCGGCAGCGCCTGAACTGCCGGGCCGGATACCGGGATCCAGCCGACAAGGCCGTTGCCAAAAAAGCTGCCGGTGAAATTGTTCGCGCGGTTGGTAAAACTATTCGCACCGTTGAAGCTGTTCGCGCCGGTGAAATTGTTCGCGCCGGTGAAGGTCTGGTTGGCGGTGAGCAGCGGTACGTTGGCCGAAAGCCGCGCGTCGGCCACCGTGCCGGCGGTCAATTGCGTGGCGCTCAGGTTCGTCAGCGCCGCGCCGTTGCCGGCGAACGCCCCGGCAAAGCTGTTTCCACCGTTCGTGAAGTTCACCGGATTGGAATACGTTCCCGCGATTTGACTGGATGGCACGGTTCCCGTCAGTTGCGAGGCGGCAACGGTTCCCAGCAAATTGCTCGCGCCAGTGGAAAAAATGGCATACGGCACCGGCAGCACCGGCTGTCGCGGCGCCAGCGTGGTGAAATTGGTGCCCCCGGCGGCGCGCACCGCAATGTCGAGCCAACGACTGGCACCCGTGAAAATGTCCGGCCCAAAGTCCAGCGTGACGGTGAAAAGCCCGTTGCTCACCGCCACGGCGGAATTGGTCACCGGCAGGCTGATCTGGTTGCCGTTGGTGCCGGCGTCATAGACGGCAAAACGAAAATCGTAAGCGGCGTTGGCCGGTGCGCCGGTGTCGTTCAGCCGGCCCTGATAACTAAAAGCGGTTCCCTGCGCGGCCGATTTCAACGCCATGCCGGCGAGCAGCAGCAGCACGACCAGTTGTATTCGGCGGTTCACGACATCATCTTGGTGTTTGGCCGGGCGCAATTCAATTCCGAAAGCAGGTCAGCGGGCGGACGGGACCGCGAGAACTTCCGGAGGCGGCCGGAGCTCGCCCAGGCGGTTGGTTACCGGCGCGCCGGCGTTGATCCACCATTGCAACCTCGCCAGCTCTGCGCGGCTTAACTGCGGTTTGCCGGCCGGCGGCATGTGGTCATCGTCACCGGCGGACAGGAGCGCCCGCTGCACCAGCGGGCTTTGGGCGGCGTCACCCGGCCGGAACACTTCGCCGTTCTTGCCGCCCCGTTGCGCGGCCGCAAAGGAATCCAGCCGCAAGCCGCCCTTGGATTTCGCCGGGCCGTGGCAAATCACACATTTGCTTAAAAATATCGGCTCAATGATGCCGGCAAAAACCGGGCGCGTCAGCAGTTCGGCGGACGAAACCGGCTCGGAAGTTTTATCGGCGGCGGTCAGTCCTAATAATTTTTTTACCGATTCCGGCGCATACCGGGTGAGATAGTCGCTGCCATGCGTGAGTGAACCGCCGAGATGTCCCGCAACCAGCAGCAAACTGACGGTGACAAACAAACTGGCGCGATAGGCCCTGGTTTTTCCGCATTGAAAAAAAACGGCGGTGACCAGTGACGCCGCCGCCGTGGCGGTCCCCAGCCATTTATGCCAGGCCAGTAGGGTCTCGTCATAGCCGCCCGCGAGCGACAACAGCCAGCCGCACGCGGCCGTCACTACCGCCAGGGGCGCCGCCAGCACGAGGATATAGCCGGCGCTGGCGCCAGCGTTTTTGAAACGCGGCCGGCTCGCGGCAATTTCGAGGGCCGCGAGCGCCGCCAGCATGCCGATGGGCAGGTGCACCAGCAGTGGATGCAGGCGGCCGAGGAAAAGCAGAATGGTGGGTGGCTGGTACAAAAGAATGCTGGCTGGTAATTATTAAAGTGGTGCCCCGGCACGGACTTGAACCGTGAACAAACAGATTAAGAGTCTGCTGCTCTACCAATTGAGCTACCGAGGCAACCGTTTATTTACAAGCAGTGACGCCGTCTCCGGCGCTGACCATTGGACGCCGTCCTGAGAGTTGAGCCGGTGTTTCAATCTGAACGCCAATGAAACACCATGCGCCAACGCCGAAAACGGCAAAGCCAAGTTGGTTGCTTGTCAACCGGGCGCGGAACATACCAGAAAGTGTTCGTCGCCCGCAAGCGCGGATTGCGCGGTCTCGGAGCAAATCGGTACACTCTACACCCAGTTCACGGTCACCAACCCCGGTACCAGCGCCAAAGCCAGTTCGGCGTCTCCGGCTGGAGGAAATGATGGCCACCATCCAGATGAATTCTCGCTATACAGATTTCACGACGCTAACACGCCAGATTTCCGTGGAGGAACCACTGACCGAGGCCAGCGGCATATATCGGCCCGACTGATTTTTGCCGGGCCAAGAAAAATTGATTTTACGGCCGCTGCGTCTACTCGGCCTGGATGCCGGCAATCTGCAGTGACCGACGACCCGGCAATTAGCACTGCTGTAAAAGCGGCAGACATCTCACTTCAATGCTTCGGACGGACCTTTCCAGATCAGCCGCAGCGAATCCAGCCGTAGGCGGGATTCTTGCAGGGCCATCGCCAGTTCGTATTGCTGGGACTGGGCCAGTTTGATTTCCTGCGGGCGGATGTGGTCGTTCACCTGCTGGAGCATCTGCAAGCGCTGCACCTCGTGGCCGAGCAGGTGGTTCATAGTTTTCAAGGCGGTCTGGCGCAATTCGGCCGCCTGAGTTTCAGTCAGGTCGCTGGCGGCCCCTACCATCGCTGGGAGGATTCGCCGGACGATGTCCGCATTTTCCAGCAGCTTGAAGGGCGAACCCTTCTGGAGTCTGGCCTCCCACGCATCGCCGCGAAAGGCTTCGGTGACGTCCGCCAACTTGTGGGTGATGACAACCCGGATCGGCGTCGGCGGCAGGAAGCGATCCGTGTGCAGCCGCGGAGCCGCGATGGCTTCCAGCACAAAGATGAATTCTAACAACATCGTCCGGTCGTTCGCCGTCGGCAGCACGGCAAAGGCGCAGTTACCCGTTTCGGCGCCGAGTAGCAGTTCCATGGCTCCGGCGACCATCGGATGATCCCAGGTCAGAAAGCCGACATCTTCACGGCTCAACGCCCGGCGCCGGTCACAGGTGACGATCATGCCTTCGGCCGGCATGGCGGGAAAGGAA
Organism: uncultured Verrucomicrobia subdivision 3 bacterium; assembly: GCA_903870815.1. Classification (GTDB taxonomy): domain Bacteria; phylum Verrucomicrobiota; class Verrucomicrobiia; order Limisphaerales; family UBA11358; genus UBA11358. The sequence goes on from CAIQEI010000044.1 coordinate 4,197, forward strand.
TCGGTAGTGATCCCCTGAGGACTCAATTGCCAGGTGTGTGGCGCCAGCTCCTCAATGCGAACGCCAAAATGGTCGAAAACGTCCAGCAGGTAATCCTCCAGTTCCGGCTGCCGGTCTTGCTCCTGAATCCGGGCGATGATTTTTTGCGCCGTCGCCGGCCTGAATGAATTCAATTCGAGCAGCCGATCCCGGCCCTGTTCCAGCCGGTGGCGTATTTCCTGCCGGGCCGCCTGCGACTTTTTCAGCAGCCCTGCCAGCTCCGCCTCGGCGGCGGCACGATCCGCCAGGGGAAATTCCAACGCCAGGTCGTAGACGGCCCGGCCAAACTGGCGCAGCAGTTCGTTGCCACCTTCGAGATTGCTTTCAAAAGCATTCAAGCCTTCGTGATACCAGCGCGCCAAAACTTCCTGCGGGCTGCGGGCGAGATGAGGAACATGGATCTGGAAACATCCAAGCAGTAAGGCCATACGATGATATGGTCCGATTTCGCCCAACTCACAGGTGCAATCATGTTGATCATCGGGGCCTTGTTGCCCGTCGTGAATCCCCTGGGCGATGCGCCCATCTTCTTGAGAATGACGCCCGGTTGCGATGAACCCACGCGTGCGATGCTGGCCAAACGCATCGCCTTTTATTCGTTCTTCATGGTGCTGGGATCGTTGTTGCTGGGCTCGTTTGTGCTGCTCATGTTCGGCCTTTCGATTGCGGTTGTGCAGGTCACCGGCGGAGCAGTGGTGTGCGCGCTGGGTTGGAAGCTACTGGCCGACATTACCAAACCGGCCGATGCGACCTTGGATGCGATCCATGCCAAAGCTTTTGCGCTCGGGCGAGCCTTCACTCCGCTGACGTTGCCGATGACGATTGATGCCGGGGTCATCTCCGTGGCGATCACCGTCGGTGCCAACCATGCGCACTCCTTCAAGCATGCGGTGATTCAACTACTTGCCGCCATTATTGGTGCCGGCATCATCGCCCTATCAATTTTGCTGACGTATCGCTATGCCCAGCGGGTCAGCCGATGGATCGGACACACGGGCATGATTGTGGTGGTGCGACTCTCAGCGTTCATCATGGTATGCATCGGCGTGAGCATCACATGGGACGGCGTCAAGGCACTGCTGGCGGAAATTGGCATCGCGGTGCATTGACAAAATCAACATTCGAGGGTTCACATTCTGAACCGGCTTTTGGGGATTTGCAGTGAACCACCAAAAAAACTGCCAGCGTAAACGCCCAAAAAACACCCCCCCCGGCCCTTTCATCATCTGAGCGCTTCGGATACATTCCGGTACGTCTATTTATTATCCACCGAGCGCTGTTTTTGGCGAAGGCAGATGGAGCATCCGCCCAGCCACCATAAAATTACCTTCACCCTGATGATGAATCGTTTGTGGATTTTTCCGCGACGGGTCAACCCAGGCTTGGACGACTTCCAAGATGAAGAAGTTATATTTTGCGGCCAGCTTTACATCAACGACTTTGCATTCCAAGCTGGCATAACATTCGGCGATAAGCGGGGCTTTCACGCGCCTGGCGGGCACGGCCGTGAGGCCAAAAGTCTTGAACTTGTCCACACTTTTGCCCGTAGCATTGCCGCAAGCCACCACGATTTTCGCCAACTCCACCGTCGGAATGTTGATGACACATTCCCGGCTGGCTTTGAGGCTGGCAAACGAGTAGTTCCAGTCGCTGACCACGCAGCCCACGAGTGGCGGCGTGAATTCCATCATCAGGTGCCACGACATGGGCATGACATTCCGCCGGCTGACGCGAACGGTGGTGAGCAGCACAACTGGACCCGGCTCCAACAGCCGATATACTTCGGACAAGGGAAAAGGTTTTTTTGTGGATTGAGGTTTAGTTTTTTGCCGGCGGCACCGATGTTTCCCGACGTGTTTTGGAAAAGTGCCGCGCCCAAAAAACGGATATCGAATGTCTGAAAAGCACTCCCAGGACAACGATGATTATTGCCGCGAGAATCAGATATAATGTCAACGGCCCTAGCCAGGCCGCGAGCTGTTTCGATTGCTTCCCGAAAAAATATCCAAGCAGGATGTAAGCCGTGGAATAAGACGCCGACCCCGTAAGATTGTAGAACAGAAAAGTGCGCCAAGGCATCTTCGACAGGCCGGCCAGCAGATTGACCACGACTGACGGAAACAGGAATATTAAGCGCGCGATAAAAACCGTCTTGGCACCATGGCGTTTGAAAAATTGCTCCGGCCATTGCAGCCGTACGGCCGTGAGGTGTAGCCAGCGGATTTTTTCGAGACCGCTTAACCCCAGCCGCTGCCCCAGCCAGAAGGCGCAAATACCGCCAATAAAGCAAGCCGCCGTTCCGGCCACCACGGGCGCCCACAATGAATCGCCGGTTTTGCCCAATACAAATCCGGCCCCCAGAGAATGGTTTCGCCCGGGAGCGGAACACCGAGGTTGTTCAAAAACACGACGATGAAAACGAGCACATATCCGTAATGCGGAAGGTGGGGCAGCAAAGCATGAAACCAGTGCAGCATATTCAGTAATCTGTGCCTGCTCCGCGCAACCCGACGGAGGGAGCCGGCCCATTTTACCTCCGGCGGCTTAATCCAGTTTCACCACCATCTTGCCAATGTTATTTCCTTTGAAGAGACCGATGAAAGCGCCCTCGGCATGGTCAAGTCCTGCCACGACAGTTTCTTTGCTTTTCAATTTTCCAGCTTGCAAATAGCCGCTCACTTCCTTTTCAAATTCACCACGCCGCCCCAGCGAATCGCTCACGATCAGGCCGCGCATCGTCAGCCGTTTGGTGGTGATGTTAAATAGATTGGAAGGGCCCGGGCGCGGTTTTTCCTCGTTATAACCGGAGATGCCGCCACAGGCGATGATCCGGCCATGAACGCGCAGCGTTGAAAGCGCGGCTTCCAGAGCTTCGCCGCCGACATTGTCGAAATACACATCAATCCCGTCCGGGACCTCAACCTTCAATTGTTCGACAACCGGGCCGGTCTTGTAATCAAAGGCGATGTCGAACCCGCATTCCTCACGCAGAAATTTCACCTTCTCCATGGACCCGGCTGACCCAATGACTTTGCACCCGCGTATTTTAGCCAATTGGCCGGCCACATTGCCGACGGCGCCGGCGGCTCCCGAAATATAAATCACGTCACCAGCTTTGACCTCCACCAGATTCAATCCGGCCCAGGCGGTCATGCCCGTCATGCCGAGAGCGCCGAGATAAACCGAGAGCGGTTGAACCGCGCGACTGACCGGATGCAGGTCTTTCGGTGAGGCAATGAAATATTCCCGCCAGCCGAAGTTGGATACAACAGCATCGCCCACTTTGAATTCCTTGGCGCGCGACTCAATGACCTCGCCGACCGCACCGCCGTCCAGCACTTTGCCAATTTCAAATGGCGGCACATACGACTTTCGGTCACTCATGCGCCCGCGCATATATGGATCAACCGACATGAACAGATTGCGAACCAGCACCTGCTGATCGGGCAACGTTTTCAGTTCGGTCTCGGCCAACGTGAAATTGGCCGCAGTGGGAATTCCCTCCGGGCGGGACGCCAGCCGGATTTCACGACTCATAATGATTTTCATAATCGCTTCCTAATATTTTCAATTTCTGGATTTGGTGGTTATCGATAGGGTTCGACTCATCGCCACTTGCGCGACAATTTCAAACGATCGCAACCGGGCGGTGTGGTCAAAGATATGTCCCGTCACCATGAGTTCGTCCACCCCGGTTTTATTGATGAACGCGGCGATTCCTGTCTCCACTGTTTCCGGCGAACCGATGACTGACTCGCGCAGCGCATGTTCGACGCCGTGCCGTTCCTGATCGGTCCAGAGACCAGCGGTTGATTTGAGTGGCGGATTGAGCGGTCCGGGCTGACCGCGGCGCAAGTTGATGAATTGTTGCTGAACAGAGGTGAACAGGAGTTGCGCCTCGCGGTCGGTTTCGGCGGCAAAGACGCCGATGCCGGCCATCGCATAAGGATTTTGCAGCGCTGCCGACGGCCTGAATTTACTGCGGTAAAGCTCCAACGCCGTCATCAGGTCGTCCGGTGCAAAGTGGCTGGCGAAGGCATATGGCAGTCCCAGTAACGCCGCGAGTTGCGCGCTGAAGAGACTCGACCCCAGCAACCAGATTGGAACGTTGAGACCCGCGCCAGGAACGGCGCGCACCACTTGCCCGGAAACAGCGGTCTGAAAATAGTGCTGAAGTTCCAGCACATCCCGGGGGAATTGATCGTCACTGTTGCCCAGCTCCCGGCGCAGGGCGCGCGCGGTTTGCTGATCGGTTCCCGGCGCGCGTCCCAACCCGAGGTCAATCCGGCCAGGATAAAGCGATTCCAGCGTGCCGAATTGCTCGGCGATCACCAATGGGGCGTGATTGGGGAGCATGACACCACCGGCACCCACCCGGATCGTTGAGGTGCCACCAGCCACATAGCCCATAACCACCGCCGTGGCCGCGCTGGCGATGCCGGGCATACTATGATGTTCCGCCAGCCAGTAACGTTTGTAATCCAGTTTTTCCGCATGACGCGCCAGATCCAACGTATTTCGAAATGCCTGAGCAGCGGAGCCGTCTTTCAAGATTGGGGCAAGATCCAGTATCGAGAACGGAATATCCTTTTTCACAAGTTATCTATGGGCCAGACGACCAAATTGATGCCAGCCGGTTTCTTTCATCTGAATATCAAAATGGCTGGCGGCTTTTTTTAAATTGGCAAACGCCAGATCTCGTTCGGCATCCGTGACGCCGCCGACCTGATTGAACCGCGCCATAGCATCACGCACGTGTGCCCCATCGGTCATCGGTTCCTTGCCGGCCTGGGGAAAGGCAAAAACAGTGGCCGGCAGCGAAGCTTTGTCCGCTGCGGTAAGGCGACCATGCGCTGCCGGGCTATATGGTTTCCAAGTGGGGGTGGCCATGGCTTTATCTTTCACTGCGGTTTGCATTTCCCAGCACTACAATCTCGATGGTTGTTCAGGAATATTTTTATCAATGTATTCCATCAAGCGCCGCTGAGTCACCCGGAGTGACTGGCTCGCCACTTCGGCAATTCGCCTCATGATCTGATAGCCCAGCTCGTGATCTTGGTCGCATTGTTCGCGCAACCGTGTTCCATAAAAAAATATCGTAGTGGTCGGCTCCAAGGCTCGAGCCGTGAAGTGCATGGAGAAGGGAGGGAAAAGCCAGGACCAGCCCAAGTCATCGCCGGGTCCCAGGGTAAGAATGGGAATTATGTTCCGGTCTTCCATTTCCGACGAAAGTTCCACCCGGCCGGTTAAGATAAGAAAAAACCGGTTGGCCGGACTGCCTTCCCGGAAGATCGTTGCCCCCGTTTCAAACTTCATTTCCAGCGCCGAGGCCGCGAGCAATTGAAGATGCCGGGAATTTAATCCCTTAAAAAATGGCTGTCGCTCGATCAGCTCATAAAGCTCCTGCGACAACTTGCTGCTCAGGTCGGGTAAAGGAGAAACTAGGGTCATTTCACCCGCCAGTGGAGCGATGACTGCCGGTGGATTCATAAATCTTTTTTGGCTGCCGCTCTCGTGGCTTGCAAACTTTGCTCAATCTCGGCTTCAGCGATCCCGCCTTCCACGAGTCTTTCATTATCGCTGCGACCATCTTCGTCTTCATCTTCGCTCGGAGCAACCCGGGCTTTGGTGCCGGTTGAGCCGGGCAACGGATCCCAGCGTTCCGACTCGGTTGCAGATTCAAGTATCTCATCTTTTGGGTCCATGTCCGGCGCGCCGGTCAGTTCCCGCTTGGCCTGCGCAAAATGGGACGCGGTCGCATCGTGTGACAAATGACCGTCAATGATCGCCAGCTCCGCCGCCCGTGCCTGAACCATCTGGCGGGTCACCGTGCCGACGCCGGCGGAGTTTTCCGAGATGACCCCATCCTTCAGTGGATTTTTTTTCATAAAATTAGAATCACTGCGCGTGATTAGTCTGGTCGTTATGCGAAGTTTTTATTTCACGCGTACCCCGATCCTCGCGCACGTCGCGGGATTGGGAAAAATTGTTGTTCCTATTTTTGGGCTTTGGATGCGGTAGGACCTTCTCTTGAGTGGGCCGAAACTGATGCATGGTTTGCGGAAAAACCGGAGTTTGAGGCGGAGCCGCGTGTTTGGTGGTGGGATCTTTCATAAAGCTGCTTTTCTTGGTGGGTTGTTGGTTATTTGGTCAAAAATATTTACTCCGTCGCGCTGCGGAAACTGAAGCGGTCATCCGCTTCAAGCCAGTCAAACGTGGTGGTTTTATCCGGATTCAGCCCAAGCCGATGGCAATTCTCAATAAAACGATCGCGCTTCTCCGGGTTCTTCATCGGGCTTCCGGCTTCCTGTTCATCCGACCAGTCCTTGATTTCCGGTGCCGTCTTCGCCGTGCCATGGACCAGCAACCAGGCGCCGACCTCATCATAGTTTTTAGCGATCTTCACCTCGGCGGCGAACTGTTCGCCGGTGATGCCTTTGAAACTGAAGAGCTGGTTGTCCAGTGGACAATCATAGTGGTATTCGCCCAGCGTGCCCACCAAGCTGGCGCGGCATTTGTCCACCGCCCGACACGCGATGGCAAATCCGCCGATGCGATCTCGCGGACTATGCGGCGCTTGTTTGTTCAGGTCCCGGCCAATAATGAGGGTTTTCATTTTTTTGTTTCAATTTGTACGAATATTCTATGCCTGGTTGAGAAAACCGTGGACGCGCGTTAGGTTGCGTTCCGCGATCAAATCCGCCTCCGCCTTCAGCCAATGTTGCACCTCGTGACCGGGCTGTGAACCCTGGTTTTCATATGCAAAACAAGCTTTTCTGGCCGCTTGGTCCGTCGAGGGTGTGAAATTTATTTCATTTTGGACTGTGTCCGCTGCCGACGCTGTCCTTGGGTTTTCACTCAGGGAAAACTGGTTTGGTTTCATGCCGTGAACATGGCTGTAAAACCAACTGGCGACTATGGGGTGTAACCCGACCAGAAATTTGATGCTCGCTTGGTAGGCGACAATCGAACATAACATTGACCATCCGGCAGAAACCGTTTGGGCTTTGGCAGTTTCGCCGGCGACCACGAATGTGCCCGCTACCACATCCGTCCGTGGAATGATTCTTCGCTTGGTCGGATCCAGTCGTTCTGATTAAATTCACGCGCCGTAAAAAATGAGCGAAGAAAATCCATTTGCCGGGTCCGTCTCGAAAACCGATTCAGGTGTGAACCAATCCAAGGCGGCCTGGATCATTGCCGGCATCCTGGCCACCCTGCTCATCGCGACCTTGCTACTCTGGGCCACCGCCGTAGGCAAAGCGCGCGGACTCGAAACGCTCCGTTCCAAGCTCGCTGATACCAACGCCAGCCTGGCGAGCGCTTTGGCTGATAATCAGAAGGACAAAGACCAGATCACGGCCCTGCAAAGTCAGGTGGCCGATTTACAAAAAGACAAGGAAACGGCCGGCCAGATGGCGAAAGGCCTTGAAGACGAGATGCGCGCCGGCCTGGAATCCAAGGATGTCACTATCTCCAAACTGCAAGGCAAACTCACCGTGAACATTCTCGACCGCGTGATGTTTGATTCGGGCGAGGCCGTTTTGAAACCGGAAGGTGAATCGGTGATGCGCAAGATCGCCGCTGTTCTCGCCGAACACCCCCAATTAAAAATCCACGTCATCGGTCACACCGATAACGTGCCCATCCGCAGCCGGTTCGCCAGCAACTGGGAATTGTCCACGACACGCGCCCTGGCCGCCGTGCATTTTCTCACCGAAAAAGCAGCCGTGGACCCGCATCGGGTTGGCGCCGTCGGCTACGGCGAGTATCGTCCCATTGCCGATAATGCCACGGCCGAAGGCCGCGCCAAGAACCGGCGCATCGCCATCACGATCCTGCCGGATGAACTCGCGGCGGCGGACGTCGTGCCCCCGGTGAACCCCATCACCACGGATTCTCAGCCGGTGATGTCAGCGACAAACGCACCCACCGCACCCTAGCGCGTTCAGCTGATTCGCCCATGGCTGCATCCAAACGCATACCTACCAACGGTGGATCGGGTTTAAGTCACAACCCATTTGCCACGTTATCCAGCAACGGTCTGCCGCCGGGGTCGGAAAATCCACCCGTAGTTTTAGCGCCAGCGATGACCCCCCCGAAAAAGCATCGCGGCCGGGTGGATATTCTCCGGGTGAAGGCCGGGCGCGGCGGCAAGACGGTGACGGTGGTGAAAAACTTCGTTGGTATCGGCCTGCCGGAAAAGGAGCAACTGGCCAAGGCGATGCAGCGCGCCTGCGGCACCGGCGGCACGGTGAAAAACGGCCAGATCGAGATTCAGGGGGACAGGCGGGAAGAGGTGGCCCGCATCCTGACCGAGGCAAACTTTCATCCGGTGTTCGCAGGCGGCTGACGTATAAAGAAAACCCGCCCCAGAGTTGGCACCTCGTTCGTTCCCGCCTCGCGCTCAAGCACCCCTCCGAGCAATGGCGCCAGGCGTATCCTATTTGAGGGGAACATTTTCACGACCGCCGGCCGCTTAAACTCTCCTCGACAAATTTACGGTACCCGTATAATGTCAAATTTACGAAAATGGTTAGACTGAATATACGGACGTCCATTCTTTGTTAGGCCACATTCGCACCATGACCAAACCGGCTACAAGATTTTGGATTTCAGTTGGAGTCATTGGCATCGTGATTCATGCGGTTTTTTGTTATCAGGCATATCTTCCACTTCAGCAAGGCGGCATGGCGAGTGACGGGCCGTGGCTGACGGTTTTTTATCCGCAATACATGCTCGATTTTTTTCTGCCTCCGGCGTATCCGATTTCCTATAGCGACACCGGCGTTATCCATGTGGATTATCTTGATTTTTGGGGCAAGATGGCCGTGGCATTTCCAGCATCGGTTGCTTATGCACTTTTGCCAGTCGGTATCAGCACAGCTTTGATGCGTTATTTTAAACATGACCATGTGGCCTAACAGCAGAAGGAATGTAGTTAACCTGAAGTGAAGCGGAGCGAGATATGGTATAAGTGAGGATGTTCCGCCGCTTCACTTCAGGTTAATTGCATTCCCGGGTTGGACGAAACCGCGTCGAAGGTTCAGCGGGTCAG
>CAIQEI010000045.1 GCA_903870815.1 uncultured Verrucomicrobia subdivision 3 bacterium
AATCAATCATCTCCTGCCGGCCGGGGAACTGGGCGCGATACGCCGAATCCCGCCACGGGGCAATGACCTGCAAATCCGGCGCCAGCGCGGCGGCGGTCAGCTCGAAGCGCACCTGGTCGTTGCCCTTGCCGGTGGCGCCGTGGGCGATGGCGTCGGCTTTCTCCCGTTTGGCAATCTCCACCATCCGCTTGGCGATCAGCGGTCGCGCGATGCTGGTGCCGAGAAAATACTGCCCTTCGTAAATCGCGCCCGCATGGATGATCGGATAGATGAAATCGCGCGCGAACTCTTCCTGCAGGTTGTCGATGTAGATTTTAGACGCGCCCGTCTGGATGGCTTTTTTTTCGAGGCCGTGGAGTTCCTCTTCCTGGCCGATGTCGGCGCAGAAGCCGATCATCTGGGCGTTGTATTTTTCCTTGATCCAGGACATCAGCACCGAGGTGTCGAGCCCGCCGGAGTATGCGAGAACAATTTTCATGTGAGGGACATTAAACCGCCAAGCCGCTAGGAACGCAAAAGAAAATGAAATGCTGCGGGCGGGATTATTTAGCAACCGTGGCGGCGTTCTCCAGGTTTACCAAATCCTGGTCGTCGTCAAACAGCTTGTAGCTCTCCGCATGTCCGTCGGCGAATGACAGCGGGTAGGCCGTCTTGTGCCGGTGCGATGGCTCGTCCTGCAGTCCCTGGTTCGGGTCCATGTACACCACGAACATCCCGTCGTTGATGCTGATGTCGTCCTCGTCGATGAAGACGTAACGCTGCGAAGGATTCACGATGCTGGTGTCCCTCGTGAACAGCATGTGCGTCGTGTCATGATTATCGTTTATATCGGCAAAATCCCAGCCGTTCATCCAGTTGTTCATGGAATAACTGCGCACCACATTGACCCCGTTCACCTGGCGCTGGTCGCTGGGACAGCGATAGACGCCGTAGGACTTAAGGAAGGGGAAAAGGGTGCCCCCGGAGAGGGTGTTGGGATTGATGCAATCCAGCACCGCTGGGTCGAGTTGCGGGCCAAAACTTCCCAAATATGAGGTCTTGGCGATACCGAGTGCCCAGATGTTCTTGTTGTAGGTGTGGTCATAGGGATTGAGCAGCCAGCACGAGGGAATTTTACTCTGATTATCGCCGTTATACATGATCCACGCCGTTCCCAATTGCTTCAGGTTGTTCATGCAGGATATTTGCTGGCCCTTCATTTTGGCCGTGGAAAGCGACGGCAATAGCAGCGACGCCAGTATCGCGATGATGGCGATGACCACCAGCAACTCAATCAAGGTAAATGCCCGCCTTGAATTCATGTTTTTGTTTAATAAGACACCAACCCGGGGGATTTGTTACAAGTTAATTCCCGTCACACCCTGATAATGTCCGCCGGCTGGCAAAATCGGACAATTATTTTGAAAAATCCCTGAACCATGACCGCGTCGGCCTGGATTTTCCCTCAGTGAAAACCTATTTCAGGTTCGCCGGATTCAACGGTTTCAATTCCTTCGGCACGAACAAGCCGTCCTTGCGGATCAGTTTGCCGTCGAACCAGATTTCGCCGCCGCCCCATTCCGGGCGCTGGATGAGCACCATGTCCCAGTGGACTGCGCTCTGGTTTCCGTTGCCGCAATCCTCGTAGGCGTTGCCCGGCGTGAAATGCAGCGAGCCGGCGATTTTTTCGTCGAACAGGATGTCGCACATCGGATTCTGGATGTAGGGATTGAAGCCGATGGCGAATTCGCCGATGAACCGCGCGCCGGCGTCCGTGTCCAGAATCTCGTTCAGGCGCTTGGCGTTGTTGGCCGTGGCGTTCACTACCTTGCCGTTTTTCAGCTCCAGCCGCACGTTCTCAAACTTCGAGCCGGAATAGAGCGTCGGCGTGTTGAACTGGATCACGCCGTTTGCCGAGGTTTTGGTCGGACAGGAAAACACCTCGCCGTCGGGAATGTTCCGCGTGCCCTCGCACTTCTTTGCGCCGATGCCCTTGATGCTGAAGGTCAGGTCCGTACCCGGCCCCTTGATGTGGACGCGGTCGGTGCGCTTCATCAGCTTCTCCAGCGGCCCCATTGCCTTGGCCATCTTCGCGTAATCCATCGTGCAGACATCGAAGTATAGATTTTCAAACGCCTCGGTGCTCATGCCGGCCGCCTGCGCCATGCTGGGCGAAGGCCAGCGCAGGACCACCCAGCGCGTCTTGTTCACGCGATAATCCAGCACCGGCCGGATGACCTTGGAATACATCTGCATCAGGCCGCCGGGCACATCTGCGTTCTCGGTGGCGTTGGCGCTGCCGCGCACGGCGACGTAGGCCTGCATCTTTTTCATGCGGAACAGCTCCAGGCTGCGGACATCCGCGGCGTGCTTTGCGTTGGTGCCCAACAGCAGTTCGCGGCCGACGCGCATGTGCCGCGTCTCGACAAACGGCGTCGCTCCCGCCGCGCGCACGGCGCGGATGAGTTCCACCGTGAACTCGTCCGGCACGTCGATCATGTCCAGCAGGATGCGGTCGCCACGCTTGAGGGCGGTGGAATAATTCACGAGCAGCCTGGCCAGCTTGGTGTAACGCGGATCGGTCATAAAAGTCCGGCATGATAAATCGAATTGGGGAAAGAATCAAACCGGCAGTGGCTGATCGCCGCGCACGGCAAACCATTTACGATGAAAGAACAGGTCGCCCACGTCTATTTTCGGATGCGTGTCGGCTTTTACGAGCCAAAGCGATTACGGTGAAGAAATAGGAATAGGCAAGCTATCCACTTCACCATGCTGGAAGCCATCTGCCTGCATCTCAACTCCCAGTCTGGGGACATTCTGGAATACCGCCCTGAAGCGCACGACGGAAAAAAACTTCAACCACGGATCGACACGGATTAACCCGTATTCGGTTTGTTACCGGCCTAGTTTTTTGGATTTTATCCGTGTGTATCTGTGTTCATCCGTGGTAAAAATCTGCCCCTAAAATGGTTTTGACCCGCAAGAATCTGGATTGGTGGTGCGAGCGCGGCATCTTGGCGCTCGTGCTGGGGATGCTGGTGTTCGCGCCGCTGGCGTTCGGGGCGGTGGATGCGTGGTCGTTCCTCGTGGTGCAGGTGGTCGCCGCCGTGGTGTTCGTCCTGTGGGGCGTGCGGCTATGGCTGAACCCGCGCGGCCGGTTGCTCTGGCCGCCGCTGGCGTGGGTGGTGCTGGCGTTTATGATTTACGCCGTCGCGCGCTATTTCACGGCCGATATTGAATATATCGCGCGGCTGGAGACGATCCAGGTTTTGTTGTTCGGCGGCTTGTTCTTCGCCGCGTTAAACAACTTGCGCGGGCAGGAGGAGATTTCCGCCGTGAGCGGCACGCTCATCGTGCTGGGCACCGGCATCGCCTGCTATGCGGTGGCGCAAATGATGCACCACTCGAACCACGTCTGGAATCAGATTTCCCCCTACACCGGCCGGGCTTCGGGAACTTATATTTCGCCGAACAACCTGTCGTGCCTCCTCGCCATGCTGCTGCCGCTGGCGCTGGCGTATTTGCTGGTCGGCAAGGTGCATATCGTGACGCGGATTTTGCTGATCTACGCGGCGCTTGCCATGGCGGCAGGGTTGGCGGTGACATTTTCGCGCGGAGGCTGGCTGGCGGCGGCGGCGGGAATCTTCCTGCTGCTGGGGATATTGCTCGGTCACGGCAACCACCGGCTGAAGGCGGTGTTGCTGCTGGTGGTGCTGCTCGCGGGCGGCGGGTTTATGATCTCGCATTATCTGTCGAAAACGGTGACCTACATGCGGCGCGTCGAGACGCCGGAGGGAAACGGCGGACTCGTGATGATTGATGCCAGCGCGGGTTCGCGGCTGCTGTTGTGGCAGGCGGCGGGGCGGATGTGGGCGGATAATCCGTGGTTTGGCGTGGGCCCGGCGCATTATGATTATCGCTTCCGGGAATACCGGCCGGAGGCCATGCAGGGCCGGCCGGACCGGGTGCATAATGATTATCTCAATCTGCTCGCGGACTGGGGAACCGTGGGCGGTGTCATTGTCCTCGCGGGTTTGGGCTTTTTTGTTGGCTGGCTGAAAAAAACCTGGCCGCACGTTCGCCGCGAGGAAAATGATTTCGGCACCGGGCAGAGCAACCGGTTCGCTTTTTTTCTCGGGGCGACCGGCGGGCTGGCGGCGCTGGCGGTGCATTCGTTGATGGATTTCAACCTGCACGTTCCGGCGAACGCGCTGGTGGGCGTGACGCTGCTGGGGTTGCTGGCGAGCAATGCGCGCTATGCCACGGAACGGTTCTGGTTCCGGCCGGGCCCGGCGCTGAAGCTGGCAATCTCGACCGCCTTGGGCGTGGTGGTGATTTATTTGGTCGCGCAGGCATGGCGGCTGGATGGCGAGGCGCGTTGGCTGGCCCGGGCTGAGACGCAACCGTTATTTTCTCCGGAACGCTCGGCTGCTCTGGAATGGGCATTTTCCTGCGAACCGAAAAATTTCGAGACGGCCTACAAAATCGGCGAATGTTTCCGCCGCCAGAGTCTGGACGGCGGTGATAAATCCACCGCGCTGGGACAAAAGGCTTTGGACTGGTATGCGCAGGCCATCCGGCTCAATCCGCATGACGCCTATAGTTATCTGCGCACCGGCATGTGCCTCGACTGGCTGGGCCGGCGGCGCGAAGCGGAGCCGGCCTATCGCGCGGCCGAGGCCCGCGACCCGAACGGCAATTACCTCGTGGCGGCCGTTGGCTGGCATTACGTCCAGACCGGCGACTATGCCGCCGCACAGGAATGGTTTACCCGGGCGCTAAAACTCGGCGGAAAAGACAACGACATTGCCAGAAATTATCAGGCGATCTGCGAATCCAAGCTTGCGGAAAAGGCGTCGGGTCGCCCGCAACTGCCGTCTGATTATTGAGTTAAATGCCCATTGACAACCCCACCGGTCCACGGGTATATTTCCAAAAGTCTGAAATTCAGTTCCAAAAGGTTCATATGAATAAAATTCAAGTTTTGCTTGCCGCCGCTATATGCGGGGCGATTTTCAGCGGCACGGCCAGTGCGGTCGCGCAGGATGCCCAATCCGGTTACGGCTCGGTTGTCCGCGTGGAGGGCGAGGCCAGTTACTCGCTCGGCGATGACAATTGGCATCCGTTGGTGGCCGGTAAAGCGCTTCCTGCAGGGGCCGCCATCCGCACCGGACACAATGGTGTGGTGGATGTCGTGCTGGGCAAAGATCTGGACTTGCCCCAATCCGTCTGGCGTCCTAGTTCGATTGCCTTTGCTCCGGACGCGAAGGTGGCTGGTATGGCCAGCTTCAAGCCTTCATCTGAACAAAATGTGATCCGTCTCACACCCGACACAACGCTTGCCATTGACAAGCTGACCGTCACCGATACCGGTGCGGATACCGTCAGTGACACCGAGCTGAATTTGAAAAAGGGGAAAATCTTTGCCAGTGTCAAAAAACTCACCGGGGCCTCCCAATACCTGATTAAACTCCCCAGCGGCATCGCCGGTGTGCGCGGGACCAAGTTTAGCATCAGTGCGGACGGCTCCACGGAGGTCTTTGAAAGCACCGGCGGCGGCTTGGTTTTGTCCCTGATTAAGACCGACAGCTCGACCTTCACCTGCGTTGTCGCTCCCGGCCAGTTCTTTAACCCGGCTTCCGGTCAACAACCATTGTCCATATCCCCTGAAGTGCTTAAAATGTTGGAACGTTTGTTCTGCGCCTTGCCGACGTTTTATCAACAGGTCCATTTTTGTCACCACGACGACAGCACTTATTGCTACATATCCCCGCTCCACAGTGTTGGCAATGAGCACGGCGGCGATTAATTCCGCCTTCTCCCGGCCCGGATTGATGGGTTTTGGTTGGATCGATTTTACGGTCCATTAAATTTTAAACCAGCGCAGCCTTGAGTTGTGCTGGTTTTTTTGTTTAATCCCACAGGGTGAAGTTCAAGCGACTTAAACGCACGCCGCTCATTCTTGCGCTTTCCGTCCTCGCGCTGGTCTGTGGCGTCCGTGCCTTGCACCTGGATTTTCCGGAACGGCTCGAACGCATGGCCTACGACCTGCGCGTCCGCACCGCCAGCCATTTCCCTGTGCCGGCGGCAACCAATCTGGCTTTTGTTGCGATTGAGGAATCCAGCATCAAGGCTGTCCAAAGCGGTGAAGTTCGAGGCGTGAAACTCGGTTATCGGTTTGGCCTTCTCTGGCCGCGTCAGGTCTATGGCCGGGTTGTGGATGAGCTTGCCGCCCAGGGCGTCGAGGCGGTCGGCTTTGACGTGCTTTTTGGGGAGCTTCGTCCGGACCATCCGTCCGTCCAGGTTGGCACCAATATTTTTGAACGTGAGGAATCTGATAATTTCTTTGCCGATCAGTTGCGTCGCGCCGGCAACGCCATCCTCGCCATGTCGCCGGATCTTATCCCGCCGCGCCTCTTCGCCACCAACGCGCTCGCCCTCGGTGACATTTCCACTGAGCGCGATTCCGACGGCATCCTCCGCCGCGTAAAAGCCTTTCGCGATCTGCGTCGCTGGCATCCGCTATTCCAAAAAATCGAGGCGGATCCCGAACTCGCTGTCAACCTGACCAATGCCATTTTCGCGCCCGGGAAAATTATTTTACCGCAAACCGGCCTGACCAATTCGATTGAAATTCCCGTGGATGCGGAAACTAATTTTGCCCTCGCCGATTTTCTGGGTGACCCGCTGCCGTCCGGCCTGCCGGCAAAGGCTAAGGCCTTCACCACCGAACGTTACTGGCACATGGGCATTCTCCTCGCGGCGCAGCAACTCAAGCTCGACCTCGCCCAATCTATCGTGGATCTGCCCCATGGAAAAATCACCCTGCGCGGGGCGAACGGTGTCCAGCGCGTGATTCCCGTGGATGCCGAAGGCTATTTTCTGGTGGACTGGCGGCTCACGCCCGGCGATTCGCGGCTGCTGCGGCTGCCGGTGGAAAATCTGCTCTGGCAGGACCGCCAGCGGCGTCAGGGCGAAACGAACGGCCTCCGCGATGATTTGCGCGGCAAACTCGTGGTCCTCGGCTCCGCCGCGCAGGGCAACGACCTGACGGACCGCGGGGCCACGCCGCTGGAGCATGACACGTTGCTCGTCAGCAAACACTGGAATGTGGCCAATTCCATCATCACCGGCCAGTTCATCCGCCGGACCACGCCGCGGGAGGATCTGGCGCTGATTATTGTTCTGGGAGCATTGACGGCGTTTCTCACTTGGCAGCTCCCGGCATTTGCGGCGGCGGGTGGAACCCTATTGCTCATGTCGGCCTATACCGTCACCGCCTTTGCCGTATTTGTGAGATTCCACCTCTGGCTGCCGCTGGTTTTTCCGGTCATGGGCGCCATGCTGATGGAACATTTGAGCCTCATCGTGCACCGGGTCGTGTTTGAAGAGGATGAAAAGCGGCGCGTAAAATCAGTTTTTTCCAAGATTGTATCCCCCGATGTGGTGACCGAACTGCTCGGTGCGGAAAAGCTTTCCCTTGGCGGCGCCCGGCGCGAAGTCACCGTCCTGTTTGCTGACGTGCGTGGATTCACAACGTTTACCGACCAGTTGCAGGAGGACGTTAGCCAATATGTCCGTACCCACGATGTGGACCTCGCGACGGCGGAAAAATATTACGAGGAATCCGCGCGCGAAACCTTGGAGATTGTAAATCAATATCTCGCCGCCGTCGCCGACGCGGTGAAAAATCACAACGGCACGCTCGACAAATACATTGGCGACTGTGTGATGGCGTTCTGGAATGCGCCGGTGGCCAACGCGCGCCACGCGCAGGCGTCGGTTGCGGCGGCGGTCGAGGCGCAGCGCGCCATTAATCAATTGAACGAGCAGCGGCTCGCGGAAAATCCGGCCCGCGAGGTGGAAAACCAGGTGCGCATCGCCGCCGGCCAGCCGCCGCGGCCGCTGCACATCGCGCTCCAGCTCGGCACCGGCATCAACACCGGAGCGGCCACCGTCGGTCTGATGGGCTCAAACCAGCACATCCTGAATTACACCGTATTCGGGCGCGAAGTGAACCTCGCCAGCCGGCTGGAAGGCGTTTCCGGCAGCGGCCGCATCATCGTGGGCGAAACCACTTTCAAACACCTGCAAAAACTCGACCCGGCGCTGGCGGCGCGTTGCGTGGAGCAAAGTCCGGTCACGCCCAAGGGTTTCCGCGGGCCGGTGCGGATCTTTGAGGTGCCGTGGAAATAGTTTTGAGTTTTGAGTTTTTAATTTTAAGTTAGAGTCGTTAGAGCCGCAGCCAATGCCGGTTTAACTCAAAGTTCAAAATTTAAAACTGAATGAAGCGCACCGCGATTTATCCCGGCAGTTTTGATCCGCTCACCAACGGCCATCTGGACGTCATCCAACGGGCGGCGAAGTTGTTTGACCGTGTCATCGTCGCCGTCGCGGAAAACGAGAGCAAGCATCCCCTGTTCACGCTGGCCGAGCGCGTGGCGCTGGTGAAATCGGCCGTGACGAAGCTGCCGAACGTCCGGACGGATTCTTTCAGCAGCCTGCTGGTGGAATACGTCGCGGAACGGAAGGCGCAGGCCATCGTGCGCGGGCTGCGCGCTGTGTCCGACTTCGAGTTTGAGTTCCAGTTGGCGTTGATGAACCGCAAGCTGGACGAGAGCATTGAGACGATTTTCATGATGCCCAAGGACACGTACACATTTTTGAGTTCGCGGATCGTGAAGGAAATCGCCCGGCTGGGCGGTGACGTGCGTTCGTTTGTGCCGCCGAATGTCCAAATCGCGCTGAAGCATAAATTGAAGCCGGCGAAATAACCGGGACTATCAAATGTCACTTAAAATCAATCTCCGGCATCTGGAGGACCACGAAATTCACCTGGCCGGTGAATTGCCCGTGGCCGAGCTGGATTTGGTCGTGAACGACGAATTGATCCGCACGGAAAAACCGTTGCGCTATGACTTGTCGGCGGAATTGCTGCATGACGCGGTGCTGGTGACGGGTTCGCTGGTGTTGCCGCTGGATTGCGAGTGCGGTCGCTGCCTGAAAAAGTTCAAAACCGAGCTCAAGTTGTCCGGTTGGGCGGCGCATTTGCCGCTGGAAGGCGAGGAAAAGGTGTCCATTGACGGTGATTGTGTGGACTTGACGCCGTTCGTGCGGGAAGATATACTCCTCGACTTTCCGCAACATCCGTTGTGCAGACCGGATTGCGCGGGATTGAAGAAGAAAAAAAACCCTGCCGTCAGGGCCGAAGCCGCTGAAAAATCGGCGTCGGTTGTGTGGGCAGAACTCGATAAACTGAAAATTAAATAGAATTTATGGGCGTTCCAAAAAGAAAACCGTCAACGAGCCGGCAGCGTATGCGCCGGGCTTACAACAGCGTTCTCAAACTGCCGCAGCTTGGCAAATGTCCCCAGTGCGACGCGCCGGCGATGCCGCACCGCGTATGCCCGGCCTGCGGCTTCTACAAAGGCCGCCAGGTGCTGACCGTCACTGCGGGCGCGTGATGAGTTTTTGATTTTGGTTTTTAATTTTAAGTTGGACAACCGGTCGCCGGTATTCCCGCTCAAGACTAAAAATTAAAAACTAAAAACTATCCGTCATGCGCATTGCCGTTGATGTCATGGGTGGTGACCACGGTTGCGGTGTCATCATCGCCGGCGTAAAAAGCGCGCTGGAGGAAAACAAGGACATCACCGCCATTTATCTCGTCGGCAACAAGGCCGATATCCACGCCGCGCTGCCGCCGCGCGGATTCCGTGATCACCGGGTCCGCATCGTTCATGCCACCGAAGTCGTGGAGATGGAGGATAAGCCCGCCATCGCGCTGCGCAAAAAAAAGGATTCTTCCATCGGCCGCGCCGCTGATCTCGTCAGCGAAGGCAAAGCGGACGCGCTCATCTCCCTCGGCAACACCGGCGGCATTTTCGCGGCGGGCACTTTCAAGGTGGGCCGTATTTCCGGCGTGGATCGTGGCTGCATTGCGACGGTGATCCCCCGGCTGAATAACGAGTTTGTGCTGCTGGACGCTGGCGCCAATGTCGAATGCAAGCCGTTGCACCTCGCCCAATTCGCCGTGATGGGGAGCGTCTATTCGCGTGAAGTTCTCAAACGCAAAAATCCGCGCGTCGGCATTTTGAGCATCGGCACCGAGGACACCAAGGGCAACGAATTGACCCTGGCAGCCTTCCAGCTTTGCAAACGGCTTGATTTGAATTTCATCGGCAACGTCGAGGGCCACGATCTGTTCAAGGATCACGTGGATGTGGTCGTGTGCGACGGTTTCGTGGGCAACATTGTATTGAAGACCGTTGAAAGTCTGGCGGTGGCGATGTTTTCGATGCTCAAGCGCGAGTTGATGCACTCCGCGCAGCGCAAGCTCGGTGCCTATCTTGCGAAAGGCGCCTTTCATACCATCCGCCGGCGCATGGACCCGGAAGTCTATGGCGGCGCGCCGCTGCTCGGCTTCAATGGCCTGGTGTTCAAGGCCCATGCCTCGGCGCGCGAGCGCGCCGTGGCGAGCGCCATCCGCGTCACCGCCAACGCGGTGAAAACCCAGATCAACCAGACCATCGCCCGCGATATCGCGGCGGCGAACAAAATTCTCGAAGCTGAAACGGGACCGGTGAATGCATGAAAAATCCGCGCGCAAAACATGATTTTGTCGGCCGCACCTGTTCCATCACCGGCGTCGGTTCGTATGTGCCGGAACGGATCCTGACGAACGCCGATCTTGAGAAAATGGTCGAGACTTCGGATGAATGGATCATCACGCGCACCGGCATCAAGGAACGTCGCATCGCGGCGGCGGATGAATTCACGTCGGATCTCGCCGCCCAGGCGGCCCGGCGCGCGATGAAAATGGCCGGCATTACCGCCGACCAGATTGATCTCATCATCGTGGCCAGCATCACGCCGGACATGCCGTTTCCCAATACGGCCTGCCTCGTGCAGCAGAAAATCGGCGCGCGGCGCATCCCGTCATTCGACATTGAGGCCGCGTGTTCGGGCTTCATTTACGCCCTGGAAATCGGCCAGCAGTTCATCATGTCGCGCACGTACGAAACCGTGCTGGTCATCGGCGCGGAAAAGCTCTCGTCCATCGTGAACTGGAAGGACCGCAACACCTGCGTGCTGTTTGGCGACGGTGCCGGCGCGGCCATCTTGCAAAACCGGGCCCATTCTCACGGTTTGCTCACTACGGCTCTGGGCTCGGACGGCGGCAAGGCCGAACTGCTTTCCATGCCCGGCGGCGGCAGCCGTTGTCCGGCCTCGGCGCAGACCGTCTTGGACGGCCTGCATTACTTGCGGATGGATGGCAAGGAGACGTTCAAGAATGCCGTGCAGGCCATGTGCAGCGCGGCCAACGAAGTCCTGGCCCGCTGCGAAATTGACATCACCAGAATCAAGTGCGTCATTCCGCACCAGGCCAACCGGCGCATCATTGACGCGGTCGGCGAACGGCTGGGAGCCACGCCGGAACAGCTTTTCGTCAACTTGCACAAATATGGCAACACTTCCGCGGCGTCGGTCGCCATCGCTTTGGACGAGGCGGTGCATTCGGGAAAAATCCAGCGTGGCGACCTGATTTTGATCGTCGCGTTCGGGGCCGGCCTGACTTGGGGGGCCGCCATCATTGAATGGTAAAACTTAAATTTGACGGCACCCTTTGACGTGGTAAATTGAATTATCTTATGAGTGCGAAGAAAATCGGAAGTCTGGGTTCCCTTACAAATTCTGTCAGCGTAGCCGGCCGGGAAGCGGCCTTGGCGCTTTCAGCTGACAAGGTTTCCGTTCACAAAAGTGGCATCGAGTTTTGCAGCCCGACGCCGTTCCACGAATGGTCCGAGATGACCGTCTCGCTCCAGTCGCCATTCGACGGCAGCCGCGTTTCGTGCCACGGCGTCGTGGTCGGCTGCGTTGGTAGCAAACATTCCGGCTTCCATGTTTCGATGTTGTTTACCAGCATGACGCCGACCGCTGAAAAACAGCTGGGCAACATGGCGCGCTCCGAATTTGGCGCCGGTTGAACGGGGGTCTTTGAAACTCTTGTCAATTCATTAGCCTCTGCCTGACGCAGGGGCTTTTTTGTGATTCCGGTTGCCATCTATTTGCGTGGCTGACGGAATTTGGGTGAATTCAGAGCGATTCAGGTATAAACTTTTTTGACCAAGCATCAAAAATTATGGCCATCCAACTGCGGGAAAAGTCCACTTGCCGATACGATCAGATTTCCCTCGGTGAAGTCATGCTGCGGCTTGATCCCGGCGAAGGACGCATCCGCACGGCGCGGCATTTCACCGCGTGGGAAGGCGGCGGCGAATACAACACCTCGCGCGGCCTGCGCAAATGTTTTGGCTTTAAAACCGCCATCTGCACCGCCTTCGTGGACAACGAGGTCGGCCATCTCATCGAGGATTTCATTATGCAGGGGGGCGTGGACACGGATTTTATTTTGTGGCGGCCCGACGACGGCATCGGCCGCAGCATCCGCAACGGTCTGAATTTCACTGAGCGCGGTTTCGGCATTCGGGGTGCGGTCGGCCTGCCGGATCGCGGTCATTCCGCCGCGTCGCAGCTTAAGCCCGGCGATTTTGACTGGGATCTCATATTCGGAAAAATCGGCGCTCGCTGGCTGCACACCGGCGGCATTTTTGCGGCGCTGTCGGAATCCACGGCGGAGTTGACGATTGAAGCGGTCAAGGCGGCGAAGCGGCACGGTATAATCGTCAGCTATGATTTGAATTATCGCCCGTCGCTCTGGAAATCCATTGGCGGCCTCAAGCGGGCGCAGGCGGTCAACCGCGAGATCGCCAAATACGTGGATGTGATGATCGGCAATGAGGAGGATTTCACCGCCAGCCTCGGCTTTGAGGTCAAGGGTGCCGACGAGCATTTAAGCGGGATTGAGATTGATGCGTTCAAGGCGATGATCGAAACGGCGGTGAAGGAATTTCCGAATTTCAAGGTCGCCGCGACCACGCTGCGCCATGTCATCACCGCGACGAAAAACGACTGGAGCGCAATTCTCTGGCATGCCGGGAAATTTTACGAAAGCCGCAAGTATCCCGGGCTGGAAATCCTGGACCGGGTCGGCGGCGGCGACAGTTTCGCCAGCGGATTGCAATTCGCCTTCCTCGAATTCAACGATCCACAAAAGGCGGTGGACTACGGCGCGGCGCATGGCGCGCTGGCCTCGACGACGCCTGGCGATACCTCGATGGCCTCGCGCCGGGAAGTGGAAAAAATCCTCGCCGGCGGCAGCGCGCGGGTGCAGCGGTAGGCGTATCCCCCTCCGGTTTCGAACGCGGAAATCCAACTTTACATGCCGCCGCGTTTTCTGACATCATGCTGGGATATGTTGAAGAAATTTCTACTGTTGATTCCGGTCCTGCTGCTGGCGGGTTGCAGCACCACCGCCACGTTCACGCGGATGACGCCCAGCGAACAGCCTCGCAATGCCGACAACCTTTATCCCGTGGAAGTCGCCTTTAATTCCGGGCAGCAGTCGATCCGCTGGGACAGCATCCGGCCTTATGTGATTGTCAACGGTCAGCCCTTGCCGCTGCGGCCGGTCCCCATCGTCCAGAACCGCTGGGAAGGTCTCGTTCCCGTGCCGCCCACGGCCAACCAGGTGACCTACCGCTTCAAGTTTGATTACCTTTACAACAACTTTGGCACCGATCCGCGCCCGGACAGCTGCTGGTCGCCGGCTTACGCCATGAAGATTCTTGATCCGTAATCACCGCCAAAAACTTGAAAGCGCGGACAATGTTGTCCGCGCTTTTTATTTGGTCCGTCCGGAAAATTTCAATGTTGCTTGGGCCGCAGGATCAGGACCTTTTTCTCCGTGCCATCCACCTCGACGCTTTGCGTTTCAATGTCCGGGTCGTCTTTCAAAGCCTGGTGCACGATGCGGCGGTCGAAGGCACTGAGTGGCTCCAGTTCCACCGCGTCGCCCCACCGGCGGACCTTCTCCGCGGCTTCCTTTGCTTTTTTCACCAGCGCCTCGCGGGCCTGCAAGCGGTAGCCGCCGATGTCCACCATCACCTTCGGTGCGGTTTGATCCTGCTGAAATAGGATGCGGTTGATGAGATATTGCAGATCCGCCAGCGTCTGGCCCTGGCGGCCGATCAGCCGGCCGGACTCTTCGGTTTTCACGTCAAGCAGCAGGTCATCACCGAACTTCTGTTCCACCACGGTTGCCGGGAAACCGAGTGTGCCGAGGATTTTTTCCGCGATTTCTTTGGGTTGCGCAGCCATGGAATTATTTTTTCCTTTTCGGGGCGGGAGTCAATGCCGGATTCGTCGTGATCACCGGCGCGGCCGGGACGTTGGCCTTCGTCAATTTCGTCTGCGCCACCGTAAGCAGGTTGTTGACCGTCCAATAGAGCGCCAGGCCGGAGGAATAGTTGTAAAGGAACAGGATGAACATCGCCGGCAGCCAGCGCATCATTTTTTGCTGCGCCGGGTCCATGCCCGGCGACGGCGGCGTCAGGTGCGACTGCCATAGCATCGCGCCGCCCATCAGCAGCGGCAGCAGGTTGAACGGCAGTCCTTCCGGCGTGCAGATGACCGGGATGAATGTCACGCCGTGGATCATGAAGAGGGTGTCCGATTTCGATAAATCCGCCACCCACAGGAAATGTGCGCCGCGCAGCTCGATTGCACTGCGGATCATGGTGAAAAACCCGATGAACACCGGCATCTGAATGGCCATCGGCAGGCAGCCGCTCATCGGGTTCACCTTGTTCTTCTTGTAAAGTTCCCACTGCTTGGACGTGAGCTTCTGCACGTCGTCCTTGTATTTTTCCTTGAGCGCGGCCAGTTCCGGCGCGAGCGCCTGCATCCGCTTCATCGAGCGCGTGCTCGCCGCCGTCAGCGGCCAGAACAACGCCTTGATCAGGATCGTGATCAGCACAATCGTCCAGCCGTAGCCGAGGCCGGTCAAATCATGCAGCCCGTTCATCGCCGACAGCAGTAGCTTGGCGAAAAACGTGCCGACGCCCCAGAAACTCCCGAACCCGCTGCCGAAATTCATCACTTGGTCCGCGTGATTGTTGAGTTCTTCGCCAATCCGCGCCAGCGTCCGGTATTCCTTCGGGCCGGCAAAAAGAATTATTTCCCGGTCCACCGTCTGATTCGCCTCCAACTTAAAGGCCGGATAAACCAGCGCCGTCTGGATGCCTTTCGGGGGAGTAAGATTGGCCACGTCACCCACATTTTGAAAGCGCGGCAGCGTGACCGCCCGCGCCACCATGGCTTGCGCCGGGTCATTGGTCGGCGGCATCGCCACCATCGCAAAAAACTGGTTGTGCGCCGCCGCCCAGATCACGTTGCCGCTGCCGGCGCGAAAAACCGGCCGCGGCGCGCCCCGAGTGCAACCCATCCCACCACCGGCGAACCACGCCAGCGGCTGGT
>CAIQEI010000046.1 GCA_903870815.1 uncultured Verrucomicrobia subdivision 3 bacterium
CATCCAGTTCCCGATAGGCCAGCAATCCGGCATCCGACGTGATCTTGGAACCGTGAAACTCCAGCTTCAAACGACTATCGAAAACCATCCGCAGACCCGGTTTTTTGCCTGCACCCGTTGGATTTTCCGTTTTTTGATGGTTGGACATAGAGGAATGCCTTTGTTTATGCGGCTTTATTGTAGGTCACTAACTCCTGCTTGTGAAGCTTATTTGGGAAATATGGGCTAATTCGCTCAAGGTCCCGTTGGTAGTCATTTGGAACACGGTACCGTAACCGCCGCTGCCACCTTGCAACGTCGTGCCGTAGAAGTTGCCGTCCGGCCCCAGCGTGAGGCTTGCCCGAGGAAACGCCCCGTTGGCCGACGTAAAATTCACCAACGTGGTCAACGTCCCGTTGGTGGTCACTTGGAAGACGGTACCGGCATTCAGGGAGCCGCCTTGAGACGTCGTGCCATAGAAATTGCCGTCCGGCCCCAGCGCCAGGCTCGCCCGAGGAAACGCCCCATTCAAGTTGGCAAAATTCACCAGCGTGGTCAAAGACCCATTGGTGGTCATTTGGAACACGGTGCCATTACCACTGCTGCCGCCGTTTGCTGTCGTGCCGTAGAAGCTGCCGTCCGGTCCCAGCGTCAGGCTGGCGTAAGGAGCAGCCCCATTATCGTTGGTAAAATTCACCAGGGTGGTCAAGGTTCCGTTGGTGGTCACTTGGAATACGGTGCCAATGCCACTGCTGCCACCTTGCAGCGTCGTGCCGTAGAAGTTGCCGTCCGGTCCCAGGGTGAGGCTGGCGTAAGGATCAGCCCCATTAGCATTGGAAAAATTCACGAGCGTGGTCAAGGTCCCGTTGGTGGTCACCTGGAATACGGTGCCGACATTCAAGGTGCCACCTTGAGAAGTCGTGCCATAGAAATTGCCGTCCGGGCCCAGAGTCAGGCCGACGAACGGATCAGCCCCATTGACGTTGGTAAAATTCACCAGCGTGGTCAAAGTCCCGTTGGTGGTCATTTGGAACACGGTGCCGTTGCCACTGCTACCGCCATTGGCAGTAGTGCCGTAGAAATTGCCGTCGGGGCCCAGAGTCAGACTGGCGGTAGGATAAGCGCCATTCAAGTTGGTGAAATTCACCAGAGTCGTCAAGGTCCCGTTGGTGGTCACCCGGAAAACGGTGCCATAACCGCCAGTGCCGCCCACGGAAGTCGTGCCGTAGAAATTGCCGTCCGGTCCCAGGGTCAGACCAGCTTGCGGATTCTCCGGCGGGCTGGAGAAGGAATAAATCGGCTGGAGCGATTGCGCGCGCGCCCCGACCGACAGCAGCAGCAACGTCAGCAGGCCCAGACAGCAGGTTAAAATCAGCGCGCGTTTTGTGTTCATGATCCCCAAGTATTCTCCAATTTCGCACATTTCATCATACACAGCAACCCTTTGCCGGGCGGGGGTCGGGTTCCGAGATTTTTTAATGCCCGCGAAAGCTGAACAGTTACGCCCCCAACTCCCTTATAGCATTTTCAAAAATACGGTAGCCGTTCGGATTGGCTGATGGAAGAGGGCGGTCGTTTTGGGTTTAGACTTCGTTTCGGCTCAGAGAGAGCGTTGCTTTGAACCTGCTCCTTCGCCAAAGCCTCGCCAAAACCCAAAAATCCTCGCTTCGAATGGCGACAGTATTTCTTCAAACGTTCTATAATTCCGCATTCAAGCTGGCTATTTGCCCGACAAAATGGGTTTCAAGCCGCTTTCACATTTCCAGCCGGTCACCCGGGCGCGCGACGAGGGTGTAGAGCGCCGGCATCAGGAAAATGCTAATAAGCAGCCGGGTGAGCAGGCCGGCAACAATGACCAGGGCGAACGGCCGTTGGGTGTCCGTGCCCACGCCGGTGGCCAGTGCGGCGGTTAACAACCCGCCATCTGCTATTTGCTCCTCGTCTTTTGCAATTTTCTGACACGAACTTAGCCAAAAATCAAATGGTAGGCATCACCTTCCCGCCACAAACAGGAATGTAGGCACCGGTGATGAACGAGGCGAGATCGGAAGCGATGAAGGCAACAACATTGGCAATCTCTTGATCGGTCCCGCGGCGTTTGAGCGGAATGGTCTTTTCGTATTCGGACTGATGGGCGGTGCCTTTGGATCGGACCGCTTCGGTGATGGTCCATCCCGGAGCCACCTGATTTACCGTAATGGCACTTGCTCCGACCTCTTTGGCCAGGACCCGGTAAAATCCGTCCATGCCTCGCTTGGCCGAAACATAAGCAGACTGATGGGAATCACATTCCATGGCACATTCAGTATTAATGCCAATAAACCGGCCATATTTCTTCCTGGCCATGTCCGGGACAAAAACCTTGGCCAAATGAACTCCCTGCATGGTGCAAGTCTTGAACTGGCTGAAATAATCCTCCAGGTTCTGATCCATCACCAATTTCCATTCATATTGAATCACCGCGTTGGCCACCACAATATCGACCGCTCCCAGTTTCTTCCCAATTTCATCTTTCATTCTGGAAACCGAATCGAAATCTGATACATCCGCATTTACCATGCATGACCGATATCCGCTGGCAGCGCATTCCTCATGCAACTGCCGGGCGGACTTTTCATTGGCATGATAGTGAATGGCGACGGCGGCCCCGCATGATGCCAGGGTCCTGGCCCCTCAAAACGGAGTGCCACACACATGGCACGGAGAATTGGTCTTAAACTTTCAGTCACCGAACTCGTGGCAGGTTTCCGGCACGGATGACCTTGCGGGAATAAACACTTCGTTCCAGACTGCCGCGCCCGGTTTTGTCTGGTGGTCGGATTCCCGCTTCAAGCAACAAAAATTGAGCGAGCAATCGGTTTTGTCCGCCAGCTTCAGTCCGATCATCGAACTGACCCTACCATTGAATGAGAAGGGTTTGACAGGTCTACTCGACCCCGATACCGGTGCGCTTTCTGCCGCCCCCAATCTGTCGGACGGGACACTGTGGCTGGCTCATTTGTCCAAGACAGGACTAGTCGTCAGCCGCGACGAAAAAAAGAACGAAACGGTGCTGATGGGCATAAATGGCGTATTGGCGCAAGAATCCAGGGCTGACCAATGGGACAAAATCACCAACCAGCAAGCACTCAATACCATCCGCAACAATTTTATGAGCCATGGCGGGACGCAAGGCGCACAGACGCATGGCATTCCGCCGCAAACTTTCTTGTTTAAGTCTTCAACCGGGAAAATCGGCATTCTGCAAATCACCAGCTTCACCGAGAACCCTCCCGGCGTGAAGCTTCGCTACAAGCTGGTGCAACCGGGCGGATCAGCACAAAACAGCGCGACCAGTTTGTTCAGCGAATACGAAGTGAATTCCACCTTTGCTGAGCTTGCGCGGATATATCCGGTTGATTCGCCTGAAATTGCCGCCGGGCGATTCGCCATGGAAATGATTGGCAGCGATCCGACCGCCGCCATCAACCGTTACGCCATGGACATTCCGCGTCTGCCCGAAGGTGCGGTAAACGTGACCATGTCCGACGCGGCTCGCGCATGGTCAAAGCAGAACAAACCCCTGAAAGTATTGATTTACCGGGACGAACTGGCGGCGGTGATTCTGCCGCAGGAAACCAACAGCCTCTTGCGAACCGCCATCTGGGGCCGACGTCATGGCCAGTGGAAGATTTGTTTGAAAGCCGATTTACCCGAAACCGGGATGCTGGCGGAAGCGGAAAATAATTTTCGCGAGCAGGCCGCCGAGCTTTACGACAACTTCCAGCAGTTGCCCGACCAGCAGCCGGCGCTCGTGGAGGAGGCCACGAAGCAGCTCACCTCCAATCTAACCCAGATGGCCGGGGCCATGGTGAATAGCATGACGCAGATCGTGTCGCAGTTGCCCGGCATGAGCACCGCCCTCCAAAACGCCGGCCAGCAAATGAGCCTGCAAATCCAGAATTCGATGACGGTAATTACCAATGCGGCCATGAATTCATCGCTGGGTATAACCAACGATGAGCCTGTTTATGTGGTTGCCAGAGGCGACAGCCTAGCCAGGATTGCCCGCAAGTTTCGGATGTCTATCGCGGATTTGAAGGAGCTCAATCCCGATTTGGTGCCGAACCGGCTCAAAATAGGCCAGCGGGTCAAAGTTTTCGAGCCGATGAGCGCACAACACCTCCATGACTTTGTGGCCGTTATGCCACAAGCAAACGAAGCGGCCGTACATGAAGCTTGCCTGCGGTTTATCCTCGCGCGCTGGTGGCAACCTGGCGAAAACTGGTTTCCGGGAGGAATGGCATTAAAAACTGCGGACCAAAAAGGCAAAGCTGTGATATTCACATTTAGCCGGCAGACCGATGCAACGACGCGCTTTACAATAAATGCCGAACCTGGCGCTTCAATGTCCGCGATGGAAATAGGCGCGCAGCTTGGCCTCAACGAATTGGTCCAGCCGGCAGCATCGCTTGTGCATTAATGAATCGCCAAACGGATCACACGGGAATTGGTTCAGTGCTGGTGGGGCGTGAAACTGAATCGGTTGTCTGCGAAGGATTCAGAATTAAAAACCGCGCTCTTACGAGACGCGGCTACGATTGATAATACCTAGTATGAGCCGACTCACGTCGGCTGCTACGGAAGCGGTGCTGCAACCATTTCAGGGTTGGGGGAATCGGCATAGTTTCCCAAGGTAGGCGCGAGCGCCAACCTTGGGCTGGAGGATGGAACGCCGTTGGCGTTCGACGTGGGGCGGGGGATGATAAGGCAAGAAGTTGAATCGGTTTAACCACGAAATTCCAGAACCAGCACCGCGCTCTTACGAGACGCGGCTACTTCAGGGGTTAGGGTGTTTTGCGTGGGTTTCCCAGGGTAGGCGCGAGCGCCAAACTTGGGTGGAGAATGGAACGCCGTTGGAGTTCGACGCGGAGCGGGGGATGATAAGGCAAGAAGTTGAATCGGTTTAACCACGAAAGTCACAGAACGAACATCGCGCAACAATGGCCGCGCTCTTCCGAGACGCAGCTACTTCAGAGGTTGGTCGATTTTGCGTGGGTTTCCCAGAGTAGGTGTGAGCGCCAACCGTGGGTGGAGAATGGAACGCCGTTGGAGTTCGACCGAGGGCGAGGGGGGAACAGCGAAAGTCGGAGAAGAAACTCCGCGCAACAGATTCCGCGCTCTTACGAGTCACGGCTACAAAGAATATGTGCCAAATCTGAACCGACACGCGTCGTCGACTTCAGGAATATCCCAATTTTTGGCGGTTTGACCACAATTCACGGGGCTTGAAGATGCCGGCGGGGGTGATGATGCCGGTGATCAGATCAGCCGGCGTCACGTCGAAACCGGGGTTGCGGGCGCCACTGGTGGGATTGGCCACGCGGACGTAGGCGCGACGAGGCGAGTGCGGATAGCGGAATGCGGAGTGCGGAGTTGAAATGATGCCCCAGGCGCCGAGGACTTCGCTTTCGTGGCGATCCTCAATGGGAATATCGAAGCCGCGATTCAGTTTCCAGTCGATGGTGGAAAGCGGGATGGCGACGTAAAATGGGATTTTATGACGCGCGGCTAGCACGGCCTTGGTGTAGGTGCCAATCTTATTGGCGACTTCGCCGGTGCGGCCGAGCACGCGGTCGGCGCCGACGATCACCAGATCGATTTCGCCCCGCTGCATCAAATGACCGGCGGCATTGTCGGCGATGATCTGGTGGGAAATCTTTTGCTGCGCGAGTTCCCAGGCGGTGAGGGTGGCGCCCTGCGAGCGCGGACGGGTTTCATCGCAGTAGACGTGAAAGCGTTTGCCCTGCTCCTGCGCGGCATACAGGGGCGCCGTGGCGGTGCCAATATCCACGAACGCGAGCCAGCCGGCGTTGCAGTGGGTGAGAACGTTCAGGCCGTTGCGAATCAACCTGGCGCCGTGCCGGCCGATGGCCTGGCAGTGGCGGACGTCTTCGTTGGCGAATTCCTCGGCGGCGGCGAGCGCGAGGGACTGCTGTTCGGCCACGGTGTCGCCCAAGGCCATTTCGAGGCGGACATCGTTCATGGCGTTGACCGGATCCACAGCGGTGGGACGCGCCCCGGCGAGGGTCTGGTAAACGGTGGCGACGTGGGCGGAGAATTTCTTCAGGTCGTGGCCGCGAAAGGCAAGGGCGCCTTGCGCCAGGCCGTAGGCGGCGGTTGCGCCGATGGCCCCGGCGCCGCGCACGACCATGTCCGTGATGGCGCGGGCGGTGGCGCGGAAGTTTTTGGTGTCGACGATTTTGAACTCGTGCGGCAGGAGGCGCTGTTCGATGAGGCGGACGGAATTGTTTTGGGTGTCGAAAGTGACGGTGCGGAATGGCGAAGTGCGGCCGCGGATGGTAACGTTCATAAACACGAAACAGTAGTTGGTAGTGGGAGCGGAGAAAAGAGGGAAAAGGGGCGTTGAATAGTTGCATCGTTGAAGGGGTGAAGCGGAGCTTGTTTAACCACGAAATACACCAAATACACGAAGACAAAACCTGAAACCTGAAATCTGAAACCGGAATTTTTTAGGCTGCTACCTTTTCAGGGTAGGGGGATCTTGCATTGGTTTCACTGGGTAGGCGCGAGCGTCAAACTTGGGCTGGTGGATGGAACGCCGTTGGCGTTCTTTTCAAACGCTCTAACCGCGAACGTCACAGAACAAACACGGCGAAAAAAATCCGTGCGCTTACGAGACGCGGCTACGGAAAAATAAAAACCGACAATCAGATCCGGACGGCTGGGTTGATAATGTTTTTGAGGGCGGAGCGGAGGTCGCGCAGGGGAAAGGGTTTGTTCAGGCAGGTGAGATGTTCCTGTTCAAGGAAATACTGAAGCGATGGATTGATGATGTCGCCCGTCATGAAGACGATGCGGCGGGCATAATCCGGCCGGCCGGCGCAAATCCAATCATAAATCTGGCGGCCATTCAGGCCGGGCATTTTGAGGTCGCAACAGATGGCGTCCACGGGGTGATCGTGCAGGACGCGGAGGGCGGCCTCACCGTTGTTGGCGGTGAGCACCTCGTAGCCGTGATGCTGGAGGTCGTCGCGGACCAGCTCGAGCAGGATATCTTCATCGTCCACCAGCAGGATTTTTTTACCGGCACCTTCCCGATGATTGATGGAGGTGTCGGAGGATTTGGCGTTGGAGTCAACCGTCTGAGTGCCTTCGGTGGCGGGCAGGTCAATCGTGAACATGGCGCCCTGACCGGGCTGGCTGGTGACGGCAATGTTTCCACCATGTTCCTTGATGAGGCCGTAGCAAAGGCTCAAACCCAGGCCGGTGCCCTTGCCAACTTCCTTGGTGGTGAAGAAAGGGTCAAAGATGCGCTTCAGATTTTCCGGCGGAATGCCGGGGCCGTTGTCCTGGATATGGATGTGGACCGACTGGCCGCTGGTTTCCGTGGTGATGGTGATGCGACCAGCAGCCTGATGGGCCTCGATGGCCTGCCGCGCATTGTTGATGAGGTTGAGCAGCACCTGCTGGACCTGATGGCCGTCGGCGAGGACGACCGGCAGGGCGGTGCCCAGCCGACAAACGACCTCAACGTTGCTGGTGCGGAGCTGGTAAGCCACGATTTCCAGCACGTCTTCGATCAACTTGTTCACGGAGACGGGCTTGCGTTCGGGCTGGTGCCGGCGGGCAAAGCTCAGCAGGGACTGGACGATTTTCCGGCAGCGCTGGGAGGCTTTGAAGATGAGATCGAGATGGCGGCGATGCGCGCCCTGCGATTTCACCTGCTGCTGAAGCAGCGCATTCTCCTCGCGCAGCAAGCGGACTTCATCGGTGAGATTCGTATTTTCAGCTCGTAATGGCAGGACAGCGGTGAGGGACAATGCGGCGAAGGTGAGACGCCGCGACCCACGCCACCGGGCTGGCGGGCGGCCTTGCTGATGGGCAAAAGGTTTTCGCATTACGGCGTCGGGGAAATACTTACCCCATTTAGGGCAAAACGGAAATAAAAATTGACCGATTTCAGTGAGCAAAGTCAGGGCTCGCTTGGCTGATGGCGAGGAAGATGATCCGGAAGGCGTGAAGAGTGGCGTTAAATCGTTGAAGGGTTGAAGGGTTGAAGGGGTATTGGTTTAACCGCGAAATACACGAAAGGGGGT
This sequence comes from uncultured Verrucomicrobia subdivision 3 bacterium, assembly GCA_903870815.1. Lineage (GTDB taxonomy): Bacteria > Verrucomicrobiota > Verrucomicrobiia > Limisphaerales > UBA11358 > UBA11358. The sequence goes on from CAIQEI010000046.1 coordinate 8,079, forward strand.
GAAGACGAAACCTGAAACTTGGACCTGAAACCGGAAAAGCTTTAAACGCAGGGCGCGCAGGCCCAAGACGCTTGCTCTACAGGTCCGGACGCTTGATGTGTGGGGGCTGCTACCCTTTCAGGGTAGGGGGATTATGATCTGGTTTCCCAGGGTAGGCGCGAGCGCCAACCCTGGGTTGGAGGGTGGAACGCCGTTGGCGTTCAATGCAAGACCGGGAGTGGTGACTTGAAATTGAAACTCTTAAACCTCAAAGGACACGGAACAAACACGGCGCCAAACACCGCGCTCTTACGAGACGCGGCTACGGGAAATTTAAACCAAATGTGAGCCGACTCGCGACGGATGATACAAGGAATATCTAGGAAAGTTCAGCGGTCGGGTTTTTGGAGGCGTCGAATTTTTTCTTTGATGGCCGAAAAGGCGGGCTGGGCGCGAAGATTTTTCAGGTCCGGATCTTTGGCGAGCCATTTGAAATCGCGGTAGCCCAGGCTAATAGCCTGGTCGAGAGCCAGAGCGGCGCGTTCAAATTCGTTGGTGAGGGAGTAGCTGCAAGCGAGGTTGTAAAAGACGAGGGAATTCTGGGGATCGAGCCGGGCCAACCGTTCATCCACTTGCAGGCCCTCGGTGAAGCGGCCGCGCGCAGTGTAGTGATCGCCCAGCAGTTGCAGGGCGTCCACATAATTCGGATCGCGGCGGACAAGCCCCTCGATGAACTGGATTTTGGTGTCGAGGTCGCGCTGTTCCGCCGGGCTTAATTTCTTTTTGGGACTGCTTTTGGCCGGCATACGACGGACAGATTTTTTACGACGGGGAAGGGGAAGTCAAGGGGAGTTGAAGTGCAATGGGGAACATCGAACATTCAACGCTGAACATCGAACATTGAATTGGGGAAAACGGAAAGTGAAATGCACAGGGACAAGCAGGCAGAACGCGTTGCGCCAACTTGGCGGCGAAAGATCGCATTGAACAAAGAGATTTAATCTGAAATTGCAATGGCGCGATGTGACGTGACTTCACTTTTTCGGGCCACCTGATGTGTTAGTCTGAGACGCAAGAAAGGACCAGACGCATGAAAGGCAAACGATACACGACGGAAGACAAGATTCGCATCCTGCGGGAGG
>CAIQEI010000047.1 GCA_903870815.1 uncultured Verrucomicrobia subdivision 3 bacterium
AGAGTTGCCGGACTGAATAAAAACCGGGTGCAATTGGACGGGTGCTCAACTGTCCCGTCAGGGACAGAACTTGGATAGCCGTGGGCGTCAGCCCACGGTGACGCAGAAATACAGTGCGACCCCGCAGGGGTCGAACAATTCATCACCACACCGCCAACCGTGGGTTTCACCCGCGGCTATCCAAGTGAAACCGCTTAGCGGTTGGAATACCGGGGCAGTGTCCAGACGCGCCCAATAAAAACCGCTCCGCTCCCCCCTCCCGCTTCAGGTGGAAATAAGGAAAAGTTTTCAGCGGCTCTTTATGGCGTTCGCACGAGCCGGTAGAAGCGCATCCGGCCCAGCGGCGCGGTCTGCGCCCCGGTGTCGGTGAAGGTGGCGATGCCGTTGGAGATGGTGGTGGCGGGATCGGTGAGGGTGTTCCACGCGTTGGTGAGGCTGTTCTTCCATTGCACTTGATAAGTGGCCCCGCCGCTGACGGCCCAGGTGATCTGAACGTTTACGCCGCTGACTTTGACGCCTTGGATCAGCAACAACGGCTTGCCCGAGTTCGTCGCGTTCCCGTGGTCAAAATCCACCTCGACCGCGTTGGTCACGACGAAACTGTTCGTGTTCTGCACCCCGAGGTAATAAGTGCCGCCCGGAAAGATGTACGGCCAAGTCGAGGTGTTGGTGGTCATTAAATTGGTATTGTTGATGGAATTGGCCTGCAGCAAAACATCGCCTGCATTGGTGATGGTTTGCGGAGAATTGGTGCTGAACCAGAAATTCACCGGAGCGGTGGCGAAAATCAGTATATTGGTGGCATAGGTGGCGTTGGTCGGCACGTTGACGGTATACCACTGGATGCTCGCGGCCGGAATCGTGTTGGAGTGTGGGATGCCGCCGGCCAGAACGTAGTTCGTGGCCCCCGTTTGACCGGGATTGGCAAATGAGAAACCCAGCTGCCAGCTCAGGAGCGAGGGTGCTGGATTGGTCGCCCCGGCGCGGTTGTCGAGCACTTCCAACTGCCAGGTTCCGGCGGCGCTGGTGCCGATGAGCGGTTCCAGCGATTGCTCCGCCAGGTAATAAAGATTGGTGACCACCAGGTTGGTCATGACCACAGTATTGGTACCGAAGGAATTGGTGACCACAGTGGATAACGAAGCCGTCACCAGGGGCGGCAGGGCATATTTGATCGGCGTGGTTGTAAAATTGGTGTCCTCGGTGAACGTCAGATATCCAAAACTGGTCGTCACATTGGTCGAGATCACGAGGTTGGTTAGGCCACCAGTGATGACGTTGGTGCTAACGAAGTTCGTGTTGACCACGGCGGTGCCGCAGCCGTTGGTGTCCTGGCCGCCCCGGTTTTCCATGAGCAGATATCGCGTGCCATCGGGGGTGATGAGGTGGAACACCAGATCGGAGATGCGCGGATGCGCCACACACAGGCCGACACTAAAGCCCTCAATCAAATCGGTGTTGGTCACGGTGATGAAACTGTTCGTCACCGCGTCATCCAGCAACGGTACCGGGCCGGTGGAGGCGTAGTCCACTGTGGTACCCGCTGAACCCGAGAAGGCCAGGTTCACCTGTAGATCGACACTGTGAGCATTAATCAAATCCGGGTTAAAGAGGCCGACATAATAACGGCCCGGCGCCAGCGGCGGGCCATAGGAAATGAAATTGCCCTGAACTATGCCCGCGGGCGGGTTGGTCAGGTCGGCTTCGGCCAGATAATTCGAGGCGGACGGCTCGGTCAGGTAACCCAAATACAATTGCACCGGCGGCACAAAGGGCGCCGTCAGGTTGGTGGCGAATACCATAATGTTGGTGAAGCCGGGCGTGACATCCACGTAATCATAAAACCAGCCGCCCGGCGGGACGGAGACATTGTGAACGCCTTGATTGCCGAGATTGACATGCGGCCGGATGGACGCCGAATAAACGGTGAGGCTGCTGCCGAGCGACGGCGAATCATCCAGCTCCGTCAGGATCCAGGGGCCGAGAGCCGATTTGCCCCTGAAATCGCGCAGCGAGCCCGGCCCATCCGTGTGCACCGTCCCCGGCAGGGCGTCATCATTGTAGGTGTTCGTAAAGCCGTATTGCGGGCCGGTATGATTGTTCAGGACGGCGTAAGCGGAACTATGCGACAGGGTGCCGACGAGGTCGCCGCTGTTCTGGCAGGAAATGCCGTTGGTGACGGTGACCGCCCCGACCTGCATTGGCGTGGTGGCCAGGGCATAGATGGAGATGGTGCTCGGGTGCGCGTTGTTGCCGTCGGGAATGATCGTCGGCAAGGGGAAGCCGTAGATGGCCTGGTTGCCGTTATTATCAAGCTGGCTGAACGGATTCTGGCTGAAGATGGGGATGAAGCCGAATTGGCCCGCCATCTGATCCTCGCATTGCACGCCGACGTAATATGCCTGCCCTTGCACGGCATTGGAATAGACGATGAACTTCGTGCCGCCCCGGTCCAGCGAGGCCTGGTCGCCGTTCACGTTAAAAACACAATTTGAGATCACCACCGGATCCAAATTGGTGAGGCTGGATTCGGACGCCACGAACAGATTCAAATCCGCCTCGGGCCGCGTGGAGTTGGCGTCCGAGCCGGCAAACACGCCCTCGCGCGGGATCGCCAGCGTCGCCGGATCAAAGATGATGAAGGCGGCGTTGGTGTAGCTGGTCGTGTTGGTCACCACAAAGAAATGCCACTGGTTGGTCTGGCCGATGAACAGGCTGGCGTTCGTGGCGTAGCCGTAGCCGGGGCCGAAGACGATGGCGTTGGTGCTCAGCCACGGCGCGTTCGCCCCGGCCACCTCGTTGAAATAAACCCCGTTCGTGGCGTTGTTCACCACCGTGACCAGCGGCACCGTGGCAGGAATATTCGCCGCCGAGGGCGTGACGGCGATGCCGTTGGAGTTCGACCCATCGCCGCAGGAAACGACGAGCGCATAATCCTGCACGATTTTCGTCTGCTCGGCGGTCACGGCGTTGACCGCGACGTTGCGGCCGATGACGGTCACGGAATAATTCGTGCCGAGCGGGTACGGCAGCACCACACTCTCCACGTTGTTGACGTTGTCCGCCGCGGTGCCGGCATTCGCCACCGCACTGTAGGGGGTGGCGGCCGACACAAAATTATTTCCGAAATAGACTTGTCCATTGCCGAGGTTGGTCACCACCAGGTCCAGGTTGTTGACGAGCTTGATGCCGGCCACGGGGTTGCCCGGCGGATCCGTCCATGCCAGCGTGATGTGCAGCAGCTGCCCGCGCGCGGCCACCGTCGGCACATTGACGCCAAAGGTTCGGCTGTCGCCGGTGGCCAGCGCGTTGGTCGGGCTTTGATCGAGGTAATACATCGCCGTGGTGGCGCCGGCGGTGGAGGTGGGCAGCTTGCGCGGAACGGAGTTCGGCACGTTCACCTCGCCCCAGCCTTCGTAATTGACGCTGTTGGTCACGCCGTAGAAATTATAGCCGGTGGTCAGGCGCGCGCCGTTGATGAGCATCGCCTTGAGCAGCGCCGGGCTGGGCGTTGCACTTAAAGTGTTGGTGAAGAAATCCTGGATCAAGGCCAGCGCGCCGGAGGCCGACGGCGTCGCGATGCTGGTGCCGGTCTCGTAATAATAATAGTTCCCAAGCGTGCTGTTGAGGTTGCTCAGGACCGTGAGCTGGTTGCCCAGGCTGTTCGTCAGTGTGATCGAGATGATCAGGTCGAAGTTGACGGGAATGTTCGTGCCGTCGGCCACGGCCACGGCAAATCCGTTATACAGGCTGGCCACACCGGAGAGCGTGCCGCCGCCGGGCGGGATCGAAATCACATTATTGCTCGTCGAATAATCATAAGTTGCCGGATTGGCGGGATTCGGCACATGCGTGGTGGAGATGTAAACCGGCATATTCAACGGAAACGGATGGGGCGACTTGCTGTTCGCCACCACCGAGATCTTCACTCCCACCGCGTTGCCCGGCACGCTGGTCGCGAAGCCGTAGGCCAGTATGTTCGTGGTCACCAGCAGGCCATAGCTGGAATTGGAATTGTCCGTGTTCGTCGGGTTGTAATACGCCGCTTTGTCCCACATCGACGGCTGCGTGGAGACCACGAACGTTCCCGGCGCGACCACGTCCGGCTTGAAACGCCCGAAGGTCCCTTCCGTCTGCACGCCCACGTTGCCGCGCGAGGAATACCACGCCACATCGGTGCTCGAACTGGTCTCACCCAGCCAGATGGCGTTCGTGGTTCCGTCCAGCGCCGTCACGACGTTGGTGATCAGGCGGTATTGCTCCAGCGCGCCGACCGTCACCACGTTCTTGGCCGTGCCGGGCGAGAGGATGGTGTCCGCATAGCCGCCGCCGCCGTTGTCTGAGCCGCCGCCGTCGTTGCCCGCCGCGAACACGAAGAGCACCGGCTGCGGTCCCGTCACCCCCGGCAGCGCATCGCGCACGGCCGCGTCGTAGCTCGCCGCCTCAAGGTCGTATTCGCTCGCGCCGTTGTCCCAGCTGTTGTTCGAGATCAACGCGTTCGTCAACGCCGGCATCTCCTGCAGATACTGGTCGGAAATGTAGGGCAGGTTGGTGTCGTTCGCGCCGAGGAAGCCCACGGAAAACAAATTGGCCAGCGGCGCCTTGCCGCGAAAATCCGCGTTCGTCACCGAGCCGCGCGCAACCGAGCCAACGTTGACTGGTGACCGGCTCATGCTGCCATTGCCTGCGATCACGCCCGCGACGTGCGTGCCGTGACCGGACGTATCCGCCAGACTGGTGGCCGTATCGCCGGAAATGCGGCTGGGCGGCGCCGAGCCCGGGGCAGATGCGGTGCCGGTCAAACTGAAATCGTTATGATTCGGATCGATGCCCGTGTCGTTAACTTCCACCAAAACATTTTTGCCGGTCAAACCAAGCCAGTCCGTCGTGGCGGCCACCACCGTGTTCGTCGAGATGGCCAGCGCCACGCGCGCCAGGTCATTTGCCACCACGCGCCGGGTGGCCGGCTCCACGCGCTCCACGCCGGGCAATTGCGCCAGGGCGGTCCAATCCGTCGGCGGCCGCACGCGCACCACCGGGCCGAACGGTGAACGGTCCATCGCCAGGATTGCGCCGCCCATTTTCACGATCTGCGCCACCGTTTTGTCCGCGCCAGCCGCGTACAAGCCCAGCGTCAACACCTGCGCCGGCGGCAGCGGCTTTGGCGTCACCGCGAGGTCGAGCAGCGAGGCTTGAATTTTGTAATAAGGCTCGAACGGCAGCACCGCCTGCACCAGCGTGTTGCCGGCTAGCGCCGCCGCGCCCGAGGCCGTGACCTGCACCAGATACGCGTTATTCGGGATATAGGAAACGATCTGCGCCCCCGCGCCTGCGAGCAAGGCGCGGAACGGCCCGTCCACCAGCCCGCGGGACTGCACGACGTACGCGCCCGGATCACCCTGCGCGCGCAGGTGGGCGGGAATTTTCAGGTCCAGGCGGGCGGTCGTGTCGATCAGCGCATTCTCCAGCAGAATCGCGTGCGGGGCGGTGGCCAGTTGGCCGACGGTTTTCGGGGTGTTGGCGAGCCGGTAAAATTCGCGGTTGGTGCTGGCGGCGGAACGGGCGCCGGCATCGGCGGCGGCGGGCGAAAGCGTGGGAATGACTGGGGCGGCGGGGGTTACGGCGGCAGCCACCGGCGCGGACGCGGCGGTATTTTTCGCCGCCGGGGTCGGCGGCCGGCCGCCCGGCCAGAACAGCCAGGCTGCCAGCAAGAGCGGCAGGCACAATAAAATCCAAAAACTACGTTTCATAACAAGGCTTCAGTTCATAACTATCACACACATTTGCGAAAAGGAGAAGGACGCATGAATTCAAGGCAAAGGCGCAAAGATTTGTGGTTTTGTCCGCCCTCACCCCGGCCCTCTCCCCCCAGGAGAGGGAACGAGGACTGTACGCCACTGGATTCTGGGGCGCGCAGGGGCAAAGCCCTGATTTTTAAAACCAGTTTGAGCCTCGTTACCTCGGCTGCTACGGGGTTTTGAAATCGGCTCAGTTTCATGTCAGTTTGGCGGCAGCGGGGTGAAACTTTCGATCACGGACTGGTAATTCGTGCCGGTCGGCGTCACGTGCGGCACCAGCCGGAAGATCACGCGGGCGGCGGTCTCGGCCGTGATCTGGTAATTCGTGTACAGGCCGAACGCCGGCCCGTTCAACACCTCGCCGCCGACCGCCGGGCGAAGCGTCTGGCCGTAGCAATAGGCGACATAACGCGGCGAACTGCCGGCGCGCAACAGCCCGAGTGTCTGCTGCGGCAGCCATTCATAGACCTCGTCATTGAGATCATAGTTCTGGTTGGCAGTATCCGTGTGCAGAAACGGCGACTGCTCCGCCAGCGCCGGCACGCGCAGGATGTCGCCGACGTGTTCAAACGCGCCGCCGACGCCGTCCGCATTGGTAAAATATGCGCGCGTGGCGTTGATGCCGTTCGGGCCGTTGACGATTTGGCCGAGGGCGGAATTATTCCCGGCCGGGCCGGCCGGCGAGATAATGAGATTGGTATAGACCGGCGCGTTGTAGCTCGCGGGATTGGCCGTGATGTTGGTCAGCGCCACGAGGCCGCTGAACACCGCGCTCCATGCCGCCAGGCCCGGCTGGTTGACGGACAAGGTGCCACGCGTGGCGTTGCCATTTAACGAGGTCGAGAACAGGTCGAACAGGTCTCCATCCTGCACCGGCGCGGAATTGACGGCATCAAAGTTTTCATAGAGTCCAGTTTGCGGGTTGTAGGCAAACTGCGTGTCGCCCGTCCATTGCGCCCAGGTGTTGGTGCCCACAAACTGTGGCAAACCCTGGTAGCCGCTGACCACGTCCTGCAATGTGTCGGTCGCCTTCAAATAAACCGTCTGCCACGGAGTGCCGCGATGCACGCGGCCCAGCCAGCCGACCGTCGGATATTTCCCGGCCGGAAAATCCCAGAAATCCGAGCCCCACAAGAGCGGATCGCGGTCGGCCAGGTTGAACGGGTTGGAATCCACCCCGTTGAGATAGGCCATCGCCGTGTTGCGGCCCCACGGCTGATAGTGGTCGGCCAGACTGTTTAGCGTGATCGTGGGTAATTTTTTCGTGATCAAATCATCACTATATCCTGGAACGGTATCGCGGGTGTAGGTGTTCAAATCACTCGCGAGGTAATGCACCAGCGGATCATTCGCCTGCCACAAGGTGAATTGCCAGATCGTTCGCGTGGGCGTGAATGGTGCCTGCACCGGCCACAATGCTCCATTGGTATTAACATAAGTTTTGCCTCCAAAAGTCCATGTTGGGGTAAAAAAGCCGTTAAAATATGCGGCTTCCGCCGCGGGTATCTGCGGCACACCTGCCGGCATTCCGCCCGGGTTCGACCATTTACCTGCTACCGTGGATATTCCCTTTCGCGAAACGCTAATCTGGTTTACCACGCCATAAGTCGGTGTATTGTTGGGATTATTAAAGCCAAAAGCATTCGTGCTCCACTGGTAATAATGCAGGGCATTGATACCGTCATTGGGATCCTGGAGTTCTGCGTTCAGATTCGTCGTGCTGACCGGACCACGCAACTGCACATAGTCAATGATGTGGCTGCCATCAATGATGTACGCCTGCAGCCAGTTCGTGGTCGTCAGGCCGAACTGCGGAAAGACCGGCGGACCGGGTAGGTTGGGTTCCCATTGCGCAAACGCGCTGGGAATAAACTTCGTCTGAAAAAAACTATACTGCGACTCCGGCAGCACTGGAATATCGTAGGTGGCGGTGATGAAGGCGGCCGAGTTCGTGGGCGATTGAAACTCCGGTGCGGTTTGTCCGCTAAAGGTCCACGCCGAACCGGGCCAAGCAGCTTGGGTGACGTTAAAGCCTATATTGGTATAGGCAACCCAGGTGTTCGCGCCATTGGTCAGTGTCATCAACAGGATGTCATTGAGGAAAACCGTTACCGGCCGGGGATAATTGTTGTTGTAGGAATTCCAAAATCCGAAACCCATCTGGTTGGTAATACTCATGATGAACATCTCGTTGGTGGCGTCAGCACCGGGTATATATGGGTTGTTGCGTGTCACCTCAAGCTTGCGCGTTACCTGCAAGGAATTGCGTGAATACGCCTCGTTAAAACTCGGCAACCCTTTCTTCGCGCCAACAATCCATGGTACGCCATAGAGGTTTCCGTTGGGGTCATCCACAGCCGCATCCGTTGCCAGCCCCGTGCCGGAAATGTCCAGCGGGAGATCCAGCGGAGCTGTTCCAACAGTAAACGTAGGCAAGGCCGATACCTCCCGATAGCCGTCAATATAGATGTTTTGAAAACCGTTCGTTTTCACCACGGAGAACATGGGGCGGAACACGGATGGATAGGGACTGTTCGTGGTGGCGTCATACAAGTTGGCCGTGAGCTGGAGCAGGCGGTTGACGGCGGGCGTATAGACAAACTGGCCGTTGATATAAACCGGGATGTTCGTCACACCAAAAGGATGGACTGTAGTAACGCCAAAAGTGTTCGTGTAGAAGGGGAAATTAGCAGTGATCCAATTGGTGGTGTAATGCTTCAACAACCGGTCGGCGGCAAAGGTAAAAAAACGGATGGGCGTCCAAGAAATGGCATTCGTCTCCGCTCCGGGAATGACGTTGCCGATGGCGTCCAGATTGTCGTAGTTCAGATTCATTCGGTTGTCGTCCGGCGCGGAATCAGTGCCCATTTCATTCAGCAATCGATAAAACGTGTAGCGGTCATAGGTGGCTGGGGAATTGCCCGCAGTCAACAACCGGCCGGTAAAATAATTTCCGGATGCAACATTGGCCGGCGAAACCCCCACTGTGGTTTTGCTCAAATCATAAGCATCGGATACAAGCGAGAAAAAGCGGTTGGGATTGTCCGAACCGGCCCAGTTTAGCGCGGCAGGAACTAATGCCACCGGCAGTAAGGTGCTGGTCATCAGATTACCGATGGTGTAGGCGTCAATCTGGCCGGAAACCGCAACGGCCTGAACATTCAATGGGGCAAAAGTGAGCGAAGGGTAATAGTTTGCGTACCTCCAAGCCAAAAGGGATTGTGCATCTTCAAAGGCTGCGCCCATGTTGGCAATTGAGGGTTGCTGGTAAATGTAATAATTTACAAGCGGGTCCCACAGATTGGTGTTCAAGTCCGTCAGGAATGCCGCCAAATTCAATTCCCATGATCCGACACCTTCATTGCGGAAATAGCCGTCAGCGGTGGGGGTAAACTGATTTGCGGTAGAAGCGCTCTGCGTCTGGTTGTGAATGGCATTCAAATCGAGCGTATTGCCGGCGGGCTGGGCGATGAAGGCGTAGCGGGCGATGAATTTGTTATTCGGACCATGCGGTTGGTCGGGATGTTCCAGGATGCCCACCCATTCAGGATCGCCCACCTCAAAGACGGTATTACCGGTCGGGGTCCCGGTGCTGTCGAACTCGGCCACCTGGCCATTTGTGTCGAACTGGCCGTTGCGGTTCAGGTCGAGGTAATAGCGAAAATCGTTCTGGCCGTTGTTGGGGTTATTGACGAACACGGGCGCACGCGGCAGATAATAGAGATTGGAAACGACCTGACTCAGAAAGTCGCCCGTCAATAAATTGCCGGACGGATCGTAATAACTGAGAGTGCCGATGGACGCTGTGCCGGGAACGATGCCGCCCGGAGTGAGGTAATTCGTGGAGACCAGCAGGCCGTAATTGTAGGCGCCGGGGCCGCCAGACAATGCGTTCGCGGCGATCTGCGCCTGGGCCGCCGCCAGGGCGGTGTCGGCGGCGAGACGCGCGGTGGTGGTGTCCGCGGCGGTATTGACGGCATTGCGCTCCCGCTGCGCGACGGACAGGAACGCGATGGCCATGATGAGCGTCACGGACAGCAGGATGAGCGTGATGACGAGCGCAACGCCCTTGCTGGATTGACGATTGACGATTGACGATTGACGATTGGAAGCGGCAGGGCACGTCACTCCGTGTGCGCCAGCGGTCGAAGGACTGACCGCCCCATCCGATTTTTTTCGAAACGTAAATCGTAAATCGTGAATCGTAAATGGAATTGGCAGTTTCATTGGTAGGCCGTGGGGTCAACGTTCGGGATGGTCACGCGCTGGCGGAACAGATGGACGGAGCCGGATTTGTCGGACAAATATTGGGCTTGCAGTGCCGGCGGGCGCGATTCGGCGCGCTGCAGGATGCGGTCCTCCACCACGCCCAACTCCACTTCCACCGCGGCGGGAACCATGTTGCCGACCATGTAAAACTGCGTCTCGCCATACGACGGCGGGAAGAAAAAGGTGTTATTGGCATTTGTATAGGGCCACGCATAGCCGTTTATCCACACACCATTGGGGTCATAGGCGCGCACGTTGAGATGCACCACGCCGTCAATGAGGTGGCTCATGTTGGCAGCGGGCGAGCTCATGGCGGCCTGAAATTGCTGGAATAGGGTTTGCGGCGGGAACAGCACATTGGTTTCCGCATAAAACCGGTAGAGCCCATAAAGCGGACTGGCATGAGCCGTATCCACCAGGTAACCGGTGCCCGTCCACGTGGTGTTGTTGCGGCCCAGGACGAAGAAATAATTCAGCTGATTCGTGCGCTGGATGGGATTGCCCGAACCATCGACAGCCCCCGGCAGTGTCTGCGGCAGCGGCAGATAGGTGCTGTCGTAAACGGAATTACCCAAGACGAGAAAATTCGTCGCCCCACCGTTGTCGGACGGCGTCGCCCCGCGCAGGTCGGCGGCCATCAGCTCCATGGTGGCGCGACTGCCTTCCATGACGTCGGTCTGGGTGACCGCGGCGCGGAAAGCGCGTTGCGTGCTGCTGAACACCGCCATCAGCGCCAGGACGATGAAGGCGAGCAGCGACACCACTACGAGCACCTCGATGAGGGAGAAGGCGCGGTGAGGGGCAAGTGGCGAGGGGCGAGGGGCGGGCGGGGGAACATTCAACATCGAACATTGAACGCCGAACATCGAATCTAACATTGAACATTCAACGCCCAACTTCGAATCGAAACGTCGCTCCGTTCTTTGGAGGCGGGAGGTTCGAGGTTGGAGGTTGGACGAAAAGTTCATGTTCGGAAGGTCAGCGGAAAGACTGCGGTTGATAAAAATACAGGTTGGTATTAACCGGGTCCGCCGCCAACTGGCCGGCGATGGAGGCGCGGAAGGTCTGGCGCCGGGGATTGGCCGGCAGTTTGCCGTTGGGCAGTTGCGGCCAGAGGAAGGTCAGCCGCAGTTCGTGCATATTATTGTTGGCGAACCCGGGCGACGAGTTGGCCGTGGCCGCGTTCACACAATACATCTGGTAGGCAAAGGTGCCACCGACCATGATGCCATTATCCTGCGGCGGTTTCTCGACCGCCAGCCCGCTGATGGAACGGACGTAGGCGATGATGTGGTTGCTGTAGCCGCCGTTGGCGAGGTTTGCCAGCGCGCGGCCGTTGGCATCCATGAATTCCGGCACGCTCAGCAGGCCGATGATGTTAGCCCCGTTGAAAAGCGGCAATGAAGATTGGTTCAACGGCCAATTGCTGTTGTAGAAAGTGGAGCCGGCGAAATTAAAAACGTTCGAACCGGAATCAATCTTGGTTCCGCTGGCATCGTATTGTCCCCAGAAATTCGCAATCTGATAAACATAGTTGGTCAGGTAGTCCGCCCCGCGGGCGCCCGAGCGGATGGCTTCGAGCAGCACGGTGGCATCCTGGTTAATGATGGTCTCCTCCCGGACCTCGCGCTGGGTGTTCATGCCCAGGGGCAGCACGCCGATGATGGCCACGAGCGCAACCCCGATGATGGCCAGGCAGAGGGCGATCTCGATCATGGTAAAACCGCCAGAAGTGCGGAGTGCGGAATGCGGAGTGCGGAGTTTAACCGCAGCGCGCACAGCGGTTTTTTCATTTCGCGCTCCGCACTCCGCATTCCGCATTGGGCAGGCTGATTTCATGGGAGTTTCTGCTGCAACTGGTTGGCGCGACCGGTGACTTTGTCGATGTGGATGATGTCAAACATCGAATTGGTACTGTTGCCGGGTGGATTTTCCGTGGCGTTGGGCGGCTGGAAGATCAGCATCTTGTTGGCATCGGTGGCATAGGCGACGGTGCCCTGCGCGAGCGGAATGTATTCATCCTGCGGCGCAAGGTTCAAACCATCCACCGTGAGCTGACCGAGATAATTGAAGGCGATGTAGGGCAAAGACAGCACCGGAGCAGCGATGTTTTCAGACGGAAATGGAAAGCCATTGGTGAAATTAAATTGGTTGATGGGATAAGTGGCAGTTGGAATTGAAGAGCCGCCAGAATAATCATTGACGGAATATGACGTGTAAAATTTCTGCGTAGCGATGAACGCCCCGTCGGGCAGCGACTTCCACTCGGCCAGATAGCGCGGCGTGTACTGTCCCGGCTGGTCGCCCACGGAACGCAGCGAAATGAAATTGTAGCCGGTGAATTGTTTGTCCAGCAGGTTGGTGGTGGCAGGCAGCGCCTGCACAACCGGCGACAGGGCCGTCCAAAAAACTGCCGGCACGAAAACCATGTAGACGGTGGTGTGCTGGCTGATAGCGAGCGCCCGGGCGTGGCCGATGTCATCGAGTAACTGGCGGCCGGCGCTGACCTGGATGTTGGATTTGCCGAGATTCTTGAGCGCCGGCACGGTCAACGCGGCCAGGATGCCCAGGATGGCGATGACAACCAGCAGTTCGAGCAAAGTGAAACCATTTACGATTTGCGATTTACGATTTACGATGGCAGCAGGAATCTCCACCGGGCGCCGGTTCCGATGGGGAACCGAAAACCTGAAACCTGAAACCTGAAACCTGATCTTCATGTTCATTTTACTGCCAGCTCAGGACGTTGTCTTTGTTGACATCGGCGTTGGCTTTGGCCGCCGAATTAATGTTCTTGTCCGGTCCGGCTGACCAGGCCATGGCTTTGCCGTGATGGAGAAAATTGTTCCCGTTGCCACCGGCGTCCACCGGGTTAAAGAGGCCGTTGAAGCCACTGGCACCATTTTGTTGCGAAACCGCCGCTTGAGAATAAAACAGATCGCTCGTCCCCTTCTCGTTGTAGCTCGCATTCATGGTGATGACGTAGGGGTTGCCCCACGGATCGCGATAGACGCCGGTGTTGTCCACGCCCGGCAGCGGCTGCCCGCCTGATGTCGGGTCGTAGCCTGAGAGCTTGGCATTGAGATATTTCACCTGCTTGGGATTATAGACGTGGTTAACGTTCAGCGTCGGGTTGCCATTGGGAAACACCGTCAAATCCATGAGCGTGGCGACGACATTGCTATTGTTGTCGTAGGAAAATTTTCCGCCCGATCCCGCAGACCAGGTAATATTTGCCTGGGGAGATTGGACCAAGCCACAGGTGAAATCATTTCCATTCGCGGCCGCCTGTTCCGGTTGCGTCATGGGAAACCGGCTGTAATCCTGGTCGTACGATTGGATGGCGTTCACGAGATCGGTCGCCTCCAACTTGGCCTTGGCCTTTTGCGCGGCAATCCTGGCGTAGTTCAGCGCCGGCAGCAGCATCGCCGCGAGGATGCCGATGATGGCGATGACGACGAGCAGTTCCACGAGAGTGAAGGCCCGGGAATTTAAGATTTGCGATTTACGATTTACCATATTTTTCATAAGTCAGGTTAGGTGTTGGCAGCGGGCAGTGAAAGGGCGGCTGCGCGGGCCGACCGGGCCGGGAGTCATGGGCGATCCTGCGCCCGGCCGGTTACAAATCGGCGATACGGCAGATTTCAAATCTGAGCTTCCAAGGCGGACCGCCACAAACCGGCCGGGGCCGATGATCGGGATCCAGGAGCAGTCATGCCATTCGACGGGCACGGAGGCTGGCCGGGGAGCTGGGTGGTTGGCGGAAGGCAATAACACAGGTCAGGGTAGCGGGCTGTTGATCTGCACCTGCCGGCTCCAGTTGCAGATCAGGTTGGTCTGGCCGTTGATGACAAGCTGCACCCACAAGTCGTAGGACCCGGGGTTGTTGACGCCGGGATAGAGATAGCGGAAGGGGTTCAGGCCAGATGCGTTTAGTGGCTGGTAGTTGCTGTCCGGCCCGCCAACTGATGTGAGAATAATGGTAGTGGGAACGCCGTTGTTTGTGAAAGAACCCACAAGTTGTCTGGTACTTAAACCGGACAGGAAATTCTGGGCCGTGGAACCATCCT
This sequence comes from uncultured Verrucomicrobia subdivision 3 bacterium, assembly GCA_903870815.1. GTDB lineage: Bacteria > Verrucomicrobiota > Verrucomicrobiia > Limisphaerales > UBA11358 > UBA11358. Next base: position 14,138 of record CAIQEI010000047.1, read on the forward strand.
CGCCACCGCCTTGGGTGCAATTGATGAATCCGCCCACTCCGTAGGCCGCTTGCACATCATGGCCTGGGTTATTGACGGGAATCTGCGCGCTGCCGTCCAGCGTGACAAAATTTCCACCGCTGACCTTGACGCCGGAAAGTTCATAGTAAAGCTGGTTGAACTGCGAACGATCCAATGGCGCAGCATAAGCGCCAACGGGGTTGGCGTTGCCCGGGGGATAGGCGTTGTATTTGGCGTGGTAATTTTCCAGGGCGGTTTTGAGGAACTCCATTTCCCCGCGGGCCACGTTTTTGTATTGCCAGGCCCTGGCCGATCTCACCACGACCAGAGTGAAGCCCGCCAGCACGCCCATGATGGCCATGACGACGAGCAGTTCAATCAGAGTAAAAGCGCGACGAGGGGCGAGGGGCGAGGGGCGGGGAGACTGCGCGTCAATTGTCTGATGCGTTTCGTTTTTCAGCCGGCACTTGTCACTTTTTGTTTTCATCATCGTTCTTTCAGTTCCTGTTCCATCCGCTCGCTCAACCATTGCTTGACCATGCTCTGGTAGTTCAGATACCGCATCCGGGCCAGCCGCTTGATGCGCGCAAGCATCCGCGGATCAAACCGCAGCGTGACTGTCACCGATTCCGACGCCTCGGCGCCGCCCGCGACGGCCGTCTCCATCAGCCGCAAGTCGGGACGGTTCTCCGTCCAAAACGTCGCCTCGGCCGTCTCGCTGTCGAACAGCGGCACTTCTTCCCAGTTGGCAAATGTTTGCATGTTTATTTCGGGTCTTGGCTCTCGGGTCTCGCGTCTGGGATTTGGGGAAGGCAAATGCCAATCCTCCCAGATCCAAGATGCCAGACCCCAAACCCCATCATGAGAGCGTCTGATCCATTTTACGCTGGTAGAAAAATCGTTCCTCCGGAGCGAAAGGCCGCGCCAGCAGCACGCGCACCTGGCGTCCATTCGTCCGGTAGACGCTGTAAATCCCGACGCCACCCGCGGAGAGGCCGAGGTTGAAAAACCTGGCCTGGACTCCGAAACGCGGCGTGTCCGGCATCAGCCGCACCGCAAACGGATCCTCAAACGACTCTTCTATTTCCCGTTGGGTCAAAGAACCAAGCTCAAAAGGCGGGTTATTCCAATCGAACTCCATAACGGGTCATTTGTAAATAATTCGCCCACGGCATGTGAATACAATGTATTTACACAACGAGGCGGGTTTTGTCAAGTTTTTGGGTGATTTTGATGCCAAAGACGGTTTTCCCGTGATTTTTACCCGGCTTGGTTGGCGAGGGTAAAATCGGTCCATTTTGTGGCCGTTCGTCCAGCCAAAAGGAAAAGGGGCGGAGTGGCGCTCCTTTCCAAGGCGCCGGCGCGTCGTTCGGCTGCTGGTGCCGGCCGAAAACTGAGGGTGCCAAGGGCAACGTTAGCGAGTAAATCACAAAAGCATTGGCGCATCTGGTGGTAGGGGGCGCGCGATGGCGCGCCCGGGTTGGCTGACCCGCAGGTCAGCCCTGCCATTTTGACGTCTGTGCCAGTGATGTTTAAAACTGCTCTCGAAACCACCTGGGGATAAAACCAATAAATGAAGACCTCGGCAAACCCGATTTTCGCTGTAGCGGAGGTTTCAAATGGTGAAAGGCCATCCGGTCAAGGCTTGGCCGCGCCAGACCCGCCCGCATCATCACCGCTCAAGTTGGTGATCATCTGGATCAGCGGCAGGAACATGGCGATGACAATACTGCCGACAATGACCGCCAGGAACACAATCATGATCGGCTCGAGCAGCGAGGTCATGGCGGCGACGGCATTATCGACTTCCTCGTCGTAGCCGTCGGCGATCTTGAGGAGCATTTCCGGCAGGGCGCCGGTTTGCTCGCCCACGTCGACCATGCTCACGACCATGGGCGGAAAGGCGCCCGAGGCCTCGAGCGGCGCGGTGATGGTTTCGCCCTCCTTCACGCTTTCGTGAACCAGGGCGACGGCGTTGGAGATGATGACATTGCCGGCGGTTTCCTTGACGATGTTGAGCGCCTGCAAAATCGGCACGCCGCTGCTCACGAGCGTGCCGAGCGTGCGGGCGAAGCGCGAGATGGAAACCTTGGTGACCACCGGACCGGTGGGCGGCATTTTGAGTTTGAACTTATCCCAGGAATGCCGGCCGAATTTCGTCTTGATGAACATCAAAAACAATATCACCAGCACGACCAGGGCCCCCAGCGAGGCCAGGATGTTGTTCTTGATGAGATCGCTGATCCCCATGACAAAGGTGGTGAACCAAGGCAACTTAAAGCCCATGCCGGCGAACACATCCTTGAATTTTGGCACCACAAAACACATCAGCAAGATCATGATGCCGATGGCCACGATCAAGACGGCCACGGGATAAAACATCGCGGCTTTGACCTTGCCTTTGATCTTCTGGGCCTTCTCGGAAAATTCCGCGAGCCGCTTCAGGACGACTTCCAGCACGCCGCCGAGTTCGCCGGCCTTGACCATGTTGACGAACAGGCGGTTGAAAACCTTCGGATGCTGCGCGAGCGCCTCGGAGAAGGTGCTGCCGCCCTCGATGGAGGTGGCGAGTTCGGCGAGAACGCCTTTCAGGGTGGCGTTGCGCTCCTGTTTTTCCAGCACGCGCAGGCCGCGCAGCAGCGGCAGCCCGGCGTCCACCAGCGTGGCGAGCTGGCGCGTGAACGTGGTCAGCACCTTCGGCTTCACCCCGCCGCCGAGCCCGGGAATCTTGATGTTGAGATTAAATCCGCCCTTTTTTTTGCCCCCGGAGCCGGGCCGGGCGGCGGGCTTGGCCTTGGTTTTTTTACCGGCGGCTTTATCCTCCTTGTCCGCCTCGGTGATTTTCGTCGGGAACAGCCCCATTTCCTTCACGCGCCCGATGGCCTCATTCTGGCTGCCCACTTCGATGCTGCCCTTGGATTCATTGCCGCGGGCGTCGAGGGCCACATAATTATACTTTGGCATGGCGCATCAAGTGTATTTGACTACTTCGTCAATGGTTGTATCACCGTCAAAAATGCCACGCAAGCCGTCTTCGCGCAAGGTGACCATGCCCAGCTCCACCGCCTTCTGGCGCATCACCACCGTCGGGGCGCGCTCATTGATGAGGTTGCGGATGGCGTCGCTCACCACCAGCAGCTCGAAAATACCCTTGCGCCCCTTGTAGCCGGTGTCGTTGCAGGTCGAACAGCCCCGGCCATAATGAAAAATCTTGTCGCCCAGGTCGTGCGGCGAAAGCCCGAGCAGCGACAGTTGCTGCTCCGTCGGTTCGAACGGCGTCCGGCAATTTTTGCAGATGGTCCGCACCAGCCGCTGGCCGAGCACCGCCATGAGCGTCGAGGAAATCAGGAACGGCTCCACGCCCATGTCCACCAGCCGGGTGACCGCGCCGGGCGAATCGTTGGTGTGCAGGGTACTCAAGACCAGGTGGCCGGTGAGCGACGCCTGGATGGAAATCTGCGCCGTCTCCAGATCGCGCATTTCCCCGACCATGATGATGTCCGGATCCTGGCGCAAGAACGATTTCAGCGCCTTGGCAAAGGTCATGCCCTGCGCCTCGTTGATGGCGACCTGCATGATGCCTTCGATGTCGAATTCCACCGGGTCCTCCGCCGTCAGCAATTTGGAGTCGATCGTGTTGACCCGGCGCAGGCAGGAATACAGCGTCGTCGTCTTGCCGCAGCCGGTCGGGCCGGTGACCACGAAGATGCCGTTCGGCCGCTGGATGACTTCCGTCACGAAGTCATAGACGTATTTGGGAAAACCGAGCGACTCGACCTCGAGGTTCACCGACGAGCGGTCGAGGACGCGGAGCACGATGGATTCGCCGAACGCCGTCGGGAGCGTGCTCACGCGCAGGTCCACCTGCTTGCCGTTGAGGTTTAAATTGATGCGGCCGTCCTGCGGCAGGCGCAATTCGGAAATGTCCAGATTGGCCATGATCTTGATGCGCGAGGCGACCGGCAGCGCGAGGTGCTTCGGCGGCGGCGCCATTTCATAGAGCGCGCCGTCCACGCGGTAGCGGATGTGGAACTCCGTTTCGAACGGCTCAAAGTGGATGTCGCTCGCCCGGTCGAGCACCGCCTGCTGGAGCACCAGGTTGACAAACTTGACGATGGGCACCTGGTTCGCCAATTCCTCGGCGGCCCGGACGTCATCGCCCACCGCGACCGCCTCGCGCACGAGTTTTTCATCCCCCAGCTCCTTCAGGATTTCCGCGAAGCTCTCGTTTTCCTCCTGCCCGTAAAAGCGTTCAATGGCCCGCTTGATTTCCGCGGGGTCGGCCACCACGACCAGCAGGTCGCGCTTGGCGACGAAATGGATTTCGTCCGTCCTGGCCGGATCCAGCGGGTCGGCCATCGCCACCAGCAGCAGCCCGTTTTCGATGCCCACCGGCAGGCAATGGTACATCTGCGCCACCTTCGTGGGGATCAGCTTCAGCACTTCCGCCGGAATTTCGCGGCCTTTCAACTCGATCACTTCCGTGCCGAGCGCCGTCGCCATCACGTGCAGGATGTCGGCCAGCTTCATGATGCCGAAGTCCTGCAGCACCTGGATCGCGGGCGACGCATTGCGCTTGATCTCGCCCGCGACCTCCTCGTATTGCAGGTCGTCGAGCATGCCCTGGCTGCGGAGCAGGGCGAGCAGGGGGTTGTTGATTTCTTCGGTCATGCGGCGGACTTATTTTTTGCCCTTGTCCACGGCCTGCGCCAGGTCGAGTTCCTGCAGCTTCGCCATGATGGTCGTCGGGTCCTGGGATTTGTTGATCACCTCCTCGCGGGCGATCAGGCCCTGCAGATATTTATCAATCAAAAATGAATCTAGCGTCACCATGCCGTATTTCATGCCGGTCTGGATGTCCGACTGGATGCGGAAGGTCTTGTTATCGCGGATGAGCGCGGCGATGGACGGCGTGTTGATCATGACCTCGAACGCCGCCACGCGGCCCGGCTTGTCAATGCGCGGAATCAGCAACTGCGAGATCACCGCCTGCAGCACCGTGGAAAGCTGGATGCGCACCATTTCCTGCTGGTTCGTGGGGAACGCGTTCGTCAACCGGTCGATGGTCTTCGCCGCCCCGGTGGTGTGCAGCGTGCCGAAAACCAAGTGGCCCGTTTCCGCCGCGGTGATCGCGGCTTCAATCGTTTCCAGGTCGCGCATTTCGCCGACCAGGATCATGTCCGGGTCCTGCCGCAGCGCGCGGCGGAGTGCCTCGGCAAAGTTGGGCACGTCCACGCCCACCTCGCGCTGCGTGATGAGCGCCTTCTTCTGCTTGTGATAATACTCGATCGGATCCTCGATGGTGATGAGGTGCACCTCCTCGCGCGTCTCGTTGACGATGTTCAGCAGCGACGCGAGCGTGGTGGTTTTGCCCGAGCCCGTCGGCCCGGTCACCAGCACCAGGCCGCGCGGTTTGAACAGCAACTCCTTGATGGATTCCGGCATGCCGATCTGCTCGAAGGTGAGCAGCTTGCTGGGGATCTGCCGCAGCACCATGCCGAAATTCCCCTTTTCCTTGAACACGCTCACGCGGAACCGCGCCGCCTCGCCGAACGCAAAGGCAAAGTCCGCGCCGCCGCGCTCGCGCGTCTGCTGGATGTGCTCGTCGGACGTGATGCTGCGCATCAGCTCTTCCGACGATTCCGGCACCAGCGCCGGACCCTCCACGCGATGCAAGGTGCCGTGCACGCGGATGGTCGGCGCGCAGCCCACCCGGATGTGCAAATCGGAAGCGCCTTCCGACACCACCAACTGCAGCAAATCGGACATGGAGTAGGACATAATAATTTAAATGTAGAAGGCAGAAGGAAGAAGGCAGAAACCAGATGTTTCGGCCTGCTTTAGTTTTTTTTCTTCATTCTTCATTCTTACTTCTGCCTTGCTTCAGGATTCGTCGCCGACGGTCGCGCGGATGACCTCCTCGGGCGTCGTGAGGCCGGCCAGCACCTTGCGGATGCCGTCTTCGCGCAGCGTCCGCATGCCCATTTCGCGGGCGCGCTGGCGCAGCACCGTCGTGGGCACGCGGTCATAGATTAATTTCCGCGCCTCGTCTTCGACCACGAAAATCTCGAAGATGCCGAAGCGCCCGCGGTTGCCGGTATTGTTGCAATTCGCGCAGCCGCGGCCCTTCTGGATGTTGGCGTTCTTCACGTCGTCCAGCGTCAGCCCCAGGGAACGCATCTCCGGCTCGGTGGGCGCATACGGCCCCACGCATTTCTTGCAGATTTTGCGGACGAGCCGCTGGGCCATGAGGCAGCGCGTGGAGGAGGCGACCAGAAACGGTTTCACGCCGATGTCCACCAGGCGGGTGACCGCGCCGGGGGCGTCATTGGTGTGCAGCGTGGAGAAGACCAGGTGGCCGGTGAGCGAGGCGTTGATGGCGATGGAGCCGGTTTCCAGGTCGCGGATTTCCCCGATCATCACGATATTCGGCGCCTGGCGCAGGATGGCGCGCAGCGCGGTGGCGAACGTGAAGCCCACCTGGTCGTTCACCTGCACCTGGTTGATGCCGGACAGGACATATTCCACCGGGTCTTCCACCGTGATGATCTTGCGGTCCGGCCGGTTGATGAAATTCAGGCAGGAATATAGCGTGGTCGTCTTGCCGGAACCCGTCGGGCCGGTCACCAGCAAAATTCCGTCCGGCAAACCGATGATGCGTTCAAACGTCGCCTGATCGTCGCTCAGGAACCCCAGTTCCGGCAGGCCCAGCCGCAGGCCTTCCTTGTCCAGGATGCGCATCACGATGCTTTCGCCGTGATTGGTGGGCAGGCAGGAGACGCGCAGATCAATCAGCTTGGTGCCGATCTTCGACTGAATGCGGCCGTCCTGCGGTATGCGATGTTCCGAGATGACCATCCCCGCCTGGATTTTGAGCCGCGCGATGATGGGGGCCTGCAAACGTTTCGGCGGCGCCTTCATCTCCTGCATCATGCCGTCGATGCGGTAACGCAGGCGAAACCGCTTCTCCAGCGGCTCGAGGTGGATGTCCGACGCGCGCAGCTTGAACGCCTCCACGATGATCTGATTGACCAGCCGGATGAGCGGCGCATCGGCCTCGACCTCCCCGCCTTCGTCCAGCTTGGCCACGTGGACATTTTCCTCCGTGAGCTCCTGCATGACATCCTTGAAGATGCCCGCATCCATCGTCATTTTTTCGCCGCTGCCGTAATATTTGGAAAGTGCCGCCTCGATGTCCGGCTCCGAGGCCACGCGCAGTTCGATCTCCGCGTTCAGGAGATGCGTCAGCGAATCAATCGTGTTCAGGTCGGACGGGTCGGCGATGGCCACCGCCACCTTGCCTTCGTTCTTGAATACGGGGATGACGCGATATTTCCGGGCGATGTCGCGCGGGACGATGGCGATGACCTCGTCCTCAATCTTCATATTGGCGAGATGGACGACTTCGGCGCCGAACTGCGCGGCTTTGGCTTGCGTCACATCGCCGGGACGGATGGCCTGGTTGGCGACCAGGAAATCCACCACGCCCACGCCGGCGGCGTTGGCCTCCTCGCGGGACCGGGCAACCACTTCGGCGGAGGTGAAGCCGAGGTCAACCATCAGGTCCAGCAAATAATCGTCTTTTTCTGCCACGAGTTTTTCCCGCCGCCCTACTATTTAATTCGGGAACTGCGGAACAGAAAGCTTTCATTTGCAGCCACAAAAGTCAATGCCGACACGAAAACTTTTCCAGCGGAATTCAAAGTCCAGACGCTAAGACGCGTGGCTGCGCCCGGCGCCGGTCGCATGCCGAAGGGTCTCGGCCCGGCGCGGTTCAGAGCCTGCCCTTGGTGCTCGGCAGCTGGCCGGCGATGCGCGGGTCGTGCCGGCGCGCGGCATCCACCGCCCGCGCAAACGCCTTGAACAGTGCCTCCACGATGTGGTGCGGCTCATCGCCGTAAAGCAGCTCCAGATGCAGGTTGCACCGCGATTCGTTGGCAAAGCCCTGGAAAAATTCGCGGGCCAGTCCGAACCGGAACGCGCTCGAGGCGTCCTGGTTTTTTTCGGCGCGGGAAATTTTCCGCGGCGCAAACCGGTTCAGCCCGCGCCACACCAGAAACGGCCGGCCGCTGAAATCCACGACGCAGCGGGCGAGGCATTCATCCATCGGCACATAGGCCTCGCCGGTGAACGGGTTTTTTGGATGAAAGCCATGGCCGTAGCGCCGGATGCCGCGCTTGTCGCCGAGCGCGGCGGCGACGGCCTGGCCCAGCGCGAGGCCGCAGTCCTCGACCGTATGGTGCGCGTCCACGGCCAGATCGCCGTCGCAGCGCAACGCGAGATCCACGGTCGCATGCTTGGCAAACAGTGTGAGCATGTGGTCGAAAAAAGGGATGCCGGTGTGGATTTTGGACCGGCCCTGGCCGTCGAGGTTCAGGCGGAGGGCAATCCGGGTTTCCAGCGTGTGGCGTTTGAGGTTGGCCGCGCGAGCTTTCATGGCGGAAATTAAACCAGAGCGGCGGCGGAAAGACCAAGCGGAATTGCGCGGTCAATAAAGTTTCGACGGCGTGAGGGGGACGGCGGCATTCAATTTTTTCCGGAGGGTATCGATCTGGTCCTGCAGCGCATACGGCGTGGGCGAAACCTTCTGCGCCCTTTCAAACCAGTCAATGGCCGGGCCGTAATTCCCGGCTTCATCCTCCAGGCGGCCAAGATTCACGGTCAGTTCCTCCAAGACCAGTTTATCCTCCCGCTGCTGGTCGGTCGGCCGGGCGAGAAATTTTTTAATGCCGAGCTGCCAGACATTCCGGGCGCGGTCCAGGTCGTGGTAGCTTTCGCGGTAGACACGGCCGATTTCAAATAAAATTTCCGCGCTGTCGGGATTGTTGCGGAGCCCCTCGCGAAGGAACGCCTCAGCCTGGTCCGGACGGTCGAGGTGTTCGCGCAGGAAGAACGCGCCGACGGTGTAGGTCTCGATCTTCTGCGGATCGAGATCGGCGGCGAGCCGGAGCCACGGCAGGATTTCCCGCTCATTGTGGCCCTCCAGATGGGTGTGCCTCGTGATGCGGAAGTTGCGGCCAAAGGCGTCGATCCAGTCTTTCGCCCGGCCGAGGAAGTCCTCGTTTTTTTCGTCCTCCTCGGACTCCTTTTTGCCGTGGCTGGTGGAGATGATCTCCTTTTCCGCCACCGCGTTTTGGTCGAAAACGGACGGGTAATAGCCGCTGTGGAAATAAACGTCGGCCATCGTGAAGAAGTGGTTGGCGAACAATTTCCGGCCGTCGCCGAACAGCATGCCGAATAGGTTGTCAGATTTCGCCCGCCCGCTCCAGTTTTCCGCCGGCAGCGCCAGGCTGGTCGCCAGCGTGAACGCCACCGCCAGCAGCACGGCCAACGTGGACAGCGGGGAGACTTTCATCAGGTGGTCAGGTTTTTCCGCCGGAAGCCGAGCCATGCGAGCAGGAGGAAAATCCACGTCCACACCGCCGCGTAGACCGTCGCCAGCGCCACGGCGCGGACCGGCACCCGGCCCATGTCATAGACCACGAAGTCGCGCAGGTCATACCATTCCAGGTGCGGCATGAAGAAATAGGCGGCGGTTAGGATGGATTGCAACGGCTCCGGCTGCTGGAGAGCGATGACCTTGAGGTGGGTGCCGAGCAGGAGGATGCCGACGACGACGATGAGGGAAATGGTGGAGGTGGAGGACGGCGCGGCAAAATAGATGGAGCCGAGGAGCACCATGGCGATGACAATGGCCAGCATGGCCCATTGCATCCAGCCAGCCTCCAGATAAACGGCCCACGGCCAGAGATGCTCTTTGGAACCGGTGATGACCGCGAAGAAAAAATAAAAAACCACCAGCGCCACGCCGCTGGCCAGCCAGCAGCCGAGGAATTTTCCGGCGATGACCTGCGCGCGGGAAACCGGCTTGGCCAGCAGCGGAAAAATCGTGCGCGCCTCGCGCTCGGCGGGGATCTGCCGCGCGGTGGTGACGATGGCGATGACGAGCGCGGAAACCCAGATGAGCAGCAGGCAGATGTCTTTGACGTACCGGACGATTTTGTCGTCGTGAAAAAAGTTCACCGCGCCGGCCGCCAGCGTGAGCAGGGCGGTGAGGACGAAGAGGACGTAAAAATCCTTGCGCCGGTAAAGTTCCCGGATAACCACGCCGGCGAGGGCGAAAATTTTGCTCATGATGCGGGGTTGGGTTGGAAGCCGACCAATTTCAAGAACGCCTGCTCCAGATTGGCGTGGCCGGCGGAAATCCCAGCGACGGTGCCGACGGCCTTGAGTTCCCCCTGATGCACGATGGCCACACGGTCGCAAATCGTCTCGACTTCGCCGAGTTCGTGCGAGGAGAAGAAGACCGTTTTGCCCTGCTCCTTGAGGCGCTGGATGATTTCGCGGACCTTCATCCGGCCCAGCGGATCGAGGCCGCTCGTGGGCTCGTCGAGGATGAGCAGGTCGGGATTGTTGATGAGCGACTGCGCCAGGCCGACGCGCTGCTGCATGCCCTTGGAATAGGATCGGATCGGGCGCTTCGCCGCCGATTCGAGTTCGACGAGCTTGAGCAGGCTGGCGATGCGCCGGTCGGTTTCCGCGCGGGCCAGCCCGAAAATCTTCGCGTAGAAACGGAGCAGTTCCTCGGCGGTGAGGAATTTGTAGTAATAAGTCAGCTCCGGCAGGTAGCCGATGCGCTGGCGGGCGATGGGCTGGCGGACATCAATGCCGAACAGGCTGGCTGCGCCGCTGGTCGGCGGCACGAAACCCAGCAGGACGTTCATCGTAGTGGTCTTGCCGGCACCGTTCGGACCGAGAAAGCCGAAGACTTCGCCGGCGTGGACTTCCAGATCCAAGCCGCGCAAGGCCACTTTGCCGGCCTGGCGCAATTCGCGGCTGCGGTACTCGACCCGCAGCTTTTGCGTTTGTAAAATTGCAGTCATGGGAGGCGGCCGTCAGCTTGCATCGCCTTGTTTCGTAATGGAAATTGGCCACGACGTCAATCCCGGCTTGCACAAAAAAATCCCGGAGCCGAGGCTCCGGGATGAAATAACAACCGGCGACGGTTACTGAATCTGATGCGGCGGGGTGGCCGTGCTCAGGGTGCAGGTGGCGTTCGAGCCGACGAAGCTGCAGTCGTAGGACCCGTTGGCGGGGCAAACCGGCAGGCTGCCGCCGGAGTTCATCTTAATGTAAGGCGTGAGGTCATCCGGGAAGGTGATGGCGTCGCCGGTGGACTTGTGATGCTCCACTGCAAACTGGCTGGCCGCTGAGTCGATCTGGCGGAGGTTGTTAATGCAGCCGTTGGCCTGCGACGTGGCGCGGGCCTTGACGAAGTTCGGAATCGCAATCGCCGCCAACAGGCCGATGATGGCCACGACGATCATGATTTCCACCAGCGTGAAACCCGCCTTGCGGGTCTGAGTGTTTTTTTCATATGTTTTTTTGTTTTGTTATGATTTATGTTATTAAACCGCTACCGACAGTCTGATTGCTATCAGACAATGCCCCTTTGAAGCAAGGAATAACCCCCTGGTTGTCCCACCCTACCGCCGCTTCGGCCAAGAATAAGTCAGCAAACAAAGTGCCAACCAAATTGATACTGAGCGTATTTTCAATTCTCCGTTCACGGTGGCTTGAATCAGCCAAGCCCCATCCCTGCGAATGCGACCAGCGCCGGTCCCCATCGCATCCGACTCCGAATAATTACGTTCAATCCGCCCGGAAAATCATCGCGAAAACCGATTCCGTTCAGGGTAAAATGTGCGGCGGTTTGACGGTGTTGCCCAAAGAACATTGGGATTGCGGATTTTGACCGACGGTCAGGAGACTATAAGTACCGCCAGCGGGGCAAGGTGGAATGGAACTGACCGCGTTGAGTTTGATGTAGGGCGTCACGTCAGCCGGGTAAGCGATGGTCGCTCCATTGCCCAGATTATTGGCGATGGCAACCTGCTGGCAGGCGGCTTCGATCTGGCGAAGGTTGTTAATGCAGGTGGTGGACTGCGCTTTGGAGCGGGCGTTCACAAAGTTTGGAATCGCAATCGCGGCCAGCAAGCCAATGATGGCCACCACGATCATGATTTCAACGAGCGTAAACCCGCGAAAACCATTATTATTATCGATTGTTCTCATACTTTATAGGCACCGTGAACCACCGGCAGGCGGGTGATATTTATAATATAACCAAGCGTTCACAGATTGCCCGCCGGCAACGCCTCACCTTAATAGCACAGGCGATGCCATAATTCAATTTCTTATATTTTCCGGGCCAGGAATACCCGATTCCGGAAACGAAAAACCCCTAAGCCGAAGCTTAGGGGTTGAGGATGAAACGCCAGGTTTACTGGAGTTGGTGGGGCGGCGTGGCCGTGCTGTAAGTGCACAGCGGATTGCTGCCGACCTTGGTGAGCGAATAGGTGCCGCTGGCCGGACAAGCCGGGAGGCTGCCCGCCGAGTTCAGCTTGATGTAGGGGGTCAGGTCGCTGGTCAAGGTAATGGCAGCACCGGTTACCTGGCCCTTTTCCAACGCCCATTGGTTCGCCGCCGCGTCAATCTGGCGGAGGTTGTTGATGCAGGCATTGGCCTGCGAGGTGGCGCGAGCCTTCACGAAGTTCGGAATCGCGATGGCCGCCAATAGGCCGATGATGGCCACGACGATCATGATTTCCACCAGGGTGAAGCCCGCCTTACGGATGTTTTTGGTCTGTTTCATTTTGTTTGTCTTTCTAAGTACGCGGCGGAACTGCACGGCAGACGGGTTATATGATTACGACTTTGTTCCCTTGATTGTCTGACGCAACCGCGTGAGCTACTATAGCACTACGGATGCCAATGTCAAGTGACAATAATGAAGTGCCAATAGTCATTGAAACAGGCTGAATATGGCCTTTTTCCCCTAAAAAAATGGGTGGAATGACGGGTAAAAGCCTCAATAAGTCTACTCGTGTCTATATATGCGACACTTGGCGTCCTGCTATTGGACAATGGATTGACGCTATATTGGAATGTCAGCAATGGAATACAAGGTGGCCGATGCAAATATCATATAATGAGTGATGATCAAAATTAAATCACCTCGTTCAATTCGGGCAACAGCGGCTTCAACCCAAATCGTTCCTCAATCAGATTGTCAGATTGCCGAGAATCCCGCGCGGCCCGTTTTCCCCGTGCGTCAGCACCACGCGCGGCCGGCTCGGCGCAATGACATTAAACCAAGCCAGCAAATCGGTCTGGCCGGCGTGGGCGCTGAAACCGCCGAGCGTATGGATTTTCGCCTTTACCGCGATTTTTTCGCCGAAGATCCTGACGAACTGGTCGCCCTCGACCAGCCGCCGGCCCAGTGTGCCGGCGCCCTGACAGCCGACGATGACGACGTGCGTCGCCGGCTTCCAGAGGTTCGCCTTGAGGTGATGCAGGATGTGCGTCCGCCGCTCGACATCCCCGCGCTGGCCATGACCAGGCAGGGCCCCGGCTGGTCGTTGATTTTTTTTGAGTCCTCCGCCGTCACGCACGATTTCAGCGATGGAAAATCCTCGTGCGCCGGCTTCTGAGCGATATATATCAGCGTCTCGTTTTCGAACAGCTCGTGGTGATGCCGATAAATTTCTGTGGCGGCGATTGCCATCGGGCTGTCGAAAAAAATCGGGAACGGCTGCACCAGCCGGCCGCGAAACATCTGGCTCAGCAGCAGCACCAGCAACTGCGCCGGGCCGACCGCAACCGTCGTCACGAGAATTTTTCCGCCGGCGCTGACCGCGTCTATCACGATGCTGGTGAATTTCGCCACGGTTTTGTCCAGCGGCTGGTGTTCGCGGTCGCCGTAGGTGGATTCCAACACCGCCAGGTCCGTCTGCCGTAACGGTTCATAGTCTCGCAGGATTGGCGCGTTTTTCGGGCCGAGGTCGCCGGAGAAAACCAGCCGCTTGGGTTTTTCCCCGTCGTCCACCACTAACTGGATGCTGGCCGAACCAAAGCAGGTGACCCGCCTCGGTCCGGATGGCCTGGATGCCTGGCGCCACTTTCACCGCCTGCTGATATGGTACCGGCTGAAAACGTTCGATGATCGCCTCGGCGTAGGGGGCGTGTAAAGCGCTGCCTGCGGCGTTTCGCCGGCGCGCTCGCGCTTGCGGTTCACGCGCTCGATGTCCTGGGCCTGGATGTGCGCGGAGTCGCGCAGTATCAAGGCGGACATTTCAATGGTCGCCGGCGTGGCGAACACCGGACCGCTGTACCCCGCCTTGGCCAGCAACGGCAAACGGCCGGTGTGGTCAAGATGCCCGTGCGTGATCATGACGGTATCGAGCTGTGGGTTGGCGGGCAGCGGTGCCCGATTTATCTCGTCGGAGCGATGATTGCCGGAAACCTCCCGCAGTCCACCAACCCGCGGGCGGATTGGGTTTGAACGAGAAAAGCCGAGACGGTGACTTCGCTGCCGGCCGCACCGAAAAGGGGGATTTTCATTTGGAGTTACCAGCGGCCGGATTCGTTTCCATGAGCCGGCTGGAAACCGCCCATTCCACCACCAAGCGGTAGCCGACCGCCAGCAAAGTCGGCCCTAGAAAAACGCCGATGAAACCGAAGGTCAATGCGCCGCCGAGCACGCCGAAAAAAATCAGCAGGAACGGCATGTTACTGCCCTGGCTGATGAGCCACGGCTTGACGACGTTATCCACATTGGCAACGCCGCAGCCCCAGACCAGCATGAAAATGCCCCAGCCGTTGGCGCCCTGGTGAAACAGCCAGATGGCCGCCGGTCCCCAGGTCAGCGCCGTGCCGAATATGGGCACGATGGACGAAAAAAACGTCAGCAGCGCCAGCAGCATCGCGCCCGGCACGCCGGCGATGAGGAAGCCGACGCCCGCCAGCACCGCCTGCGTGAGGGCGGTGCCGAGGATGCCATAGACGACACCGCGCACGGTGTTGCCGGCGACGGTGAGCAGGTGTTCGCCGCGGTCACCGGCAATGTGCCGCACCAGCGCCGTGACCCACGCGCCCACTGTGGCACCGCTGCGGAATAAAAAAAACGCGATCAATATGCTCAACGCCAGCTTGATCAAACCGCTGACGAGGAACAGTCCGCCCGTAAGCAGCAACGCGCTAGCCGGCTCCACCAGTTTCTGCGCGTGAACCCACAACTGGCCGGTGTCCGCCGCCAGGCTCTGCCAGTAATCCGCCCCGCGCTGGCCCACGAGCGGCACCTTCGCCAGCCATGCCGGCGGCGCGGGCGGCCCCTGGTCAATGAACTGCCGCGTGGCGGCGGTGAGAGCCTTGACATTGTCCGCCAGCGTGGTGCCGACGATGACAAACGGCAGCAGCAGGATCAAAATCATCCCCAGCGTCATCAACAGCGCCGCCAGCGAATGCCGGCGGCCGACCATTTTCAGGAGCCGGAAATAAACCGGCCAGCTCGAACAAACCAGCACCACCGCCCAGAGCAGCGACGACAGAAACGGCAGCAACACGATCAGGCAGCCGCACAACAACGCCAGCACGACCACGGCGAGCAATCCTTCCTTAAAGCCGAATTTCATCAGTTTTCTCCGGATTATTTTTTCAACAACGCTGCCTTGGCCGCCGCGAGTTCCTTGAGCTTGTCCGGGCCGACTTCGGGATATTCCAAACCGAGCGAGGCCAGCGTTTCGATGACCGCCGCCGCCACGATGATGCGGGTGAACCATTTGTTGTCCGCCGGCACGACATACCACGGCGAAGCTTCCGTGGCCGTCTGGCGGATCATGTCCTCGTAGGCGGCCATGTATTCGTCCCAATGTTCCCGCTCGGCGGCGTCGCTGGCGGAAAACTTCCAGTTCTTTTCCGGAGTCTCAATGCGCTCAAGGAACCGGCGTTTCTGTTCTTTCTTCGATAGGTGTAGGAAAAATTTCCGCACCACCACGCCGTTGCGGGATAGGTATTGCTCGAGGTTGCGGATGTCCTCGAAGCGGTGTTCCCAGATTTTTTTGGTGACCAGTTCCGTCGGCAGTTTTTGCCGCGCGAGTAATTCCGGATGCACGCGCACCACGAGCGTCTCCTCGTAATAGCTGCGGTTGAAGATGCCGATGTGACCGCGGTTCGGCAGCGCCTTCTGGCAGCGCCAGAGATAGTCGTGGTCCAAATCCTCCGCCGACGGCGACTTGAACGAATGGACGTCGCAGCCCTGGGGGTTGACGCCGGACATGACGTGCTTGATGACGCCGTCCTTGCCGGCGGCGTCCATCGCCTGAAAAATCAGCAGCACCGCCCACTTGTCCTGCGCGTAAAGCTTGTCCTGGAAATCGGCCATCGCCTGGACGCCGACGGCCAGCGCCTCCTGGGCGCGCGGTTTATTTTGGGACTTGATTCCCAGCGTGTCCGCCGGATCAAAATTCTTGAGCCGGAATTTTTTTCCATTCGTGACCCGGAAAGTATCCGCGAACTTCCGGGCTTTTTTGATGATCTCCTTGGGTTTCATGGGGCGTGTTTTTAGATCTTTGGCCGTCTCAACGCGATTCCACCGGCGGCTGTATTTCCTCCCACCCTGATTCACGGTTGCGTTTGAACAACACCTCGAGCGAGATGGCATAGAGTGGCGGGGTGAGCGGTGCGTTCATAGCCTCAGCCGGGCGCGCGAGCCGCCGGTTTTCGGGCAGGAAATGAAACAGCCATGGATGGATCCGGTAAAATTTTCCGGAGTCATTCTACAACGCCTCCGCCGGCGGGGAAGAAAATTGTCGCGCCGAAAAAACGCCGGCGGAAATGGGGGTGAATCCGTTCCATTGGGTAGGAACGTCCGCGCGGGAGTCAGGCGTTCATAGGCTCACCGGCAGGACGATCCTAAACACCGAGGGCGTTCGCCGCCTCGGTCAGGTTTTGACAGGTGATCACGCGGAGGCCGGGCGGATAATGAAAAATCGTCAGGATGTTCATGCCGATATCCTTGCTCGGATCCGGAATGACGCGCACCACCAAACCCACGCCTGCCGCCGCGATCATTTCCATGACCCGGCCAATTTCGACGGTGCAATCCAGCTCCATGGATTCCAAATGGGTGAAATCGGCAAGGTAATGAAAACCGGGTGACATCCCGGCCAACTGGACGGCCAAATCCGCCCGCCCGGCCGCGAACTCCTCCGCCCGCACCGGCCCGATGAAATGGGCGTACAACAACTGTCTCGACTTGTTTGAGGTGACGAGCAGCATGGCCAGCACCCTAAACGGCGGCGAACGGGAACACGAGCGAATAACCGGCCGGCATCAACGGGAAAAGGCCAGCACCAATTTGTTCCGGGTGGGCTGCACATCCGGAACGGACGGCCCCTGCGCCTGGGCGAACGCGACCCGCGACCGCAGCAGCAAGGTACGGCAGCACCAGTCCGCCAGCGGCAGCACGACGTTGTAGTTCTTGCCCAGATAGCGGTGATGCAGCAGGTGATGGCCATTCAGGCGGAAGAAAATCCCCGAGCGTTCCACGTGCCGTCTCTTCGGCAGGTGCATGCACCAATGCATGTATTCATAGGCGGTGAAATACAAGGTGCAGGCCAGCGCCGCACCGCACAAAATTCCCCATTTGTGCGAGAACAGTGCCCCGATCAAAAACGGCAGCTGGCACGCCGCCACTATCGCCGGCCCGCTCCACCACGCCATGGGAATGGTCTTCTTGTCCGGCTCATGCACGAGGTGATAGGTATGGTCCGCCTTGAAGATCCGGTGATGCACCAGCGCGTGCCGTTCAAACGGAAACCGGAATCCCCGGACCGGCTTATGCATTACGTAGCGGTGCAGCGTCCATTCAAAGAAGGAGCCGAATACGATGCCGGCCAGCGCCCCAATGGCGCACCAAAAAAAGAACATAATCATAATAAAATTTGTCGGTTTGAAGACTGAAGGAGAACTCATCGCCTGCCCCCCCATGCCGGAACTCTAATCGGTCTTGATTGCTTGGGTTAAGCTCGCCCTGATTCAGGCCCGGTGCAAGTATTATCTGCAGCTTTGTCGGCACATACCGGGTTGTGTGCGTCAAGTTCACAAATCGATTTTGGTCAAGGCGTGGCCACGAGGTAAATCCTGGCGGCGCAGGGCTGCGAGCCTCAGTTTGCTGCGCCACCTTCCGAAAAAAGTTTCCCCGGCGGTTCCATCCATTATCGTATTTGAAATGGCCGACTCGCAAACGCGCCCGGACCGGAATTGCCGGCAAGTGATTACGGATTGGATCTTCCGCCATCCGTATTGGGCGCTCACCCTGCTGACGGTCGCCGCGCTGGCTCCCTTTCTGGCCAAGCCGTTCAACCTCGACGACCCGCTGTTCATCTGGGCGGCGCAACAAATCCAGGTGCATCCGGGAAATCCCTACGGTTTCGAGGTCAACTGGTTTGGCATCGCCGAGCCGATGTGGTCGGCGACCCAAAATCCGCCGCTGATGTCTTATTATCTTGCGCTGGCGGCCGGAATTTTTGGGTGGAGCGAAATTGGGTTGCACCTGGCCGGTTTGCTGCCGGCGGTGGCGGTGGTGCTGGGAACTTACCGGCTGGCGGGTCATTTTTGCCGGCGGCCGCAGTTGGCCGCCCTGGCCATCCTGGTTTCACCCGGCTTTTTGGTCTCCAGCACGACGGTCATGTGCGATGTGGCGATGCTGGCCGGCTGGGTTTGGGCGGTGGTATTTTGGACGGAAGGATTGAGGCAAAACCGCCCGGTGAAATTATTTTGGGCCGGGATGCTGGCGGCGCTGGCCCTGCTGACGAAATACAACGGCATCTGCCTCCTCCCGCTCCTGGCGGCTTATGGCTTGATGGAAAAGCGGGGTGTTGGACGTTGGCTGGCCTTTCTGCTGATTCCGGCCCTGGCCTTGGGCGCCAGCGAATGGTGGACCTTTCACCTCTACGGGCACCCGCATTTCCTGGCGTCCAATCAATACGCCACCGCCAACCAGACCGCCCACGGATTTTCAAGGCTGTTCAAGGTCCTGAATGTTTTGACCTTCACCGGCGGCGGTTTTGCCGTCGTGCTCTTTTGCGCGCCTTGCCTGTGGGGCAAACGGAGGCTGCTGCTATTGACCGCCGGTGCGGCTTTGGGCGTGGCCCTCGCGCTGGCCGGCGGAATGATGACCAAGGATTATTCCTGGCTCACCGGAAACCTGCGGGTGGGAGCCGAAATCCAGATTTTTATCTGGACGGCGGGTGGGGTATTGGTGCTGGTGCTGGCCTTGGCGGACATCGGCCGGAACGGGGATTCAACCAAGTGGCTGCTGGCCTTTTGGGTGCTGGGAACCTTTGCTTTCGCGGCCTTGGTCTATTGGATGGTCAATATTCGCGCCATCCTGCCGATGGCTCCCGCGGTGGCCATTCTGCTGGCGCGGCGATTGGAGCAGAATCAACCGGCATTAACTGCGGGGATGAAATGTTCGCTCCTGGCCGGCGCGGTTTTGAGCCTGCTACTGGCGACCGCGGATTTTCAACTGGCCAGCGCCGCCGCCAACAGCATCAAACAAATCCAGGTTCCATCGTCTGCCCGGTCCGGCCGGCTCTGGTTTTCCGGTCACTGGGGATTTCAATATTACCTGCAGTTGGCCGGGGCCAGGCCGTTGGGTTTTGTCCGTTCGGAATTGAAGCCGGGCGACTTCGTGATCATGCCCGTCCAAAATTCCAGCGGCCGGCCCGCCCGCCCCAAAGACAGCCGCTTGCTGGAAGTCGTCACCACGCCGGTTTGTCCCTGGCTGTCCACGTGGAACCCCAGAGTCGGCGCCGGGTTTTATTCGACGGTTGGGGGACCGATGCCGTTCGTCTTTGGCGACATTCCGCCGGAAGTGGCGTATGTCTATGTCCTGACCGGAACGGCGGATAAACCACGCTGAAAACCGGTCGGCTTGCAGGATTATTTATTTCCTAAACGCGGGGCCAGTCGCCAACCGCAAAGATTTCCCTTTCTTTGGTGAAAATATCTATCTGTCGTCCCCGCGCGCCTAGGTCATCAAACAGATCAAAAAAGCGCCAAGCAAGGCCATCCCTCCCAGCCAGTTCACGGAAAGGGGACCCAAACTGCTGTCGCCAGTCTGGTACAATACTGGTCGCCGGATGTCCCGTTCGCCGGCCACGGTGGCCGCCAGAAGCAGGCCCGACAACAAGGCCATTACGACAAATGCCATGATGCTCATGCTCATACTCCATTATAAGCATACCACATGCCGCCGGCTTTGCGAATCCGGCCTTTGGAAAGCAACGACTTCGGAAGTGCCGGAGCCTTTGAAGAGATGCCGATAACCGACAACGATCAGGGATTCTTTGATTGCGCAAGCAATCGGTCCAGGTGACGGATGCGGTCGGCGAGAACCTTCATCACATGCGTGGCGAAGAAAGGATTTTGCTGGATGAGCCGCTGAAAACGAGGTCCGTCCAGCCTGGCGAGGCTGGAAGGTTCACGGGCGACAACGGTGGCGCCGCGGGGCGACTGGTCGATGAGGGCCATTTCCCCGATGATGGCTCCGCGTACGGAATTCTCCACCACCTTGCCTTCCACAATCACGTCCAGCGCGCCTTCCAATAGAATGAACATCCCGTCGGGGGCGTCGCCCGCCTGGAAAAGGGTTTCGCCGGGAGCAAGCCTCACCGGGTTGGTTTCGTGGGAGAATAAGTCCGCCGGATTCATCGTGTGAAGATTAGATAACGATTGGATGGCGGCAAGTTACAATTGTGTGACAGCACGAGCGGGCGACACTCGGGAGGCGGGCGAGGGAAGGCAATGACATTTATGTCCTTTGATTGATTTCACTGAACCTGCTGGAAAAAGAAGGGCAGACTGGAATCAGTCTGCCCATTTTACAACTTGCGGGCATTGCGCCGGCATCTTGTATTACCCACGGCTGTCGGAAGGCCCGTCAGCCTCATACCCACCTCTTGGTGATTCAGCGGGTGTGATTCGAGGTTACTAAACTGGCTTTGTATATTCAAGGAAAAAAACGGAAAAATGAACCAACGGGCCGGGGGATACTGTAAAATCAGCCCATTCCATTTCAAAACCCGGCGGCCTCACGCGGCCAGCTTCAGATGCGTGAGGCGAAAGACGGCACCGTGCGGTGTGTTGGGCAGGCACGCAATTTCCCAGCCGTGCGCGAGGACTATCTGCGAGACGATGGCCAGGCCGAGGCCGGTGCCTTTTTGATGGGTGGTGAAATACGGCTTGAAGATCTCCCGCCGGTTCTCCGGCTGCACACCGGGGCCGTCGTCGCG
The DNA here is from genome assembly GCA_903870815.1 of uncultured Verrucomicrobia subdivision 3 bacterium. Classification (GTDB taxonomy): domain Bacteria; phylum Verrucomicrobiota; class Verrucomicrobiia; order Limisphaerales; family UBA11358; genus UBA11358. Next base: position 35,275 of record CAIQEI010000047.1, read on the forward strand.
GATTTCCAGTATTGCCTCCGAAGGATTCGCCCGGCGGACTTCAACCCGAATTTGGCCGCCCTCACTCACGGCTTGCGTGGCGTTGATGAGCAGATTGAACAACACCTGCCGCAGCAGTTGCTCGTCGGCTTCAACCGCCAGCGGATCGCCGGCGACCTCGATGCGGAGTTTCTTTTCCTCGATGTCGTAGCCGAGTGTGCGGACGATTTCCGAGCAGGCGGCGGTCAGCGGGACCTTCGTGCGCCGGACTTCGCGCGGCCGGGAATAATTGATGAACTCGGTGAGTTGCGCGGTGACCTTGTCGGTTTCGGCTACGATGTTCTTGGATTTCTCCCGGACTTCGGGCGAGGCGTCAGGCAGGCGTGCAATCATCTGCGCCTGGCCGCGGATGAGGTTCAGCGGATTGCGCGTCTCATGTGCCAGACCGGCGGCGGCGAGGTTCATTTCCCGGAGATGCGAATTCAGCTCGCTGGCGCGGACGAGGCGGATCTGCAGTTCGGCGTTCCGGCGCAGGTTGCGCCACGCCAGGCCGGCGCCGAGCGCCGAGATACCGGCGAAAAAGGCGATCACGCCCCGCAGCCAGAGGTCGCGCGTGCACAGGGCGCGGTAACTGTCGGTGGAGAGGACCAGGACGAGGCCGTGCAGTTCGCGTTTGGCCGCCAGCGCCTTGAATTCATTCTCGTTCATCCACCGCATCCACGGCGGGCGGCGGCTGCCGCCGCGCGGGCGCTCGCCGGCATCGGGCGGCGGCGCAGGTGCTTCGATTTCACCGGCGGCGTTCGTGGGCGGCGGCGGAAAATTCGTGGCCGAAAAGTCCAGGGCATTGGTGCCGCCCGGGAACGGTTCACGCCCGGGAAAATCGCGGCCGCGGGTCAGGGCATTGGTAAAATTACGGAAGTTCGGCAGGACGACGGTGGCGTTGTTGGTCGCGCCTTCGGGGCTGACGCTCGCGCCGGCCACGGGCAGGACAAACGTGACGCACCCGCCGGACCAGCGTTCACGATCGGCGAGCTGTTCGCGGGAAATCAGATTCGTGTCGCCGGCGACGACCACCGGGTCGCCCTCGGTGTTGAGCAGGCCGATGGCGAGCAGGCCGCTGGTATTGACGAAGCTGTTGGTGTGATTGCTGACCAGTTCGTTGAGAACGGGTTCCAGCCGTTCCTGAAATACCGCGCCGCGAAATCGGAGCGCCCGTGTGACGGCGCTCAGAGTGCTGGCGATTTCGCGTGAGCGGTTGCGGAGGTCGGACTTGGCGGCCTCGACCACGCGGAGGTGTTCCTGCACCTGCCAGCCGACGATCAGCAGCCACGCCGCCGCCAGCAGGCCGGCGGCGAGTTGGTGGCTGCGTTTCAATTTCATCCGGGTTTTAGTCTGGCGCGACGGCGGGAAAAGACAATCGGCTAATTGCGTTTCACCGGCAGGCGGTCGAGGAAACGATCCAGTTCCTGTTCGGGAACGGAATTGGTGATGAGCTGCGACTGCCGGGTTTCGTGGCCGGCCATGGCGACGAGCTGATCCGGCGCGCGGACGATATGCGGCGTGAGAAAAATCAGAAGTTCGTTCTTGGTGCTCGACTTGGCGGTAAACCGGAACAATTGGCCGAGCAGGGGGATGTCGCCCAACAGTGGGATCTTACTTTCATTGGAAGCCTTGTTGCTGCCGATGAGTCCGCCAATGACGACGGGCTGGCCGTCGGGCGTAATGACCACGGTGTTGGCGGAACGCTTGTTGAGATTGGGCGCATACACCGCGGACGAAATCAGGCTGCCGCCCTGGATCACCTGGCCGGGCGTCGAGGTATCAATGGACGTGATCTGCGGCTGGAGAATCATTTGCACGAGGCTGTTCGCGCCGATGAAGGGCGTGACATCCAGTTGGATGCCGACGTTCTGGTAGGTTCCATTGATGGTCGGAACCGTGGCTGAGGTGCCCGTGCCGCCGATGGTGGTCAGGCTTACGCTGCTGGGCAGGTAGATGCTCTGGCCGACGACGATCTCTGCCTGCTGGCCGTCCCGCGCCAGAATGGACGGACGCGATAATACCTGCGCCTTGCCGGCGGTGGCGAGGGCTTGAATCGTCGCCGTGAAATCGTTGCCCATGATCTGGTAAATTCCGCCGTTCCCGGTCGCACCCGACAACGACTGCGGCAGCCCGAAGTTGTTGCCCGCGTTTACGCTCGAATAAACCGGGGTGATGCTGGTGGGGACAATCGTGTTGGCCGCATTGTTTCCGCCGGGAACCACCGCGTAGTTCGTCACATAGCTGGTGAGCTGGGAGAAGTTATTGTTGAAGCCGGTGTAGTTGCCCTGCACGCCGATGGCGGACGCCTTGTTGTCGTCCACCTCGACAAAGACGACCTTGATGAGCACTTGGGGCGAGGGCGCGTCGAGGCTGGCGATGACGTTGCTGATCTGCTGGCTCGTCTCCTCGTCGGCAATGACCACGATGTCGTGCGTGTCCGGATTCACCGTGATGGTTGCGCTCCCGACGGTGCCGTTGTTGTTGTACTGGCCGGCCGTGGAACTGCTGCTGCTGCGGCCGGCGTTGCCCATCCCGCCGAAACCGCCGAAGCCGCCAAAGCCGCCAAAGCCGCCGCCACCGCCCCGTTGCTGCGCGGACAGTTCGAGCGCCGTGCCGAGCCACAAGGCAACCGCGAGGCCGAGATAGTTTTTAAAAATTTGCGTTTTCATGTAATTTCCTTTTATTCAACAGTTGCATAGGTGGATTAAAATTGCGGTCGTCCACTGCTGCCGCCCCCGCCCAGGGTAGAGCCGCCGATACCGGAGCCGCTGGTGCCGGAGGAACTCGTGGTCGTGTTGTTTTGCGCCCGCTGCATCAACGCGCTGTTCTGCGATGAACTGCTGCCGGAGCGCGACGCGCCGCCGGTCTGGAACATGTTTTGCAGCACCTGTACCGCCTGCTGCGGGTCGCCGTTGCTCATGTGAAAGACAAACACCTTCTGGTCGCGCGTCGAGGGCACGTCGAGGTCGTTCATCATGCCCGAGATCTGCTCCATCAAATCCTTCGGTGCCGTCACGATGACCGCCTGGATTCGCGAATCGGCCACGGCAGTGACCTGCGTTGCCTTTTTGACCCGGTCACTGGAACCGCCACCGGCGGTTTGCCCGCCGCCGCCCGCGCCCCGGCCCATCATCTGCGCAAAAAACGCGCCCGGCCCGCCTCCGGCGCCGGCAAAACGGGTTGGGGCCTGGGTGCTGTTGCCGGAGCCGCCATTCGGAAAAATACTGGCCAGCTCCGACGCCACGTCCGCCGGGCTGGCGTATTTCAGGCGGAACACGCGGATCTCCGTCTCCGCCTCCGCACTATTGTCAATCGCCTTGATGATCTCCGCCAAGTGCCGGATGTTCGACTGCGTGTCGGTGATGACGATGGAATTGCCCTCCTCGTTGGCCACGACCGTGGCCTGCGGCGACACAAACGACGTCAAATCCGAGACGAGTTGTCGCGCCTCGACAAACCGGATCGGGATGATCTGCGTGACAATCTCCGCGTTCTTTGGGATCAGGTCCGGGTTGTTGCCGGTCTTCACGGGAATATCGCGCGTCTTGGCGTCGTTCTTGTCCACGATGGTCAGCGTGCGCCCTTCCCGGATGGCGGCATAGCCGTTCTTGTTCAGCTCGAAATTCAGCAGGTCCACCGCCTCGTCGCGCGTCATCGGATGGCTGCTGATGACGCTGACGTTGCCGTTGACCCGGGTGTCCAGCACGATGATAAAGCCGGCCGCGTCGCTCAAATAATTCAGCACCATCTCCAGCGGCGCGTTGCGGAAATTCATCCGCAGCGCATCCACGTTCGTGCCGGTCGCAGGCGGCATGAAGATGGCCTCGATGTTTTCGGCCGGCGCGACGCCGTTCGTCGCCGGCAAAATCACCTCCGGCGCGGCATTCGTGGCTGCCGAAGTCATTTCCTCACCCGGCGCGGCATTGTTCGCGGCCGGTTCGACGGCCGTCATGGCTTCCGGCGGTGGCGTCGGCAGGTTGCCCGCATCGGGGGTCGGGTTTGCGCTGCCACGCGGCACCGCCGGCTCGACCGCCGCGGACGCCGGATTATTGGTGTTGCCCGCGTCGGTCGCGGGCTGGGCGCCCGCCGAAACCAGCCAACCCGCCGCGCCGGCGACCAGGAGGTTCAAGAAGAATTTTTTCATTGGTTTTCCTTTTCACGTTGCTGCATCAGCTTTTTCAAAATTTCATTCTGTCCCAGGGCGGGCGAAGGTACCGGCGTTGAACTCGAGCCATCCGGCGAAGCGCCCGGATCCGCGGCCGCGCCACTGGTTCCGGCGGGCAGATCGCCTGCGCCGGACAGCTCCCACCGGCCGTTTTCCTGGCGCATCACATCGCCGACCTGCAAATCAAGTTTCCCCGGCTGGTTCGTGGATTCCAGGGTCACGCGACCCTGGCCGATCACCGTCACCGTGTAGCCGGCAATTTTTTCGGAAACCGGCAGCGCCTTTTTCAGGTCGTCGTTGTTCCCGTTGAAAAAGGCGAACCGCCCCTTGCCATAGCTCATCGTGCCGACCAGCGTGAACTCCGGAGCCGACGACGAAACCCGCGTGCGGGTCGTCTGGATCCGCGGCCGGGTGGAAACGTAATGCGGCTGGCGGTTCGGGTCGAAAATGTTCCGCTCCGTGACGAACTGGGTGAACGCCGCGTAGTCCGTCGCGCCCGACACAGCGTTCGATTGCGCGTCGGCAAAGCCCCCGCCGGCCAGCGCGAACGCCGTCAGCCAGATTATTTTATTTCGGGTCGGTTTCATTTTTTATCCGGCGGGATCAGGGCCAGCCCGTTGATTTCCGCGCTCATAGTAAATTGCTGGCCCTCCTTGTCATGCGCGTTGACCTCCAGCGAATCCAGCCGTAACGCCAGCGGCCCGCCCTCCAGGTCATATAGAAATTTGCTCAATGCGCCGAGGTCGCCGGAAGTCTCCACGCGACAGGTGAGCGTCAGATAATTCGTCGAATCATTCTTCCATTGCGGCATCAGGCTCGTCACCTCCGCGCCGCTGCTGCGCGACCAGCCGTCCACCGCCGTGAACAACTGCTGCTCGGCGAGCGACGTGTTGGCCGGCAGCGCGTTTGCCCGCATGTCCGCCCAGCGGCGGCGGACGACCGCCTCGCGCCGGACCAGCTCATTGCCATCGTTGACCTTCAACCGCAACTCCCGGATCTGGGTCTGCCGGTCCGACCACCAGCCCGCCAGCGGCGTGAGGATGAAGTTAACCGCCACCAACAATCCCGCCGCCGCGATGGTCAACAGCATGAGAAACTGCTGGCGATTTTCAATTTTCACGGCCGCCTCCGTGGTTGAATTTGAATTCGAATACAAATTGCATCGGCGCCTTGCCGCGGATCTGTTCCAGCTTCACGTCGTTCACGCCGTCCGCCGCACGCAACCGGGACTGCATCGCCAGCAGCGCCGCGTAATCAAGCGCCGTGCCGGAGCAGGTCACCGTGCGTCCGTCGCGCACCTCGATGGTTTTCGCCGTTACTGAGCCATCCTCCGGAAACGACAGCGACAACTGCCGCAATATCGCGAGATTGGGAAACGAGCCGTCGTACCATGAGCGATACTGCCGGACGTTGTCCTGGATCGCCTGCAACTCGCCGGCCTTCGCCGCCAGGCGCGACCACTGCGACCGGTAATGCCACAGTTGAATCTGTTGCACCAAAAAAATTCCGAGTACAACCGCCGCCATCCCCGCCGCCACCGCGCCGGTCGTGCGCAACCGGCCGGATGAATACTTCATTGCGAACTGCCCGATGAAGGACGGCTTAGGCGGCAGAAATTCGAACGCCGGCGGCTGCCCCGCCAAAAATCTCGCCGCGAGGCAGAACGCCGGCGACAACAGGGCTTCCCCCGGCAGGGTCACCCCGAATTCATCCGGCGCACAGGCCGAAACCCATTCCACTTTCAAGCCCGCCGGGTCAAAGCGCAGTTCCAGCTCATCCGCGAGCGGTTGCGCCAGCTCGCGCGGGCCGAAAATTCGGATCCGCTTCACTGCGTCGCGCAGCCCGCCCGGCAACTGGCCGAGCGTGACCCGGGTCTCGCGCGCCACCAAATCCACGTGCAGCGTGCGCCGCCCGGCTTCGTCTTCCACTGCACCATCGAGGGAGCGTAACGCCACCACGCCGCCGCCGGCTGTGACTTGCAATGAAACATTCCGCTCGCCGATCGCCAGGGCGAGCACGCCGCCGGATTTTTCGTCGCCGGGAAATTGTAGCGCGGAAATCCCGGGCGCAAAACTGACCGGCTTCAACTTCGCCGCCGCGAGAACTTTTTCCAAGGCGGCCAGGTGCGTGGCTGGAATGCCCGCGAGTAGAACATTTTCCTTGCCGTCCGCCAGCGGGCTGCGCGAATCAGAAATCTGCAGCGTCGCCACGTCGGAATGAAAGCCGCGCTCGGCTTCCAGCAGCAGCAGGCTTTTCGCGTCGGCCGCCGGCAACGGCGGCAGTTCCGTCGCCGCCGTCAACACCCATTTCAGCGGTACGCCGACAACACAATGGCGTTCGCGCACGCCGGCGGCGTCAAGCTGATTGCGGAGTTCGCGGCCGGCCAGTTCCGGCGCTGCCGTCAGCGGATCGAGCGCCAGCTGCGCGGAGAATTTTTGCCACACGGCCAGCGAGCCGTTCGTGCGCTTGAGCACCACGCCGTCCAGACGGCTGCCGTCCAGCGCGAGGCCGAGCAGCGTCGTCAGCTTTTTCCGCCGGCGGAAGTTGATTTTGAAATCAGGTTTCATGGCGTGTCTTTCGCGACCAGATTTTCCCGGGCTTTCTCGCCCAGCGCCCAGCCGAGCCGGCTCAGGTCCTGCCGGTAGAGGATTTTCGGCCTGCCGTCGCTCACGTCAAAAATGAATTTCACGCGCCGGTAGCCGCGCCCGAACGCCCCGACCGCCGCGATGTCGGCGGTGAACTGGTAGCTGTGTGTGGTCACGAAGTTTCCGCGCGTCAGCGCCGTGACGACCGGGCTGTTGTTGCCGAGCGCGTCAATGATCCACGCGATGGAGCCGAGATTGTTCGGGTTCTGCTGACGATAGCTGATGAGCGTCTGCGCTGCGCCGGACGCCGTCTGCTCGTCCACGTTCGCGCCCATGAATACCGCCGTCAGCACGTCGGCGGTGGCGGTGTTGACGTTCACGCGGCCGCGGAAATAGGCGTTGGTGCTGGTCGTCACACTGTCGGAGATGTTCGCAAAATCGCCCGAGCTCAGGCCGGTATTTTTGCAGCGCAGGCAGAAATCCAGCAGGCCGTTGCAGTTATTGACGATGAGTCGGTTATTCGGATTCGGATGAATGGTGCGGTAGATGGACTGCGCCATGCGGGTGGCGCTGCTGGTTCCGGCGTTTTGGAAGATTGATTGAAACTGCGCCTGCGTCGCCGTGTTCACGTTCGTCAGGGTCGTGCCGTCGGCGTGGAAATTCGGCTCGCGGGTGTAGACGGTGACATATTCCAACAGGCCGGGGTCAAGTTCGCCGGTGCGGTGCAAATCCTTTTCGTTCGCGTCGAGCACGCCGTTGCGGTTCAAATCCCCGCCGACAAGCAAATCCTCCGACGCGCCATAGACGAGCCGCAGTTCGTCCACCGTCTCGAACGGCGCATTTTTCGGCGCGTAACCGAGCGACATGTAGTCCAGCGAGACGGCGCCGTTCGTGCCGCGCCAGTCCATGATCGCGTCCGCAAAATCGGACGTCATGTTCGGCAGATATTGAAAGACATTTGTGCTGACACTGTTCAAATTCAGCTTGCCGCCCTCGTCCACCAGGCCGAAATACGGGGTGGTGGGGTTGTCCGCATTCAGGTCGCGCCCGATGAGCCAGAACTTCGCATCGCCCACCGGCACCGCCTCGCATTTGAACTGCGTGTTGTCTGGCACCGCGCCGTTGGTTGCAAAATTCTGGAGCGCATAGGCGACATAGCGCGCCGCGCCTTCGATGGCCTGCTCCGCCGCCAGGCCGTTGACGCGGTTGTCCGCCGCGCGCAGCTCGTAGTTCATGGAGTTTGCGAAATACAGCGCGATGCTGACGAGGCCGATGGCGACCCAGAGCACGATGATGAGGACGGAGCCGTGTTCGGTTCTGCGGAAACGTCCAACCTTCAACGCCGAACCTTCAGCCTCCAATGAACTGGCGCACCGAACGCCGTTGGGCGTTGGGCGTTGGGCGTTGAAGGTTGAAGGTTGAAGGTTCATTTTCAATTTCCCGTGCTGCTGGAACTAGCCAGCACCGCATTGGTACGGGTGACCGAATCAATCGGCACGACGATTACCACCGGCTGCGCATTGGGATTGCCGGCCAGCTGGATTTCGACGCGCACGGCCATGGGCAGGTTGGTGTTCACCGCCATCGCGGCGGTCGTGTCCCAGGCAGACTGCCATTGCGCGCCGTCGTAACCGGAAAATTTCACGCTCGCGACGCCGCTCAGCATCAGTTGGTCGTCCACGGCGGGGGTCGAGACCGGCAGCAGATTTCGCACGACGCTGCGGTACAAATCTTTTCCGGGCGCGGACGGCGTGGCGGAATTTTTTAATTCGTACGTCACGCGCTGGATGTCGCCCCACGGCTGGCGGTCGCTCAAAGCGCCGGTTGCGGTGAACATTTCAATCGCCACCGGATCACTGATGCCGGCGCTGGTGATATTGTCGCCGACCCGGAAACCGCCGGACAAAATCTTGCTCGTGCCGTTGGTGGGCGTGACGCAGCATTGCAGGTCGCGTTTCAGAAAGGTCACCGCTGAATCGACCGGGGTCGCCGCATCCACCAGGTCCGAAGTGGCGTCGCGCAGGTGCAGCGAGGTGAAAAACACCGCGTTCACGGCGATCAGCACAATCGCCGCGAGGCCGATGGCGAGAATCATCTCGATCAGCGTGAAGGCGCGGCGGCGGGATGACGGGTTGAACGCTTGAATGGTTGAATCGCAAAGCTGGTCCGCCCGCGGCAACGATTCAACGGTGCCACGATTCAACCATTCAACTTTTTTTGTTTCAATTTTCAAAAAATATTAACTATGGATTCAGGGTTGTCACCGGCTGCGTCTGCGTATTTGCCAGCGTGCTCAACGTCACCGAATAATCTTTGCCCTGCGCGGAAAATGTCACTGCCGCCGTCAGCCACTGCATCGATTCTTCCGGCCAGTTCCGGCTCGTCAGCTGCCACTTAAAATCCAGGATGCCTTCCGTGGCCGTGCCGCTCTGCGTGCCGCCGGCCCAGTTCGTCGTCACCAGGCTCTCGTTCAATATCCGGTCCGCCACGCGCGCCGCCGCGCTTTTTCTCACCGCGACCTCGCCGGCGAGGCTGGCGACGTGCAGCGCCTCCACGGCCGTCGGAATGACGATGGCCAGAAATAGCAGCGCCGCCAGAACTTCCGCGAGCGTGAACGCGGCGCACTTAGGGTTGGCCGGTATCGTTAATTTCATAACCAGTCCGCGACCGTGTTTCCGCCAGCCAGCGCGAGAACCCTGCACTATCCGTTAATTTCAAAGTTTGCGGGCTGCTCTCGTCCACCGTGCCATCCGCCAAAAACCGGATCGCCGGCAATTTTTTAAACGTCGTCGCAACGGTGCCGATATTCAAAACCGCAATCTGCAACGTCGAATCCACGGTCAAATCTTCCGCTTTCGCGTCCCCGTTCAGCCCGCTCATTTCCGCCGCGAGCCCGTAGCTGCCGGCTTGCTCATCCACCCACAACATCATCGGCGCGCCCTCGGAAACCGCGCGGCTCTGCGCCGCGTGCATCAGCGCCGACAACCGCCGCGCCTCGGCATCCAGCGCGCGGCCCCGGATAAACCGCGACATCGCCGGCGCCGCGATGGACGTGATAATCACCAGCAGCGCGAGCACGAGCACCAGTTCGATCAACGTGAAGGCGTCCGCGTGACGCGCGACGCGTGGCCGGTGACTGGAAACTGCCCTTTGCGCGGGGCATGCTTTCGTGTCACTTGCAATTTGCCACTGGTCACTGGTCACATTCACTTTGTCCAACTGACAATGTCATCGTCGGTTCCTTCCTTGCCGTCCGGTCCGACGGAAAGCAGGTCGTAGGAATTCGCGCTGTGCTTGCCCGGATAATAATAAATGTAAGGGTTGCCCCACGGGTCAACCGGGAGCTTGTCGAGATATGGCCCGTGCCAGTTTTTTGCGTTGCCCGGCTGCACAATCAAATCCTGGAGGCTCTTGGGATAAAAACCATTGTCCACCTCATAAGCGCCGAGCGCGGATTTAATGCCGCCGTTGATGTCCGCATAGGCAGCCGTCGTGCGCGCTTGTTCGCTTCTTCCCACAATTTTCGGAATGACCAGCGCTGCGAGGATGCCGATGATCATCACGACCAGCAGCATTTCCACGAGCGTGAAAGCGCGGCGCAAAAGCCGGCCGGAGGGACGAGTTCCACGAGTCCCCAAAATGTCGCCTGGTTGGTTATATAGGGACTCGCAGCGCTCGTCCCTCCGAAGGTCTGTGTATTTTATTTTCATAAACGTTGTTTTTATTTGATGTATTCACCCATGGACAGCACCGGCAGCAACATGCCGATGAAAATGACGCCGATGAAGCCCGCGATTAAAAACAGCATCAGCGGCTCCGCAAACGCCACGGCGGTTTTCAGATTGCGATCGAGGTCCGTCTCGGTTTCGGCGGCGATGCGGACGAGTTCGGCGTCGAGCCGTCCGCTTTCTTCCGCCACGGAAATCATCTCCAGTACTGAGCCGGGGAATAGCGACCGGCAGTCCGCGAGGCTTTGGCCGAGTCGGCCGCCCTGTTGCACGCGCTCGATGGATTGTGCCACGGCGTCCACGAGAATCTGGTTGCCGATCGAGCGGCGCGCAACGTTCAGGCCGTGCACCAGCGGCACGCCCGCGCCGATCAGCGTGCCGAGCATCCGGCAGAACCGCGCCATGGCAAATTGCGCGATGAGCGGTCCGACCAACGGCGCTTTTAAAACCGAGCCTTCCCAGATGCGCTTGCCTTTCGCGGAAGCGAACCAGGTGCGCACCAGAAAAAACAATCCAACCAGCCCGACGCCTGCAAGCAGTCCGTAGGCGCGCATCAAATGGCTCGCGCCGATGATCATTTGCGTGATGAGCGGCAGTGAGCCGTGGATGCTCGCAAAGACGCGCTGGAACTTTGGGATGAAAAACACGAGCAACACCGTCAACACCACCAGCGCTAGCACCAGCAAAATGCACGGATACAGCATCGCCGTCATCACCTTGGATTTGAGCTCCTTTTCGCGCGATTGAAATTCCGCGATCTGCGCCAGCACCACGTCGAGAAACCCGCCCGCCTCGCCCGCCTCGACCATCGCGATATACACTCGCGGAAACGTTTCCGGTGATTTTGCCATCGCGTCCGCCAGTGACAAGCCATCCACGACGTAATCGTGGATTTGCTTCCACTGGGCTTTTGAAGCGGGCGACGACGCTTCCTTCTGCAAAATGACCAGCGCGCGGCTCAACGGCACGCCCGCCGCCAGTAGACTGGAAAGCAGCCGGGTGAAATTCTCCAGCTCCTTTGCAGAGACTTTCTTGGCCCCGATCTTGAAGGAAAAATTCCCCAGCCCGGCGGACGAACCCGCCTGCACCGAACCATTCTTCGCCGCCTTGAAAATTATTTCCGCCACCTTCACCGGTCGCAGACCGAGCGTCTCGATCTGCCGCAGCGCGTCCGGGCGGCTGCCGGCGTCCAGCACGCCCTCGGCAATTTTGCCGTCGGCTTGCAACGCTCTATAGGAAAATGAAGGCATTTGAAAATCAGGAAAACATTCAACGTTCAATAATCACCGCCGAATACCCAAGGGCCGGCGCAATGCAGTCGATTAGCGTAGGACGTTGAATGTTGGTGGTTGAATGTTTCTTCATCTTAACGAGCCACCGCGATACTCGCGGCGGATCCGCCGGTTTGGTTTTGGGTCGCGCTCTCGACTTCCTTCGCCGTCGTCACGCTTAAAACTTCCTCAACCGTCGTGACTCCGGCGGCGACCAGCCGCCAGCCGTCCTCGGCGAGCGTGCGCATGCCGCCTTTGCGCGCGGCGGCGCGAATCAGGTCGGTCGAGGCGGATTTCAAAATCAACTGCCGGATTTCCTCGTCCGTGTCCATCCACTCGAAAATCGCGTGGCGTCCAAAAAATCCGGTGTTGCGGCATTCGCGGCAGCCGACGGATTTATAGATGATTTTGTCCGCCGGAATGCCGAGCTTGTGCTTGAAGGTCTGCGCCCGCTCGGAAGTGTCCGGCTGCTTGCAATGCGGACACAGCACGCGGACGAGGCGTTGCGCGAGCACGGCTTCGAGCGACGACGCGACGAGGTATGGCTCGACGCCCATGTCCACGAGCCGCGTGAGCGCGCCGGGCGCGTCATTGGTGTGCAGCGTGGAAAAAACCAGGTGGCCGGTGAGCGACGCCTGCACCGCGATTTGCGCGGTTTCAGCGTCGCGGATTTCGCCGATGAGAATCACATCCGGGTCGTGGCGCAAAATCGAGCGCAGTCCGCGGGCGAACGTCAGGCCGGACTTTTCATTGACCTGAATCTGGTTGACGCCCTTGAGCTGATATTCCACCGGGTCTTCCACGGTGATGATTTTGCGGACGGCGTCGTTGATTTCATTGAGCGCGGTGTAAAGCGTGGAGGTTTTGCCGGAACCGGTCGGGCCGGTGACCAGAATGATTCCGTGCGGCAGCCGGAGGACATTCTGGAAATGTTCCAGCTCGCGCGTGTTCATGCCGATTTCGGCCAGGCCGTGCAACGTGGAATTCTGCCGCAGCAGGCGCATCACCACCGCCTCGCCGTGCAGCATGGGGATAACGGAAACGCGGATGTCCACCTCGGCCTGGTCGATGCGGACCTTGATGCGGCCGTCCTGCGGCAGGCGTTTTTCCGCGATATTGAGATGACTCAAAATCTTGACGCGCGAAACGATGGCCGGCTGGAATTGTTTCAACTGCGGCGGAACCGGAACTTCCTGCAGCTCGCCGTCGATGCGGTAGCGGATCTTGAATTCGTCCTCGAACGGTTCGAGGTGGATGTCCGATGCGCGCAATTCAATCGCGTCCTTCAAGACCTGGTTGACGAAACGGATGATCGAAGCCTCGTCCTCCGCGCCTTCGTCGAGATTGTTGCCCTCGGCATTGTCATCGACCACCTGGATGCCCTTTTCCTCCTCCAGCGTGCCGATGGTGTCAGCGCCGACGCCGAGACGCTTTTTGATTTCGCGCTGGATGGCTTCGCTCGAGGCGAGCACTGGCTTGAGGTTCAGGCCGGTCAGGGTTTTCAGCGCGTCGAAACCCTGGGTGGCAAAGAGGCGGCTGGTCGCGACTTCGACCAAGCCGTTCACGCGCTGGAGCGGAAGCAGTTCCTCTTTCAGCAAAATGCGCGCGGGAAAAAGCGAAAGCAGCTGACGATCCGGCTCCGCGTCTTCGAGCGTCGTATAACCGAGGCCGTATTCGGTGGCGAGCCAGCGTAGAATGGCCTCCTCGCCTTGCACGGGCAGTTTCGCCAGCACGGCGGCGTCCAGCGAAGACAGTTGCCGGGACGCGACCATGCGTTCCAGCAACTGCTTCGTAGTAGAATCCTGAACCGGGGTGGCGGCCATGGATCGTCAGCCTTGGTTTTGGACCATTAATTCACCAAGCCGAGCAGGTAAGCTTGCGCTTCCTGCTTGGAGTTGAGAACGGCCTTGAGGTCAGCCTGCGCGGCTTCGAGATTGGCTTGTTTGGTCTTTTGCAATGCCTTGTATTTGGCCAGCAAACTCTTGATCTGCGCGGTCGGCGCGTTGTCGTCAATCGCCTTTTGCAGCGCTTCCTGTTCGGGGCTGGTCTGGCCCATCATCCCGCCGCCGGGTCCGCCTTGACCGCCGCCACGATTGCGACCGCCGCCGAACATCCCGCGCATTTGTCCGCTAAACACGTCGCGGCGGGCGTCCATGACTTTTTGGACGAGCGGTTTCACGGCATCCCAATCCGTGTCGTTGGTGAAGCCGAGCTGTTCTTGGACGCGGTCCAGCATTCGCTGCTGCATCTGTGCCGGATCCCAGTTGCCCCGCTGGCGACCCTGGCCGCCGCCCGGACCTCCGTTATTGTTGCCGTTGTCCTGCGCCAGCAGGCTCGTGGCACCGATGGCAAGCGAGGCTGCCATCGCGCCCAGGGTAATGATGCGATTTAGTTTCATATTTTTTGTTGTTCGTGTTGGTTGATTCCATGACGCCACAAAAGCGTGGCATCACTGGATACCACTGCTTACGCAAGGAACGTGCCATCGGGTAAAATGAAGTTTTCCCAATGAATTACCATTGCCCACCGTGCAAACTCTGCGCGCGCCAGTTGCTCTGCGCAGGAATTGCGCGGCCAGAGCTTGAGGCTGGATTCCGCGCGGATTTTCGTTAAACTGCCGGGATGAAATTGGACGAAGCCCAGAGACTCACCGTCGCCAAGTGGATTGCCGATGGCGCAAAACTTTCGGAAATCCAGAGCCGCCTCGCGGCTGAATTCGGCGTCAAGCTGACTTATATGGAGGCGCGCTTTCTGGTGGATGATTTGAAACTCACGCCCAAAGACCCGGAGCCGCCCAAAGTTGTCGAGCCGCCAGCCACTGCGTCGCCAGTGGAAGCCAAACCGATTCCGCCCGCGCCGGGCGCCGGGAAAGTGGCCGTGAGCGTGGACCAAATCACCAAGCCGGGTTCCATCGTCAGCGGCAAGGTCGCGTTCAGTGACGGTCAAACCGCCGATTGGTATCTGGATCAGACCGGCCGCCTCGGCGTCGTGCCGAAACAGCCCGGCTACAAACCGTCCGCGGCCGACGTGGCGGATTTCCAACTCGCGTTACAGCAGGAAGTCGCCAAGCTCGGTTTTTGATGTCTGTAAAAAACCTCGCTGCTGTCATCCGCTGGCGCCGGCTGACCTTGCCAAAAAAGTCAGCTATTGCTGCACCCGGAAAAACTCGTAGGCGCCGGTCATCGGCGCGGTGAAAATGAGCCAGCCTGAATTATTGGTCGTCGTGGTCACGGTGGCCGGTGTCCAGGCGGTGAGATTGGTGGAAATAAGTAATTGCGACTGCCCTGTGGTGTTCGCTGCAGCAACCACCACGCTGTGGTTGGTGACGCTAATTGATTCAATGACCGGCGGTGCCACCGTGATCAAATTGGTGGCCACAATTTGTCCCATCAGATCCAACGTGGAGTCATTGGTGGAAATGAGCGTAAAGACAAATTGCGCGTTGATGGGTATGAACAACGTCTGCGTGTTCCCATTGGTGGTCAAAGTCGATCCGACGGCTATGGTATTGGTGGCATAACCGCCCAATGCCACCGATCCTTCTTTAATGCTGGAATAATAGTCCAAGGCTCCGGCCGGCGGGGCGAAGGAAAATACCAAATTCGTGCCGTTAAAGTTGGTGCCGGTGAGCGGCAGCACCGGGCTCGTGACATCGAACGAAATATTCCGCATCG